>CAZAWC010000062.1:0-14507 GCA_964488595.1 uncultured Staphylococcus sp. | reverse complement strand
ATCTGCAACGCCATCGGCGCTCACCACGACGAGGTGGAGCAGACATCGCTGCTCGCCCCCATCGTTCAGGTCTGCGACGCCATCTCAGGTGCACGTCCCGGTGCGCGTCGCGAGATCGTCGAGGCCTACATCAAGCGTCTCAACGACCTCGAGCAGCTGGCCCTCTCTTATCCCGGCGTGGTCAAGACCTATGCCATACAGGCCGGCCGCGAGCTGCGCGTGATAGTGGGCGCCGACAAGATCGACGACGTGGAGACCGAAAAGCTCTCCGAGGAGATAGCCCGCCGCATACAGGACGAAATGACCTATCCCGGACAGGTGAAGATAACCGTGATACGCGAGACTCGCTCCGTGAGCTACGCGAAATAATCATCGGCCATGCAAGACGGTAAAAAACGCTGTCCGCGCGGCAAGCTCCATTGCTGCAACTGGCTCGATGATATTCCGGCAGTCCCGGGGCAGACGTTCGACATAGTGGAGGTGCAGTTCAAGAATACCCGCAAGGGATTCTACCGCAACTCCCTCGGACTCGACATCGAGCCGGGCGACATGGTGGCCGTGGAGGCATCGCCCGGACACGACATAGGCTGCGTCACCCTCAAGGGGCCCCTCGTCGCGCTCCAGATGAAGCGAGCCGGCGTGAAGCACGACGCTGAGATTCGCCGCATATTCCGCAAGGCCAAGCCCGCCGACCTCGAGAAGTATGACGAGGCACGCGCACGCGAGAACGACACCATGAGCCGTGCCCGCAAGATAGCCGAGAGCCTCAAGCTCAACATGAAGATAGGCGATGTGGAGTATCAGGGCGACGGCAACAAGGCTATATTCTACTATATCGCCGACGAGCGTGTCGACTTCCGCCAGCTCATCAAGGTGCTGGCCGAGACTTTCAAGGTGCGCATCGAGATGAAGCAGATAGGCGCCCGTCAGGAGGCCGGCCGCATAGGCGGCATCGGTCCATGCGGACGGCCCCTGTGCTGCGCCAGCTGGATGACGTCGTTTGTCAGCGTCGGCACCAGCGCAGCCCGCTATCAGGACATATCGCTCAATCCGCAGAAACTCGCCGGCCAGTGTGCCAAGCTGAAGTGCTGTCTCAACTTCGAGGTGGACACCTATGTGGAGAGCGCGCGCCATCTGCCCGAGCGCAATGTGCGCCTCGAGACGCTCGACTCCACATACTATCACTTCAAGACCGACATCTTCAAGAAGGAGATCACATACTCCACCGACAAGCAGATAGCCGCCAATCTCGTGACCATCGACGCCGCACGCGCCTTTGAGATCATAGAGATGAACCGCCGCGGCGAGAAGCCCGAGAAGCTGATGCGCGAGGAGGACGAGAAGGCTGCGGCCAACGCACGCCCCAAGCCCATCGACCTCGCCTCGCAGGACGACCTGACACGCTTCGACCGCACGAAGAAGAAAAAGAAGAAGAAGCCCAAAGCCGATGCTCAGCAGCCCAAGCCCAAGGCCGATGGTCAGCCATCAAAGCCCAAGGCCGAAGGTCAGCAGCCAAAGCCAAAGGGTGAACAGCCGCGCAAGCCATCCAAGCCCAAGCAGCCCAAGCCGCAGAAGCCCCGCGAGCCCAAGCCCGAACAGCAGGGTGGGGCGCAGGCCCCCATACAGCCCCGCAGCAACCGCGGGCCCAAAGCATTCCGCAACACCGACCAGCAGTGAGACCGCTCATCCTCATCATAGCCACGCTCTGTCTGCTCCTCGCCGCCTGCGGCAGGGGGGAGCGCGACTATAGCCGATGGACCGAACTCCCGGCCGACGGCTGGGCCTATGGCGACACGCTGCTCCTGCTCCCGGCCGACACTACTCTCGCCGACAATGACTCGCTGGTGGAGAGGAGGCTGACCCTCGGACTTGTCCACTCGTCGGCCTACCCTTACTCGAATCTCTGGCTCGAAGTGACCTATCCCGGCGACGGCCGCATCTACAGGGACACCGTCAACATCCCGCTGGCCGACATCTATGGCCGCTGGCTCGGTGCCGGCTTCGGCTCGTCATATCAGACGGAGGTCACCCTGTCGCCCCGCACCGACATAGACGTGACCCGCCCCGTGGCCGTGCGCCACATCATGCGCCTCGACACCCTGCGCCACATCGAGCGCCTCGGCGTCGCCCTGCGCTGACACCCCGGCGGATCCCCGCATACAGCAAGCCCGGCCCTTGTGTGTTCCCATACACACAGGGGCCGGGCTTGTGATATTTGTGATGGCCCGTATGGATCAGAGCGGGGTGAGCGCGCCGGTGAGCGAATCCATGATGTAGCCGGCCACCCTTATGTCGTGGGGCATCAGCGGGTGATTGGTCACGAGGTCCACCGTCTCCCGGACGGCATCACCCGTGTCGGTGAATCCGTGGAGCCACGAGTCGAGGTCTATGCCGCAGTGGCGCATCAGCGAGATGTGTTCCTCGTCGACACCGCGCTCCTTCATCAGATGGAGCATCTCGTCGGCGTTCATCCCCTGCACGCCGCAGCCTGTGTGGCCTATTATCATTATCTCGTTGACCCCGAGCTCATAGACAGCCACCAGCAGCGAGCGCATCGTGGAGTCGAAGGGATTGGTGATGGTGCCACCGGCGTTCTTGATCATCTTCACGTCGCCGTTGCGGATGCCGAGCGCCGCCGGCAGCAGCTCCACGAGGCGTGTGTCCATACAGGTGACGATGGCGATGCGCTTGTCGGGATATTTAGAGGTCTCGAACCGGCGGTAGCCTTCCGAGGCTACGAACTCGCGGTTGTGGCGCAGGATTTCTTCTATCATAGGTCAGAGGGTGATGGGTTGAGTTAAGTGATATGCAAAAGTACGCAACTTTCTCATGATTCTCATGCCTGTATTTGTATTTTTGACGCAAAAAGGCTAATTTTGTGGCAATTTTCCACCAATCAGCTATTATCCATGTTTAAAAATCAACCGGCGGGTCTATATATCCTTTCGCTGGCCAATACAGGCGAGCGATTCGGATACTATACCATGCTCGCCATCTTCCTGCTGTTCCTGCAGGCCAAGTTCGGCTTCGACTCCACCGTGTCGGGTCAGATCTATGCCGGATTCCTCGCATTAGTTTATTTCATGCCTCTCGTGGGCGGATGGGTGGCCGACAAATGGAGCTTCTCCAAGTGTGTCGTCACCGGTATCTTCGTGATGTTTGTAGGCTATGCCGTGATGGCGCTGCCCACCGACATCCGCTCCACCACCTCGCTCTTCGTGCTCTTTGGCGCGCTGGCCCTCATAGCCGTGGGCACAGGCCTGTTCAAAGGCAATCTGCAGGTGATGGTGGGCGACCTCTATAACGATGCCCGCTTCAGCGGTCAGCGCGACGCGGCCTTCTCGCTGTTCTACATGGCCATCAACGTCGGCTCGATGTTTGCGCCCATGGCTGCCACTGCCATGTGTAATATGGCCATGAAGGCACAGGGGCTCACATACGTGTCCACCCTCCCCGCGCTCTGCAACACATATCTCGACAACGCCTCCGACGGCACCGAGCTGGTGAAGGTGGCAGCCGATAACGGCATGATTGTCGGCACAGATATCAGCTCATGGGCCGCGGATTATATCACCACCCTCTCTACGGGCTACTCCTATGCTTTCGCCATAGCATGCGGCTCGCTGGTGGTCAGCTTCCTCATCTACTTCCTCGGGCGCAGCACCTATGCCCACATCATCAAGGACAAGAAGGCTGCCGGCACCAAGACATCGGCTGCCGAAGCCGGTCCCGCCCTCAGCCCCGAGCAGACCCGCCAGCGCGTAGTGGCCCTGCTGCTCGTGTTTGCCGTGGTGATCTTCTTCTGGATGGTGTTCCATCAGAACGGTGCCACGCTCACTGAGTTTGCCAAGACATGCACCTCGCCCGACGCCGGCGGATGGACCCGTATCGGCTTCAACGTGTGGGCGCTCCTCTCCGTGGCTGTCGGTGTCTACGCCCTCTTCAACCTGTTCCAGTCCAAGAGCATGGGCTCGCGGGGCATCTCGGTGGCCATCCTCGCCCTCGTGGTGTGGGCCATCTGCTACTTCTATTCCTCCACCCCCGATCCCCTCACCGGCATCCAGCCCCAGCAGTATCAGCAGTTCAACCCGTTCTATGTGGTGGCCCTCACCCCTGTGAGCCTCGCCATCTTCGGCTATCTCGCCAAGAAGAAAAAGGAGCCCTCTGCACCCCGCAAGATCGGCTATGGCATGATCATGGCCGCCGTGGCTTATGCCGTGATGATGATCGGCTCGTTTGCCATCGTCGGCACCTCGGGCACAGTCTCCCCCAACTGGCTCATTGGCACCTATCTGGTGCTGACGTTCGCCGAGCTGCTGCTCTCGCCCATGGGCATCTCGTTTGTGTCCAAGGTGGCTCCTCCCCATCTCAAGGGCTCCATGATGGGCGGATGGTTTGCCGCCACCGCCATCGGCAACTATCTTGTGTCCATTCCCATGCTCCTCTGGGGCAACATCCCCACGTGGGTGCTCTGGCTCATACTCGTCGGCATCTGTCTGGTGAGCGCTGCGTTCATCTTCTCCATCATGAAGAAGCTCGAGGCCGCCACCTCCGACGCTCCCGCCGAGGCTCCCTCGCTCGAGAATGTCGAGGACGATGCCATCTGACCTCGCCGCGCCATCCTCCTGTCCCGCCCCTCGCCGCACACCGGGGGCGGGAGAATAGAAAAAAACAAACAGCGTCCCGGCAGGGACGCTGTTTTGATGCTTTTTGTCAGTCGGCTGCTCTTGCCGGCGGCCTCAGATCATCGAAGGGATGAAAGCTGCCACGTCGGTGTCGCCGAAGAAGTCGGCCACGGTCAGCCACACGAACAGGAGGATGATAAGCACTATGACGCCGATTACGAGCCAAACCTTGCTCTTGGATTTTTCAGTACTCATAATATATAAACAGTTAAAACGATTAAAATAAGCAGTGAGAAATGGGGGTTGTTTTGGATATAAAACACCTCACGGCTGCAAAAAGTTCATTCCGGCGATGGAATACAATGACATGCAACTTGTCAAAAGGCGTTTTTTCGCCCTGCGCAACGGGATAGTGGCCGATGTGCTCCGCCGTGCCAACCCCGGCTATCGCATGATATTCGGGCTCACCCTGCCGCAGATAGCCGAGGTGGCCGCCGACACGCCCCACACCCCGCAGATGGCTGCCGACCTGTGGGCCGACGGCCGAACACGCGAGTCGCGGCTGCTCGCCCCCATGCTCTATCCTCCCGCCGCGATGACCCCCGAGCTGGCCATGGAGTGGCTGAGCGGCGCGGCCACCACCGAGGAGGCCGACATACTCTGCCACAAGTTGCTGCGCCATCTCCCCTTTGCCGCCTCGCTGGCCACGGAGGGGATGGATGCCCCCTCGGACATGACCCGCTATGCCTCGCTGAGGCTGCTGCGCAATCTCATGCCCACCCTCACGGCCGAGGCCGAGAGGGCAGCCCGCGCCGAGCTGATGCGCGACAATCCACTCACACGCTCCCTGTGTCTCGCCATCATCGACGAGGCCGAGTTTATCAATCAACGCTGAGACAGGAGATCCTCTCCCTCCGCCTGTCGCCAACCCCCACACATCACAGAGACAGTCATGCGACTCAAGACATCACTCATCACGTTGCTCCCCGCCCTCGCATGGGCCGCCGGGGAGGCACCCGCCGACACCACCCGCACCCTCTCGGAGGTGAGTGTCACCGCCATCAAACAGGCTTCATCCCTGCTGCGGCAGCCTGTCTGTGTCACCACCGTGACGCAGGACGAAGTGGAGCGATACTCCATAGCCGGCATGAAAGGCGTCAGCGAGATAGCCCCCAACTTCTATATGCCCGAGTATGGCAGCCGCATGACATCCTCGATCTATGTGCGCGGCATCGGTGCGCGCATTGACCAGCCGGCCGTCGGGCTCAATGTCGACAACATACCCTATCTCAACAAGGATGCCTACGACTTTGAGACGGCCGACATAGAGCGGATCGAGGTGCTCCGCGGCCCGCAGTCCACCCTCTACGGGCGCAACACCATAGCCGGCCTCATCAACGTCTACACCCTCTCGCCGCTCAAGTGGCAGGGCGTGAAGTTCTCGGCCCGCGGAGGTTCCTATGCCTATTCGCGCATCACGGCCGGGTGGTATGACAAGCTCTCCGACCGCGTGGGCATGAGCGTCACCGGCTATGCCTCGCACATCAACGGATATACCCACAACAGCAAGAACGACACCCGCTGTGGCGAGACCGAGGACTACTCCCTGCGTTGGAAGACCGTCTGGCAGCCGTCGGCATCGCTCTTTGTGGAGAATACCCTCTCGGGTGTCCACTCCCGTCAGGCGGGCTATCCCTATGCGCCCGTCGAGACCGGGATAGTCAACTACAACGACACATGCTACTACTCGCGCATCGGGCTCACCGAGGGGCTCACCGTCAAGTGGGTGACCCCCGGATTCACGCTGGCCTCCATCACAGGGCTGCAGATGCTCCACGACAACATGACGCTCGATCAGGACTTCACCCCGGCGAGTCTCTTCACCCTCACCCAGCGTCAGCACGACCTGAGCGTGACGCAGGACGTCGTGCTGCGTGGCACGGTGGGCCGCTACTCATGGCTGGCCGGTGTGTTTGCCTTCTACAAGCACAACCGCATGCGTGCTCCGGTGATGTTCGGACAGGATGGCATAGACCGCCTCATCCTCCCCAACGTCAACGACAAGCTCCCCGCCGGGATGGAGCTGCGCTGGGACTCCCCCGGCTTCGAGCTCGGCTCGCGATTCCACACCCCCACGCGCGGTGTGGCCGTCTACCACCGCAGCACCTACGAGGCAGGCCCCTTTGAGATCGCTGCCGGGCTGAGATTCGACTACGAGCACACCGCCATGAGCTATGCCAACGCCGTCAATACCTCGGCCACCATGTATATGGGCCCGCGTCCGCTGGCCACCAAGGAGATAGATATATTCGACACCGGGAGGCTGCGTAAGACGTTCCGCGAATTTCTGCCCAATCTGTCGGTGACGTTCAATCATAACAACTCCGCATTCTTCGCCTCGGTGTCGCGCGGCTACAAGGCCGGCGGTTTCAACACCCAGATGTTCTCGCAGATACTCCAGACCAAGATGATGTCCGTGATGGGCACCCCGCCACAGATCGATGTCGACGCCGTGACGGGCTATCGTCCCGAGACGTCGTGGAACTATGAGGTGGGCGGTCATTTCAGCGTCGACCGCGGCAGGGTCTACTCCACATTCTCGGCTTTCTTCATCGACCTGCGCGACCAGCAGGTCACCGTGTTCCCCGAAGGGTCTATCACCGGGCGCATGATGGCCAATGCCGGGCGCACCCGCTCGCTGGGCGCCGAGCTCACGCTCCGCTACACTCCCGTGGAACACTGGATGTTCAATCTGGCCTATGGATACACGCACGCCACGTTCCGCCACTTCAACAACGGCATCCAAGACCTCTCGGGCAAGCGTGTCCCTTATGCGCCGGCAAATACCCTCTTCCTCTCCGCCACCTATTCCACACTCCTCTCGCGTCGCCACTCGCTCGAGCTCACCGTGACCCCCGACCTCCGCGGCACAGGCTCCATCTACTGGGACGAGGAGAATCTCTATCGCCAGCCTTTCTATGCCGAGGTGGGACTCAGCGCCGGCCTCAAGTGGAAAAGCGTGTGGTTTGACATGTGGTTCAAGAATCTCACCGACACGCGCTTCAATGTGTTCCGCTACGAGTCGGTCGGCAACAACTTCGTGCAGCGCGGAGCCCCCTTCCGCTGGGGTCTCACCGTCAAGTTTGAGATGGAGCAGTTCAAGTTCTGACCCCCACACCACATCCCCGATAAAACAGTGCCCGCCTGTCCTTGTCACCCCTTTGCGGTGATCGGGACAGGCGGGCCTGCAACAATCTGATATTCTTACCTTAAATCCTTTGTGTTTTCTGTATCTATCTTTGTGTGTCTTGTCTCGTTGGGCCTCACTTCTTGTCGGCCTCTACCCGTGCCTTGATCCACTCATAGTGGCCGCGCTCGGTGTCGGCAGAGGTCCAGTGCTCGTTGATGGGGGTGAGGAGGGCTTCCTTGGGCGAAGTGATGAGATTATAGACCTCATAGCTGGTGGTGGGCGGGCAGGTCACGTCGTTGTAGCCCCATGTCATGCGCACCGGGCAGCGCAGACGCTTGGCGAAGTTCACCACGTCATAATACTCGAGGGTCTTTGTCTTCTCGGGGGTAGCCTCCGAGGGGTCTTTGCGGAAGTGATGGGGATAGCCGCCGGTCTTGTCGCCGAGATAGCCGTTCATGTCAGAGAGGGCGGGGTGATTGGCCACGCAACCCTTGACGCGCGGATCGAGGGCCGAGGTGGTGATGGCCAGCGCGCCACCCTGCGATCCGCCCTGCACGTAGAGATTCTCGCCGTCATAGGCGGGGAGCGAGGTCAGGAGGTCGAGCCAGCGGCGGGTGCCGAGATAGACGTCGAGCATATAGTAGTCCTCGGGCTTGTCAAGGCCCATCTTCAGATAGTCACCTTTCACCTTGCGCAGGTCGGCAAACTCGGCCTCGCTCAGCTCGGGGTGGGCGCCGTGGATCTCTGTCTCGAGGCGTATCATGCCCCCCTCGCCATAGTAGCGGTGGGCCAGCGGGTCCTTGATGGTCTTGACGCCGGCGCCGGGAGGGCAGAGCACGGCGGGATACTTGCCCCCGCCCTTGGGGATGAACAGGTAGCCATACATCGACTTGACGTTCTTGCCGGGCAGCTCCATGTTCACCAGATAGCAGTCCATCTTGTCGGTGGTGTATTTGGGCTCAGGCTCCATCGTGTACTTGAGGGGAAACTCGGCATCCTTCTTGAGCGCGGCGCTCCAGTATGCGTCGAAGTCGGTCGGCTCGGCGGTGTAGGGCACCAGCTTCTCGGGCGAGAATCCGAGCTTGATATGATGGGCGGTGGTGCGTCCGTCAAACTTGGTCTCGAGGCGCAGGTCGCGGAATCCGGGCTTCGTCATGGTCCCCACGGGGATCACGGCGCGCCCCGAGGCATCGAGCGTCACGGTGGCCGTGGTGTCGGCCGCCAGCATGTCGGGGCCTATGGAGTAGGTGACGGTCTGTCCCGCTGCGGGGACACCATATTTATAGAGCGCTACCTCCACTGTAGCCGGCTCACCGGTCTCATAGAGCCAGTCGGCGTGGTCGGGCACCGTGACCCAGAGATAGTCCGAATGGTCGGGATAGTTACCCGCTACCGCCGCGGCGGAGATAGATATAAATGCGAATAAGTTTGCTATACGACGCATGATATTGATTGAGTGTTAAGGTTGTGGATGCAAAGTTAGTGATTTGCCCGATATGTTGCCTGCTCTTGGTCCGTTTTCACCCGCATTTGGGCTGAAAATACCACCGTTCGCCCCCGAAAGGCCGCATATTACCCTCCTCCGTCCCCAAAATCCCCTTCCCCGTCCGTTCCGCGCCCGCGTCGCCCGGTGTGCACACGGCGCGGTTGTGGAGGGGCCGTGTGAAATTCCCTCGGATTTTTAAAGGGAGATAAAAAAAAATTTGTATCTTTGCACCCAAATCTATACCATCTATTCATCACGGTTCATACAATCAACACGTATAATGGATAATCTAATTACCATCTCACCGTCGCCACATGCTCAGACACCGACGACAGTGACACGCCTGATGCTCCATGTGATCATCGCATTGATCCCGGCTGTCCTCGTGTCGCTCTACTATTTCGGGCTCGGCGCAGCTATCGTTATCGTCACCTCGATATTAGGATGCGTGGCGGTAGAGTATCTCATCACACGCTACATGCTCGGCCAGCGCCCGGCCATCGGCAATCTCTCGGCCGTGCTGACAGGTCTGCTGCTCGCGCTCAACGTGCCCTCCAACCTCCCCGTTTGGACCATCCTCATCGGATGCGTGGTGGCCATAGGCATCGGCAAGATGACCTTCGGCGGCCTCGGATGCAACATCTTCAACCCCGCCCTCGTGGGCCGCGTGTTCCTCCTCCTCTCGTTCCCCGTGGCCATGACCACATGGCCCGTGCCCGGCGAGAATCTCACCAATTATGCCGACGCCACCACCGGCCCCACCATCCTCGGCCAGCTCAAGCAGCACATCATCGATCCCTCGGACGTCAACCTGCTTGACGCCGCCATGGGCAATGTGGGCGGCTCGCTCGGCGAGGTCGGCGCCATTGCCCTCATCATCGGCTTCATCTATCTCCTCTGCATGAAAGTCATCACTTGGCACATCCCTGTCAGCATCATCGGCACAGTGGCCGTGTTCTCGCTCTGCGTGGGTGCTCCCGTGGGTGTCGAGCTCCTGTCGGGCGGTCTGCTCCTCGGCGCCATCTTCATGGCCACCGACTATGTCACCTCGCCCATGAGCCACAAGGGCCAGCTGGTCTATGGCGTGATGATCGGCATCATCACCCTCGTCATCCGCCTCTGGGGCGCATATCCCGAGGGTATGTCCTTTGCCATCCTGATCATGAACGGTGTCACACCCCTCATCAACCGCTATATGAAACCCCGCAAGTTTGGAGAAAGGAGGGTAGCAGCATGAAATCAACTCTCGTGAACATGGTGGTGTCGCTCGGCACCATCACCATTGTGGCCGCCGGCCTCCTGTCGTGGATCTACACCATCACCGAGCAGCCCATCGAACAGGCCAAGCTCGACAAGCAGATCGAGGCCGTGAGCGCCGTCACTCCCCCGTTTGACAACGACCCCGTGGCCGAGGCCATCGACGTGACCCCCGTCGGCGAGAGCACCCCCCTCAAGGTGTTTCCCGCTCGCAAGGACGGCAGTCTGGTGGGCGCGGCTGTAGAGAGCTACTCGGGCGCCGGATTCTCGGGCGACATCAAGCTCATCTACGGTTTTGACATCGACGGCAACGTCACCGGCTATGCCGTGATGGAGCATGCCGAGACCCCCGGCCTCGGCGCCAAGATGGACGAGTGGTTCCGTGCCGAGGGCACAGCCCACAATGTCATCGGTCTCAATCCCACGCAGGGTGCCCTCACCGTGAGCAAGGATGGCGGACAGGTGGATGCCATCACCGCGGCCACCATCACCTCGCGTGCATTCCTCGACGCGCTCAACCGTGCTTCGGTAGCCTTCTCGCAGATGGTCGCCGCCGAGGCCAAGTAAGTCACACCGCTCTCATCATCACACAGCCATGAACTCAAAACTCAGAATACTCTATAACGGCATCGTTGCCGAAAACCCCACCTTTGTGCTGATGCTGGGCATGTGTCCCACCCTCGGCACCACCGGCAGCGCCATCAACGGCATGTCGATGGGTCTGGCCACCATGGGAGTGCTGATATGCTCCAATGTGGTCATCTCAATGATCAAGAAGTGTGTGCCCGCCAAGGTGCGCATCCCCGCCTATATCGTGGTCATCGCCACCTTTGTGTCGATGCTCCAGCTCGTGATGCAGGCCTATCTCCCCGCGCTCTATGCCACGCTCGGCATCTTCATCCCCCTCATCGTTGTAAACTGTATCGTGCTGGGCCGCGCCGAGTCGTTCGCCTCGCGCAACGGAGTGTTTGACTCCCTGCTCGACGGCGTCGGCATAGGCCTCGGCTTCACGGTGGCCCTCACCATCCTCGGCGCCTTCCGCGAGCTGCTTGGCACGGGTGCCATCTTCGGCGCACAGATCTACCCGGACACCTACGGGTCGCTCGTTTTCGTGCTCGCCCCCGGAGCCTTCATCGCTCTTGGTCTCCTGATAGCCCTCTTCACCAAACTCAGAACTAAATAAGCCATGCTCGAATATATCTCCATCATCATCACGGCGATTTTTGTCAACAATATCGTCTTCGCCCAGTTCTTGGGCATCTGCCCCTTCATCGGAGTGTCGCGCAAGCTCTCCTCGGCCGTCGGCATGGGTGCAGCCGTCACATTCGTGATGCTTCTGGCCACAGCCATCACATGGCTGCTTCAGGACCTCGTGCTCAATCCCTTCGGGCTCGGCTTCATGCAGACCATCGTCTTCATCCTCGTCATCGCCGCCCTCGTGCAGATGCTCGAGATCATCCTCAAGAAGATCGCCCCTGTGCTCTACAGCGCTCTCGGAGTGTTCCTCCCCCTCATCACCACCAACTGTGCCGTGCTCGGCGTGGCCATCGAGGTGACCCGCAAGGGCTTCAACCTCGGCGAGTCCGTGGTCTATGCCGTGGCTATCGCCATCGGCTTCACCATGGCCATCTCCATCTTTGCCGGCATCCGCGAGCAGCTCCAGCTCGCCGCTGTGCCCAAGGCCATGAAGGGTGTGCCCATCGCCCTGATCTGCGCCGGCCTGCTGGCCATGGCCTTCATGGGATTCTCAGGCATCAAGATCGGCTGATCCGGTCAGCTGCCTCCCCCGTCCTCCACGCTCCGTGGCCGGAGCCGGGGGAGGGGATTCAAGTTAAGAATACAATAGAAAAAGCTCCCCCTCCGGGAGCTTTTTTGCATCCGGCCCGTGAGGTGTGTGAACTTTGCGCGCCCGCGGGCGGTTGTAGATTATGAACGTCAACTATTTTTTTATTGGATTTTATGAAAGGGATTGTCAGAACTTTGATGGTGTTAACCGTGTCAAGTCCACTGAGCCTGCGGGCTCAGGGACTTGCCGACATTGCCACCGCGCTCGCCAATACGCCCGTATATGAGGGGGAGGCCACGCTGAGCGTGACCCTGCCGCAGACCGACACCGACGTGGTCTATACCCTCGGGCTTCGCTCGGCCGCCGTCCCCTCCGACTCGCTCTCGCCGGCCTCCTATATCATCGACTGGAGCCTACCCACTCCCTCGGGGGTCTCGGAGGGATTCACCGCCTACTATGACGGCAACCTCTACCGCTATCGCGACTCGCGCCTTCAGGAGTATCATGTCGAGTGGGATTCGATCCCCTTCCGTCTCACGGCCCCGGGCGGGGGCGTGCAGCGCTCGGCCCAGTTTGCCTCGCTGCTCCCCCAGTTCATGGGCCACGAGCTGCGCGCCATGGCCGCCGATCCGCGCTATACCCTCACCGTCACTCCCGGCGTGCGCTATAACGGGCGCGAGGTGCTCGGCGTGACGGCCGTGATGAAGATAGACGGCGACCCCGTGCAGGAGCGCAAGTATTATCTCGACCCCGCCACGATGCTGCCCATCCGTGTGGTCACCGAGAGCAACCCCGGCAGCATCTCCGAGCAGACCATAATCACCGACTATGTGTCGGCTCCCGCTCCGCGCTGGCAGCCCCTGAGCGAGGAACTGCTCGTCGAGACCTATCCCGAGGTGTTCGAGAAATATCGCGTCAGCAACTTCCGCATCGAGAATCTGCGCGACACCCCCATGCCCACCTTTGCCCTCCCCACGCTCACGGGTGAGCGTCATGTGCACCACCGCGGCGAGCCTTTTGCCCGCCCTGTCGTCATAGCCATCATCGACCCGGCGGCCGGATCGTTCAACAGCGAGGTGATAGCCGGCGTCCGCTCGGCCATCGACGGAGCGTCGGCCGACGCCGATGCGATATTTGCCTTCGCGGGCACCAATGCCGATGCCGCCGAGGCGCTGGCGGGGGCTCCGAGACCCGGCGAGACCCTCCTGCTCAATGCCCGTTCGCTGGCCCGCGACTGTGGTGCGGCGGCGCTCCCGGTGGTGATAGTGGCCGACGGTGCGGGGACGGTGAAAAATGTGATCCTCGGCTTCAACAAAGACCTGCCCGAAACTGTTTTACAGTCACTGGAGCTCATTCTCTGAGCTCCGTCACGGACAGATAACTATATTGATAATTATAAATTAAAATACTAAGACATATGGAAACTGTATTCCTTAATGGCACAGCCATGCACACCTGCGGCACAGTCCCCGGAGTAGGGGAGACCGCTCCCTGCTTTCACCTCGCAGGTCCAGACCTCTCGCAGATCATCTGCTCTGACTTTGCCGGCAAGCGCGTAGTGCTCAACGTATTTCCCAGCCTCGACACCGAGGTGTGCGCCCGCTCGGTGCGCCGTTTCAATGAGGAGGCTGCCAAACTCGACGACGTGGCCGTCATCTGCGTGTCGATGGACCTCCCCTTTGCCATGGGGCGCTTCTGCACGGTCGAGGGCATAAAGAACGTGCTTTTCGGCTCGGCATTCCGCTCGCCCCTGTTCGGCCAGAAGTATGGCCTGCAGCTTGTGGACGGTCCCCTCGCCGGGTTGCTCACCCGCGCTGTCCTCGTGCTCGACGAGAATCGTCGCGTCATCTTCCGCGACGTGGTCGAGGAGATCACCAACGAGCCCGACTATGATGCCGCCCTCAAGGTGCTCCGCAAGGAGGCCTGATGAGACGCTTCAATCACTGACAGCTACATAGTTACACGCCATTTCTGCGCCCTGCGGCCGCCTTTCGGCCGCGGGGCGCTGTGTGTGATGAGAGTGTGACGATAAAAAAATGTTGAAAAAAGTTGCTCAAAAATTTGGCAGGTACAAAAATAGTGCCTAACTTTGCATCGCTTTAAGCAAGTAAGGGCGCTTAGCTCAGCTGGTTCAGAGCGTCTGCCTTACAAGCAGAGGGTCGG
>CAZAWC010000061.1:0-14538 GCA_964488595.1 uncultured Staphylococcus sp. | reverse complement strand
ACTGGAGCATCAAGGAGAAGAACAACTTCTATGCTCTCGTAGGTTTCGAGCTCTATCACAAGCAGAAGAGCAACAGCACACAGAAGAATCGCTACTTCCCCCGCGAGATCACTGCCGACAAGGCCATCAACAACATGGGCCTCGGCACACCTTGGACCTCGACTTCGTCGCTCGGCACTGCAGACCGCACCACTTCTTACTTCGGTCAGCTCAACTACAACTACGATCACAAGTATCTCATCTCGGCTACGTTCCGTGCCGACGGTTCGACCATGTTCGCCAAGGGTCACCAGTGGGGCTACTTCCCCTCGGTGTCCGGTGCATGGGTAATGTCGCAGGAGAACTGGCTCAAGGATCTCACTTGGCTTGACGAGCTCAAGCTCCGTGCCGCTATCGGTAAGGCCGGTAACAACCGTATCAAGGCCGACATGTGGCGCTACCTCTACTCGTCCAGCAACGGCGGTGTGAACTTCGGCGAGGACCCCAGCACACCTGACGGTGCCCTCTATTACGACACATCGTCCTACCTCCCCAACCCCGACATCAAGTGGGAGACAACTCTGACCCGCAACTTCGCCCTCGACCTCTCGTTCTTCAACGGTCGTCTGCGCATCACCCCCGAGTACTACTGGAACACCACCAGCGACCTTATCTATGAGGCCGACGTGCTCACAACCATCGGTTACTCCAAGCAGTATCAGAACATCGGTCAGGTGACCAACCGCGGTTTCGAGCTCTCTGTCAACGGCGACATTCTCCGTGGCAAGGACTATGTGCTCAGCGCCAGCTTCAACCTCGGTGCTAACAAGATGAAGGTCGACAAGCTCACCGGCGACGAGGATTATCTCGAGCTCCGCCACAGCCGCGCCAGCTCTGACGCCGGCAACAACTACCGTCTCGAGGTAGGTGGTGAGGTTGGTCTCATCTACGGTTATGTATATGACGGCCTCTATGGCTTCGACGAGTTCACCTACAACACCGCTACCAACGTTTACGATCCCATCGAGCAGGTATTTGACGAGAACGGCAAGCTCATCTCGGGCACCGTCATCATGGACAACATGTACAGCTCCAACGATCAGGGTACCCAGACCCAGCCCGGTAAGCCCAAGTTCAAGGACCTCAACGGCGACGGTCTCATCGACGAGAACGACAAGACCATCATCGGTCGCACCACTCCCAAACTTCAGGGTGGTTTCGGTCTCAACGGTCAGTGGAAGGGCTTTGACTTCACCGCCAACTTCACCTTCTTCCTCGACTTCGACGTCTACAACGCTACTGCCTACCAGCTCTCTTCGTCGATCAGCAACAAGAACAACTTCTACAACGTTCTGTCGTCGTTCAACAAGGGCAACCGCTGGACATACACCGATCCCGACCGTATCTGGGAGCACATGCTCGGCAACACTCAGGGCGAGTGGGAGAACTTCGAGGGCTCAGGCTTCGACAACGGCGAGGGCAAACCCCTCTACGGCTATCAGATGTATGAGTACGTGAACCGCAACCGCACCGAGTGGAACCCCTCTGATGTCAACAAGGAGTTCACCATCTCGCGCTTCGTAGAGGACGGCTCGTTCCTCCGTTGCACCGACATCACCGTCGGCTACACCCTGCCCAAGAACATCTACAAGAAGGCCGGCATGAGCAAGTGCCGTGTATACGCTTCTGTCACCAACCCCTTCATCATCACCAACTACTCCGGTTTTGACCCCGAGGTTGACGTACAGAGCGGCCTGACTCCCTCCTACGACATGAACCGCTACCCCCGTTCGCGTTCTTACGTCCTTGGTCTGAATCTGGCATTCTAATCATAACCTAATACCATTTTCACAACGGAACTACAACAATGAAACTCCGCAATATATTCATAACCGGTCTCTCGGCACTGGCACTCGCCTCTTGCTCCGACTATCTGGACGTAGACGCGCCCTCGCAGAATGTACCGGAATATGTCTTCTCGGACAAAACCGAGATGAACAATGCCCTCACAGGCATCTACGCCTCGATGGCTAACGGCGACTCGTATGGCGACAAGATCTTCTCGACCTATGTCATGAACACCGATGTCGACTTCAAGACCAACTCGAGCCGATTCCTCGGCGGTTCCAACTGGTATCGCTATGACGCCGATCCCGACGGTGGTGCCATCAACTCGACTTGGAAGGCCCAGTATGCGACCATCGAGCTCTGCAACCTCTTCATCGAGGGCGCAGAGAACTCGTCCCTCTACGACCCTGAGGAGGCTGAGGACTATGCAGACATCCGTCAGATGATCGGCGAGGCCAAGGTGGTCCGCTCCATCGTCTACCACGACCTCGTGTGGATGTTCGGTGATCCCGCATTCTCGTTCAATTCGTCCAAGACCACCGAGACCAAGGTCTATCCCATCGTGGATCGTGCCGAGGTGCTCGACAAGTGTATCGCCGACCTCGAGGAGATCGCCGACGACATGAAGTTTGCCGACGAGCTCAGCGACGGCGTTGAGCGCATCTCCAAGGAGATGGCATGGGCCATGATCGCCCGTATCGCTCAGACCGCTGCCGGCTACACCCTCCGTCCCGAGGGCGAGTCCTATGGCAAGATGGTCCGCATGAACCAGAACTATCTCGACTACTATGCTAAGGCCCGCGACTATGCCTATAAGGTGATGGAGAGCGGCAAGCACAAGCTCAACAAGCAGTTCTACAAGGTGTTCTATGACGAGTGTAACTTCATCGTTGACTCCAACGACGACGTTATCTGGGAGATCCCCTTCGGCAAGACTGCTTCGGGCAAGGTAGGCTACTCGCACGGTGTGAAACTCGACTCCTATCAGAGCGAGACTCCTCACAACTATGGCGAGGCTAAGTCTGACGTCCGTCTCAACGCACTCTATCGTTTCATGTTCAATGAGAACGACGTGCGCCGCGACTATGTCAACCAGCTCACCAAGTATGATGCCCCCAACGGTGATGCCATCATCGACAACACCTACACCGTCTCCAACGGTAAGTGGTCCAAGCTGTGGGTGACCGGCGGTCTGGGCAATCAGACCACCGACAAGACCGGTATCAACTTCCCCTTCATGCGCTATGCCGACGTCCTCCTCATGTATGCTGAGGCCGTCAATGAGATCAGCGGTGTGGCTTCGGCCGACGGTGCTGACGCTGTCAACGCAGTTGTTCAGGTGCGCAAGCGTGCCTTCCCCAACAACCCCGAGCTCGTAGAGCCCTATGTCAATGCACGCCTCTCCAAGGACGAGTTCCGCAAGCTGGTCCTCGACGAGCGCAAGTATGAGTTTGCCGGTGAGAACATGCGCTGGCGCGACCTCGTCCGTCACAACCTCCTCGCCGAGAACGTCTACTGGACATTCTACCGCTACCTCTCTATCGCCGAGGCATCGGAGTCTTCGTCGCCTAACCTCGGCCATGTGTCGGCTTATGACTTCGACGGCAACGATGAGGCTTATGACAAGTTCCCCTACACCTACCGCAACGTCCGTTCCGTAGAGAACAAGATGACTGTCGACGGTGTCGAGATGCCTATCTATGCCGAGAATGTGTTCCCCAACCAGTCCGTCAAGGTTTGCCGCATCCTCAACCCCTATCGCCAGATGTCTTCTGCCGAGGCCAACTCTCTTGGTCTGAGCAACCTTCGCGAGGACCTCGTGGAGTGGTCTAAGGATGGCTCGATCCGCAACGAGATCCGCTTCTCTCTGCGTGGCTACATCTACATGACTCCCGATGAGGGTAATGAGGATGGCCCCGGCGGTGTAGTCGTGATCAACAACAACGGTAAGTATTCTATGGATACCCGCGATCTCGCCACCAAGCCCGACGCTTCCAACCTCCCCGTTATCCGCTACATTCTTCCCATCCCCCGCGCCGTCATCGCTCGTTCGCAGGGCCAGTACAAGAATCAGTACGGTTATAAGTAATTCTAACACCTGAATAACTTTCTGAAAACACAATGAAAAAGTTTGTATATGCCCTCACGGCCCTCATGGCTCTCGGGTTCTCGTCCTGTAAGGATGATAATTCACCATACACTCCTACCGATCTGGAGCGTATGCCCCGCACCATGTTCCGCTGCGAGAACACCACCAATATCAAGAACGAGAACGATGACTATGCGTCGAAGATCGTCCCCAACTCCCTCAACACGATGCGCCTCTACTGGTATGGCGTGGAGGGTGCAGCCGGCTACGAGATCCGCTATGCCGAGAATCTCAACACCGGTCTGCTCGAGGACTGGAACAATCCCCAGAAGATTGTTGAGTCGTTCGTAGTGGGTCCCGATGTCCTCACCGTCGATATCCCCAACCTCAACTACGGTACCGACTACCGTTTCATCATCCGCGTACTCTCGCCCAAGGGTGAGCAGTATCACTCGGAGTGGTATGGTCTCGGCGGCGGCCGCGAGTGGGAGGATTACCTCGGTGCCACCACCGGCGATCGTTACACCACGCCCGCTATCTGTGGCTCGGCCAACAAGGACTATCACTCGTTCACCTTCACCTTCCAGCTCCCCTACGTGGAGGCTGACTATCCTGCCAACTCGCTCCGTGAGTTTAACGACGATGGTACTCCCAACTCGGACTACCTCTTCAACAACTTCGACCTCGACGACAATGGCAACTTCGTAGCCACCACCGTAGTGATGAAGCCTGCTCCCTACAACCCTAATGCTTCGATGCCCGCCGACTTCGTGAACGGTGTGCGTCCCCTCACTGAGGCTGAGAAGGCTTCAGGCAAGATCGAGATCACCGGTCTTGACGAGAACTCGGGTTACTACATCACCCTCCGCAACGATGCCCGCATCAAGTCTTACACCAACAACTCCGGCCAGACTGTCACCACCGACATCGACGCCGAGTACAATCAGGTGTTTGTCCGCACCAAGGGTGATCCCGGCGATCCTATCATCATCGAGCCTATCGTTGATCCTCGTGACACCATCCCCGGAGCCGTTGAGTATAACGCTACCCGCATCGACACCGTGATGTCCAACTTCATCCTTGACAACCAGCTTGCCGAGGGTCAGGTTTACTACCTCCGTGGCGGTCACAACTACTACTACGACGGCAACCCCCTCATCCAGAAGGGCTTCACCCTCGCTACTCTCCCCGAGGACCTTGCCGAGGGCAAGCGTGCCGTGGTTTACCTTGGCGGTATCGCCCTCTCGGGTACCAACCCCAAGACTGGCAACTTCATGTTTGGTAAGAACAAGGAGGCCGGCGACGTTGACGCTCCCATCGAGATGGGCGACGTGATCTTCGAAGGCATCGACTTCCAGTGCCCCCTCGCTCAGAACTTTGGCACAGGTGCCGCTACCGGCAACTACTTCGCCAACATGTACTCGGGCGGTCTCTCCGTGACATTCGAGTCATTCCAGCTCAAGAATTGTACCTTCCAGGGCTTCACCCGTGGCTTCTTCCGCTGCCAGGGTCCCCGCTACAAGATCTTCAAGAAGATCCTCATCGAGGACTGCCTCTTCTACAATCAGGGTTACTATGACAACAATGGCCGCGGCTACTCGTGGTTTGCAGGCGACGGCAACAATGCCAAGTCCAACCTCTACAACGACTTCCAGATGCGTCGTTGCACATTCTACGATTCGCCCCGTCACGCCCTCCTGTCCGACAACAACAAGGACCTCCTCTGGGCTGATGACATCCACTACAACATGACCATCGAGAACTGTACCTTCATCAACTTCTCGACTCGTTCGTCGGGCCGTCTGCTCTTCGAGTTCCGTTTCCTCCCCAACGACTCAAAGATCGTCTTCAAGAACAACCTCATCGTTCTTGCAGCTGACAAGAATGACACCCGCGATCTCCATCAGGCAGGTTGCGACTTCCGCACCATCAACGGCGCCGGTCGCATCACCTTCGACATCAAGGACAACTACTCGCTCGGCTCGCTCGACTCTCACATGGTCGACGACGGTATCTTCTCGGCCAACGCATTCTCGGCCAACAAGAACGCCGTGGGCGACAAGTGGGACTACGTCCCCGGTCTCCTCTCGGGCAACAAGTCTGACCTCATTGTCAAGGTTGGCTCGACTCCTCTCCGTGCCGATGAGTTCTTCGTAGCTCCCAATGCTCCCTACTCGGCATTTGACAAGTCGAAGCCCAATGCCCGCGACCACGCTGCTCCCGACAATATCTTCGAGGCCCTCAAGGTGCGTGTCAACGACACCCGCGTTCAGAGCCACGAGATCTATCAGAAGCGCATCGGCGACCCCCGCTGGTATTGATCTCCGCATCCACACGGCCTGAGGCCGTCACTCACATCACCCTTCCCTGCCTGCAGGGGAGGGTGATTTTTCATCTAAACCACCCGCACCCGTTTTGCATTTATAATATTAAATAGTTATCTTTGCCGATAGAAAACAATTACAATCGAATATCATACTTACCACCAAGATGAAACTCACATTCAGTGTCAACTACCGTACGGAGTGGGGCGAGTCGCTCTATCTCACGGGCTCGGCACCGGCTCTCGGGGCTTCGGCCGATGCGGATGCGGTGCCAATGACCCTGACAGGCTCGGAGACATGGACCGCAGAGGTCGATGTGCCCGCCAGTCAGGCTCCGTTCACATACAGCTATTTCGTGCGCCACGACAACGGCACCGTCAGGCGCGAGTGGGGCAATGCCCGCACGTTCAGGCGCACCGACGGCGTGCATCGCGCCTATCTGCGCGACCGATGGCAGGACCAGCCGTGGGACAAACCCTATTATGCCACTTCGTTTGTCGACTGTATCACTC
This sequence comes from uncultured Staphylococcus sp., assembly GCA_964488595.1. Lineage (GTDB taxonomy): Bacteria > Bacteroidota > Bacteroidia > Bacteroidales > Muribaculaceae > Duncaniella. The sequence continues at coordinate 7,786 of CAZAWC010000061.1, read as the reverse complement.
GCCGTGAGCATCGCGACAATCCCGCCGTGCCAGCCCCCGGCATGATGACCCTGACGGTCGATGCCCCGATGGTGGCGCCCGACGAGGTCGTGGCCGTCAGCGGATCGGTGGATGCCTTGGGGGCATGGGATCCCTCGAAGGCTCTCGTGATGTCAGACGCCGACTATCCCACTTGGGCTGCCAACATCCCCCTCGGTCAGCTCGTGAACGGGATGGAGTATAAATTCCTTATCCTCAAGAAGCAGACCCTGCGCGAGGTGGCGTGGGAAGGCCGCGACAACCGCTCGATGGGTCCCGTCGGGGTCCCTGAATCGTCGGCCGTAGTGGAAGCCGGGCAGCGTCTGGTCAATCCTCTCACCCCGTGGCGCGGAGCCGGCGTGGCCATCCCCGTGTTCTCGCTCCGTTCGGATGCCGACTTTGGCGTGGGCGACTTCATGGACCTCAAGGAGATGATCGACTGGGCCGTGCAGACTCATCAGCAGTTTGTGCAGCTGCTCCCCGTCAATGACACCACCATGACCGGCTCGTGGACCGACTCATATCCCTACAACGCCAACTCCACGTTTGCACTCCACCCCATGTATCTGCGCCTGCAGGCCATGGGTCGCCTTGAGGATGCCGAGCGTCAGCAATACTTTGACGAGCTTGGACGCGAGCTCAACCGCCTCCCCGCCGTCGACTATGAGAAGGTGAACAATGCCAAGATCCTTTTCACCCGCGAACTGTTCGCCCAGGATGGCAAGGCCGCTATGGCGAGCCCCGAGGTGAAATCATTCGTGGAGCGAAACGCATCGTGGCTCACACCCTACGCTGCTTGGTGTGTGCTCCGCGACCGCTTTGACACCCCCGACATGAGCAAGTGGGGCGAATATGCCGTCTATGACGAGGCTAAGGTGGCCCGACTCATCGAGGAGAACACCGACCTCATCGACTACGTCTACTGGATACAGTATCATCTCGACCGTCAGATGCGCGACGTCCACGAGTATGCACGCCGTCACGGTGTGGCCATCAAGGGTGATATCCCCATCGGCATCTCGCGCCACAGCGTCGATGCATGGATCTCGCCGCGCCTCTTCAATCTCGATTGCCAGGCAGGCGCGCCGCCGGACGATTTCTCGGTGCTGGGCCAGAACTGGGGATTCCCCACCTACAACTGGGAGGAGATGTCAAAGGACGGCTTCGCTTGGTGGAAGGCCCGCTTCCGCAAGATGGCCGAATATTTCGACGCCTACCGCATAGACCATGTGCTCGGGTTCTTCAGAATCTGGCAGATTCCCATGAACGCCATCCACGGACTGCTGGGCATCTTCAACCGCGCGCTCCCCTTCAGCCCCGACGAGCTGCGCAACAACTATGACTTCTGGCTCGACACCGAGCGGCAGACACGCCCCTATATCTATGACTGGATGCTCGGCGACTTCTTCGGAGAGTGGACCGACGAGGTCAAGGCTGCCTATCTCATCGCAGGCGCCGACGGGTCATATCGACTTAAGCCTGAGTATGACACCCAGCGCAAGGTGGCCGACTATTTTGCCGGCCTCGAGGCGAGCGAGAAGCACAACCGCATCTGCAACGGTCTGCTCGGGCTGCTTGACGATGTGCTGTTCATAGAGGACCCCGTGGAGAAGGGGAAGTATCACCCCCGCATCTCGGCCCAGTTCACATATAGCTACCGTTCGCTCAGCGACTATGAAAAGTGGTGTTTCAACCGCCTGTACAACGACTTCTATTATCGTCGCAACAACGACTTCTGGTATGGTCAGGCCATGTGGAAGATGCCACCTCTCATTCAGGCCACCGACATGCTCACCTGTGCCGAGGACCTCGGCATGATCCCCGCCTGTGTGCCCGCCGTGATGAACGCCCTCGAGATTCTCGTGCTCGAGATCCAACGCATGCCCAAGGACCCCGCCACCCCGTTTGGCAACACGTGGGCCTATCCGTATTATTCTGTCTGCACCACATCCACCCACGACATGGACGGCATACGCCGCTGGTGGGAGGCCGATCCTGAGGTGACGCAGCGATTCTACAACGAGGTGCTCCACGAAGGGGGCGCCGCTCCGCAGTTTGCCGAGCCTTGGATCTGCGAGCGCATCATCAATCTTCACCTCAAGTCCCCCTCCATGCTCTGCATCCTCCCGTTGCAGGACTGGCTGAGCGTCGACGGCGTGGTGCGCCGTCAGGATCCCCGCGAGGAGCTCATCAATATTCCCGCCAACCCCCGCCACTACTGGCGCTATCGCATGCACCTCACTCTGGGCGAACTCAATTCGCTCAAGGACCTCAATACCCGCATCCGCGACATGATCCTCTCCTCCGGCCGCTGATGGCTCAAGGAGAGCTGGACACAGTCTTGAAATAACCGGGCCCGGACCGACTGTCTCGACAGTCTCGGTCCGGGCCTGGTGGTTATTGCTATGAGCTGTGGGTGTCAGTCTCCTCTCATCGTCTCAGCTCGGGGAGCTGGCGCAGTATCACCTCGGCATTGTGGCGCGCACCTTTCAGCGAGGAGTGCGAGTGGTCGTTTTTGAAATATTCAGCAGCCTTCTCGGGCCCCATTTCTTCGAGCTCGCGGCCGCTCAGCGTGTTCAGGTCTATGAATATGGCGCCGGGATGAGCCTCCGCGGCCTCGCGTGCCCAGCGGCCGAAGCTATCGGCACAGCTCTCTATGTGGCCGTCGCGCCACTTGTTGCGCGGCGTGTGGCTCAGTACTATCGGCGTGGCTCCCTTCTCGAGCGTGTCGAGGATGTAGCGGCTCAGATACCACCCGTAAGTGTAGACCACCTTATATCGGCCCGTGGCCTCCATCTCGAACACCTTGCTCTCGCTGCCCGATCCGTGGAGCTCGCCGCGCGCTTTGCCGGTGTTGATGTCGCCGCCGTCATTGTGGCCAAACTGCATCATCACATAGTCGCCGGGGCGCAGCGAGCGATAGACCTCGTCCCATCTCCCCTCGTCCATGAATGTGCGCGCCGAGCGTCCGGCTATGGCATGGTTACGCACAGCCACACGGGTCGTGTCCATCATCTCGGCTATCACGCTTCCCCACCCCCACATCCCGTCGGGGTCGTCGTCGTGGTTCTTGACCGTGGAGTCGCCGATGATGAACAGCACGGCCCCATCCGGGCGTTCAGCCGGAGCGGGTTCGGGCTTGAGCATCGCCGCAAGCGGATGCCCGGCCTTCCGCAGCCCCTCGGCCGCCGAGAGTGCATTTTCTTTTGCTCCGAATTCCGACGTGTGGATGCGGTCGAGATAGAACATCGAGGCTGTCTTTTCGCGTCCGAAGCGCTCAAATTTTCCAGCCGTTATCTCATTGAGGTCTATGAAGGGCACCCCCGTCTCGGCGGCTATCGCGCGAGCCCATGCTCCATAGGTGCGGTCCACTCGCTGGATGCGCGTGGTGTCCGCCTCCTCATAGGCCAGCCGCGGTGTCAGCGACAGGAGTATAGGCAGGCCCCCGCGAGCCCTCACGTCGGCTATGTAGCGGCGCATGTATTCGCCATAGCTGTAGACCGTCTCTTGCTCACCCGTCTCCTTGATGGTCACCGTCAGTGAGTCTCTCCCCGTGCCGGGGATTGAGGCACGCGCCCGCCCCTCGTCATAGGGGCCGTTGTCATTGTGGCCCAGCTCTATCATCACATAGTCGCCGGGGCGTATCCCTGCGAGCACATCGGCCCACAGGCGGTTGTAGAACGTGCGCGTGCTCATCCCGCCCAGAGCATGATTCTCCACGGTGATGCGCTCGCTGTCAAACAGGTCGGGGAAGAAGTATCCCCAGCCCCACTGTCCGTTGCTGCCGTTGCCTTTGGTGCCGGTGCGCATGGTGGAGTTGCCCACGAGAAACAGCACGGGATTGTCGCCTCTGCGCGAACTCCCTGCCACCGGGCGCGCCATACGCGCCTGCAGGATGCTGTCGGGGGTGTTGTCCACCACTCCGTTGATGTCTGCCATCGGGGCCGGTGTGGCAGCAGCCGCCGAGAGGCCGATGGCGAGCGACAGCAGTGATAAGGTGAGGATTCTTTTCATGGCATTTCGTGTGAGGGTATGAGTCAGGCAGGGGGTCAGTCGTCGCAGTCGCAGTGCACCCTGTGATGGGCCGAGTGACACTCTGTCAGCGTATGGTCGATGATAAGGTGGCGTGTGGCCATCCCGGCGATGGTCGACATCTCGTGGCTCACGAGCAGTATGGTCGTGGTGTGGGCCAGCCGGTCGACGAGACTATATATGTAGTGCTCAAACTGTTTGTCGACATAGCTCAGCGGCTCGTCGAGCACCAGCACCTCGGGGCGCGAGATGATGGCGCGCCCCAGCAGTGCCCGCTGCAGCTGGCCGCCTGACAGCACACCGATGCTCTTGTCGGCGTGCTCCGACAGCCCCATCAGCTCCACTGTCTCGGCCGTGAGCCGGGCGCGCTCCGCCTTGTCGATTTTCACTCCCGTGAGACCCGAGGCCACCACGCCGCTCACCGTCACCGGAAACTTTGAGTCGATCATATTCTTCTGAGGCAGATAGCCGATGTTAAGGTCTCCCTGCGGATATGCGACCCGTCCTGATGTGGGCGTGAGCAGCCGGAGCAGTATCCTCAGCAGCGAGGTCTTGCCCCCGCCATTGGGGCCGGTGATGGCTATGAAATCGCCGCGGCACACGTCAAAATTTATGTCACTCAATATCTCCTTGCCGTTGCGGCGCAGGGAGATGCCTGTGAGCGAGATCAGTGTGTCCTTGGCTGTCATTGGTTGGCGGTGAGTGCGTCGACTATTCTGTTCATCTCCCCCTCCCAGTCAGACGACAGGAGGTTGACCGTCACCTTGCGTGCCCCCAGCTCGTCGTTGAGAGCCGACACGAGGCGCGAGTCAAGATCAGTCTGGCTGAAAAACACGTCAGCCCCACGCTCGCCGGCCTGATCCATGGCCGAGCGCAATTCCTCGATCGAGCTTTCCTTGCTCTCGGCGCCTCCCACCACTATCTGCCTCAGCCCGTAGTCGCGGGCAAAGTAGCTGAGTGAGGGGTGCCACACCAAGAATGCCCTCCCCGACAGGGGTGCCAGTCGGCGCGAATATTCGCTGTCGATCGAGTCGAGCCGTGCCGTGAGGCGGGCGTAGTTGTTGCTATATTCCGTTGCGTGGTCAGGGTCGACCTCGGTCAGAGCCTTGAGTATGTTGCTGGCCATGATGCGGGCGTTTTTCACCGATGTCCATGTGTGGGGGTCGGGGGTGTCCTCATCCTCATGCCCGTGGCCGTGGGTGTGTGTGCCGCGTATCGGTGTGATCCCCTCCGACGTGTCAAAGATGGGCAGCCCGGGGTTGGAGTCGTGGATCTTGTCGACCAGTGCCGCCTCAAAACCTATGTTGCCCACACGGAGATAGACGGCAGACTTCTGCAGGTTGAGCATGTGGGTCATGGAGGGATCATATGTCTCTGGGTTGGCACCGTCGGCCAGCAGACAGCGCACCTGCACACGGTCGCCGGCTATCTGTTCCACCAGATATTTCTGCGGCTCGATGCTCACTGTCACGATCTTCTTGTCCGGCATATCGCTGCTGCAGGCTATGGCACACACCATAGCCAGAGGCAACAGAAGGGAGTATATGAGATGGAAAAATTTAGACATTTTTTAAATTTTTTGCAAATATAATCATTTATTTGCAATTATCAGCTCCATCCCGCAACGTTTGCAGTCAAAATCCACTCTCAGCCTCAGTTTCCCGCTGACGAGAAACAGGGGCGAGGGCCAACGTCCCCCCTCGGGAGTCTTGAGGCAGCATCCCATCTCGCGCCTCAGGCAGTAGCGCGTGGTCATCACCGGCACTTCGCCCTCTGTCGGGGGTGCCGTCTCTACGGCGGGTGTTATGGAGGTGGCTCCATGCGAGCGATAAAACTCCTCCGCCTTGTGGTTTGCCACATTGTCGTGGATCGTCAGCACAGGCCCGTGGGGCAGCGTGGCGGTGGGGTCTTCGGGGCCGCGTTCGCGTCGGGCGTAGGTGGCCCTTGCTGCGCGGTCGAGGGCAGCACAGCCGTCGCGCCTCAGCCGGGCCAGCATCGAGGCGGGGATAAACCGTTCGCCGGCGAGGTCCACGATCTTTCCGGCTCTGTAGATGGTGTCGCCGGTCTTCGAAAGGATTTTCCTGCGCGGGCCCTCCTGTGGAGTAACGGCCTTGTCGGCCTCCTCCGGCAGTTCTATAGTGGCTGTTGCTGCGCACCCGCGCTCGTCTGTCAGGTCGAGGGCCACGCGGCGCATGCCGGGGAGCATCCTCAGCACCATGTCGGTGGCCACGGTGCGAGTGCATCGCGCGCCGGCCATGGCCGAGTCCCATTCCTTGTCCTTGTTGCGATAGAGCGGCGTGCCCGCAGGGATATTCTGAGGCGATGCCGGGAACAGACGCTGGCCGTCGATGCGATTGAGCCTGAAGCCGCAGAACTTGCCCGCGCGGTCAAAGTATCCCAGCCCGTCGCCGTTGGCCAGCGGAGTGGTGAGGCGCGCCGTGATTATCCCGGGCGCACACTTGGTCACCGTTCCCACTTTCTCGCCCATAGCTTTGGGGGTATGGATGGCGGCTATGCCGCTTTTCGGAGCTTTGCCCGATGTGAAATAGGTGGTAAACCCGCGGTTGAACGCCTTGGTAGGGTCGGGGGTGAAGTTGCACACCGATCTGCCAACGGATGCACGGCGGTATCGCCCGTCGCTCGCGGCCACTATCTTGTCGAGGAGACGAGAGTAGTGGGCCACGGTGTTCATCACATAGTCGGCATCCTTGAGTCTCCCCTCTATCTTGAAAGACGTCACCCCGGCATCGGCCATCTCTTGCAGCGAGGCAGAGCGGTTGAGGTCGCGCAGGGACAGTAGGTGTTTCCCCTCTATCAGTTTCCGGCCAGAGGCGTCGGTGAGGTCAAATGGCAGGCGGCATATCTGTGCACACTCGCCGCGGTTGGCACTACGTCCTCCCGCCATGGCGCTCGCACGGCAGTCACCGCTGTAGCTCACACACAGAGCTCCGTGCACAAAAGCCTCTATCTCTACCTCCGGCACCTCGCGGTGTATCGCGCCGAGCTCCGCCACCGAGAGCTCCCTTGCAGGGACTATGCGGGTGAATCCGACCGAGTGGAGAAATCGCGCCTTGGCAGCGTCGCGGATGTCACACTGTGTGCTCGCGTGCAGATCGATGGGTGGCAGCGGCAGGCGCAGCAACCCCATGTCCTGAACTATCAGCGCGTCCACCCCTGCGCGCCACAGCTCCCACACCAGCCTGACAACGCTGTCAAGCTCATTGTCATATATTATAGTATTGACGGTGGCATAGACCTTGACGTTAAACGGGTGGGCGGCCTCCACCACCCGGCGGATATCCTCTATGCTGTTGGCCGCGGCATGGCGCGCGCCATGGCTTGCCGGGCCTATGTAAATGGCATCGGCACCGGCGCGTATCGCAGCCAGCGCTATCTCGGCATTCTTGGCCGGAGCCAGCAGTTCGAGCGGGGCAGGGGAGGGGTGGTTCATTCTGTTCATCTCTTTCTGTGCGGGCAGACTCTTGCCCGACCTATAACACCCAACTGCAAATCCTCTCTCTTTATTGTGCTGCCGTGGGTAATTACACCCACTCTTACCGACACCGGTAATATACCATAATATATAGAGTGTGGCTGTAGTAACCCTGTGTAAAAGTTATTCTTCGATGTCCAAATGTTAAATTAGTGTTAAAATGCCGATTAAATTTGGCGGGGTGGTGGAAAGTGTCTACCTTTGCACTCGCTTTTGAGAAGCACCCGAGGCGGAGGCCGAGGG
>CAZAWC010000060.1:0-14656 GCA_964488595.1 uncultured Staphylococcus sp. | reverse complement strand
AATTTTGCGTAAATTTGCACGGAAATCAACTATCAGGATACACATACTTCAATCCTTAACCATCACTATGAGACTACTGACTACCCTCCTCTGTGCGGGGGCTATGACGGCCGCTATGACGGCAAAAGACTTGAAACTGTGGTATGACCGCCCCGCCGGCGAGTGGGTGGAGGCCCTGCCTCTGGGCAACTCGCGCCTCGGCGCCATGGTCTATGGCGGCACGGCCACCGAGGAGATACAGCTCAACGAGGAGACCATGTGGGGCGGCAGCCCCCACACCAACCACTCGACCCGCGCGCTGCAATATCTGCCCAAGGTGAGAGAGCTGGTGTTTGCCGGGCGCAACGACGAGGCTCAGGCGCTGATCGACACCACTTTCCTGACCGGGCGCAACGGCATGCCCTATCAGACCCTCGGGTCGCTGGTGCTCAGATTCCCGGGTCATGAGGATGTGACGGAGTATTACCGCGACCTCGATCTGGACAGCGCCACCGCCACCGTGAGCTATGTGAAGGATGGCGTGAGATATACCCGCGAGGCGTTTGCCTCGATGGCCGACGATGTGGTGATGATGCGCCTCACGGCCTCGGAGCCGGGCGCGCTGACGTTCTCGGCCTCGTTCACCTCGCCCATGACCCACCACGCCGTGAAGCGCGACGGCAAGACGCTGGTGCTCACCACCCGTGGCGACGACCACGAGGGTGTGCCGGGCGTCATCAGAGGTGAGACGCGGCTGCGCATAGTGCCCACCGGCGGACGCCTCACCGCCGCCGGCGACTCGCTCACCCTGACAGGGGCCACCGAGGCGCTGCTCTATGTGTCGACCGGGACAAACTTCGTCAACTATCACGACGTGTCGGCCTCGGCCACCAAGCGGGCCAAGGCGGCCCTCGACCGCGCCGCGCGCCGCGACTATGCCTCGGCGCGCCGCGACCACATCGGGCGCCACCGCTCGCAGTTTGACCGCATGACCCTGACGCTGGGCCATACGCCCGACTCGATAGCCAAGCTCCCGACGGACGAGAGGATAAAGCGGTTTGCCCTGAGGGACGACCCCGCGCTGGCCGCACTGCTGTTCCAGTATGGCCGCTATCTGCTCATAGCCTCGTCGCAGCCGGGGGGACAGGCTGCCAACCTGCAGGGGATCTGGAACGACAAGCCCCTCGCCCCGTGGGACGGCAAATATACCGTCAACATCAACACCGAGATGAACTATTGGCCCGCCGAGCCGGCCAACCTCAGCGAGTGTCACGAGCCGCTGTTCGACCTGCTGGACGATCTGTCGGTCAACGCCCGCACCACGGCCCGCGAGATGTATGGCTGTCCCGGATGGGTGACCCACCACAACACCGACATATGGCGCACCTCGGGCATCGTCGACAAGGCCAACTACGGCACATGGCCCATGGGGGGCGCATGGCTGGCCACACACCTGTGGCAGCACTATCTCTACACGGGCGACAGGGAGTTTCTCGACAGGGCCTATCCGGTGCTCAAGGGCGCGGCCGACTTCTTCATGGCCTTTATGGTCACCGACCCAGCCACGGGATATAAGGTGGTGACCCCCTCGATGTCGCCCGAACATGGGCCTGCGGCCAAATTCGGCGGCAAGGCGTGGATAGAGGCCGGCTGTACGATGGACAATCAGATAGTGTATGACCTGCTCAACCACACCTTGGCGGCCGGACGCATCACCGGCGCGCCGGCATCTTATCTCGACTCGCTCAAGGCTGCGGTCGACGCCCTGCCTCCGATGCGCATAGGGCGCCACCACCAGCTGCAGGAGTGGGCCGGCGACTGGGACAAGGCTAAGGACGGCCACCGCCATGTGAGCCACGCCTATGGCCTCTATCCCTCGGCCCAGATCTCGCCCTATGCCACGCCCGAGCTGTTTGAGGCCGTGCGCAACACCATGATCCAGCGCGGCGACGAGGCCACGGGGTGGTCCATCGGGTGGAAGATCAATCTGTGGGCACGCCTTCAGGACGGCAACCATGCCTATAAGATAGTGCGCAACATGATCACCGGCCGCATGTATCCCAACCTGTTTGACGCCCATCCGCCCTTCCAGATCGACGGCAACTTCGGCTATACGGCCGGTGTGGCCGAGATGCTGGCGCAGAGCCATGACGGCGCTCTCCACCTGCTCCCCGCCGTGCCCGACGAGTGGAGCAGCGGGTCGGTGAGGGGGCTGGTGAGCCGCGGCGGATTTGTGGTGGACATGGACTGGGACGGCGCTCAGCCTGAGAGGGTCACCGTCACCTCGCGCCTCGGCGGCAACCTGCGCCTGCGCTCCTATGTGCCCCTCAGGGGCGAAGGACTCACCGAGGCCAAGGGGGAGAATCCCAACCCCCTGATGACCCGCACCGAGGTGAAGCGCCCCGGCGTGAGCCCCGAGATCACACCCCGCTATCCGATAGTGAAGCGTGTGTATGAGTATGACCTCGCCACTGTGCCCGGAGGCACATACACACTGACCCGCTGACCCCTTACTGACCCCCCGATCCGTTTAGCCGTGACAGCCTCCCCGCTCATCAGTTCGCCGGTGCCCATCTTCCTGACGGTGATGGCCATACTGCTGATCACCCCGCTGCTGCTCAACCGGCTCAAGATCCCCCACGTGATCGGCCTCATCATCGCAGGTGTGGCCGTGGGGCCTCACGGCTTCGGGCTGCTGGCGCGGGACATGAGCTTTGAGGTGTTCGGACAGGTGGGCATACTCTATCTGATGTTTCTCGCCGGGATAGAGATAGACATGTATCACCTGCGCAGGAATCTGGGGCGCGGACTGGTGTTTGGCGCGTTCACATTCCTCATCCCGCTGCTGCTCGGCGCAGTCGCCGCGGTGGCGTTTCTGGGGATGGGCCCGGTGGAGGCCACGCTGCTGGCCTCGATGTTTGCGGCCCACACGCTGCTGGCCTATCCTGTGGTGGCGCGCTTCGGCGTCACCAAGTCGCCCTCGGTCATCATCGCCATAGCGGGCACCATCGTGACGGTGCTCGGCTCGCTCGTGGTGCTGGCGGGGGTCACCGGTGTGGAGCGCGAGGGGTCGGTGCGCTCGCTGCTCCCCGTGCTGGGCTATCTGGCCCTCTACTGCGCCGGTGTCTACTATATCTATCCCCGCCTCACACGCTATTTCTTCAAGAAGTATCACGACGGCATCTCGCAGTTTGTCTACGTGATGGTGATGGTGTTTCTCGCCTCGGCTGTGGCCGGGTGGATAGGGATAGAGGGTGTGTTTGGCGCGTTCTATGCCGGGCTGGTGCTCAACAAGTTTATCCCCGGCCGCTCCACGCTGATGGGGCGCATAGAGTTTGTGGGCAATGCCTTGTTCATCCCCTACTTCCTCATCGGCGTGGGGATGCTCATAGACCTGTCGGTGCTGTTCAAGGGGTGGCAGACGCTCTATATCGCCGGGGTGATGTGTGCCGTGGCCATGAGCTCAAAGTGGCTGGCGGCACTGGTGACGCAGCGGGTGTTTGGCCTCACGTCCACCGACCGCTCCATGCTCTATCAGCTCTCCAACGCCCACACGGCCGTGGCCCTCGCCGTGGTGACCATCGGCTACGGGATGGGGCTGTTCGGGGTGGAGATTCTCAACGGCACGATCCTGATGATCCTCGTGACGTGTACAGTCTCGTCGGTGGGCACGGCGAGGGCCGCGGCCAAACTCAAGGTGCAGCTGCTCGAACAGGCTCAGGAAGAGATGGACAAGGATGACTCGGCCGCGCGTCCGCGCACGCTGCTGGCCATCTCCAATCCGCGTGCGGCCGCCTCGATCGTCGACCTCGCGCTGGCCATGCGGTTTCCCGACTCGTCGGTGCCGGGCGACTTCCACGCGCTCCATGTGCGCAGCGACAATTCGGCCTCGGCCCGCTCCATCTCGCGCAACTCTCTCGACGTGGCCGAGCGTGCCGCCGCCTCGGTCGAGGTGCAGCTCACCCCCATAGAGCGCTATGACCTGAATTTCATCACCGGTGTGCTCAACACCATGCAGGAGCGCGACATCACCGAGGTGATCATCGGTCTCCACAGGCGCACGGCCATCATCGACTCGTTTCTCGGCGACAAGATAGAGCGCCTGCTGCAGAGCACCAACAGGATGGTGTGCATCACACGCTGTTTCAACCCCCTGTCGACGCTGCGCAAGATGTATGTGGCCGTGCCCAAGAAGGCCGAGTATGAGACAGGCTTCCGCCGCTGGGTGCAGGCGGTGGGCAATCTGGGGCGCCACATCGACTGCCCCATAGAGTTCTGGTGTGAGGAACGCACCATGAAGATGATAACCACCGTGCTGACCCGCAGCAAGATAGGGGTGCGCACGCTGTGGCGCGAGGTGACGTCGTATGACGACTTCGTGCTGCGGCAGGGCGACGTGACCACCGACGACCTGCTGGTGGTGGTGAGCGCGCGGCGCGCCTCGGTGTCGTTTGACTCCGACATGGATGCCGTGCCCACCTTCCTGCAGCGCTACTTCCCCTCGCACAATCTCATCATGCTCTACCCGGGCCAGTTTGGCACGGAGCAACCCATGACCATGGCCGAGACCATGGCCACGGACCTCGTGTCGGCACCGCCGCCTATCTATTCGTTCTTTATCGGGCTGGGTCGCAAGGTGCTGGGTCGCCTGTCGGCCCTCAGTAGCCGCGGGGCTTGAGCATCTCCACCAGCCGGGCCATTCCGGTGGAGGCCTTCTCGGCGATGACATGCACCGACGCAGGCACCTCGGCAGGGCGGGGGTCGATGTAGTAGACCGGCACCCCGGGCCTCACATAGTGGAGCAGCCCCGCTGCGGGATAGACGGCCAGCGATGTGCCTATCACCACAAATATGTCTGCCTCGGCCACAAGGTCGATGGCCGGCTCGATCATCGGCACAGCTTCCTGAAAGAACACTATATGCGGCCTCACAGGGTCGCCATAGCTGTCGCGTGTCTCGGTTGAGGTCTCGAGGTGGTCGCTGTCGAGGGTATAGACGCGCTCGGGGTGGGGGATGGAGTGCACTTTCATCAGCTCGCCGTGGAGATGGATGATATTTTTCGACCCGGCCTTCTCGTGGAGGTCGTCGACGTTCTGGGTGATCACATAGACGTCATACCACTGCTCGAGCTCCACGAGGGCCAGATGGGCGGCGTTGGGGCGCGCGTCCACCAGCTGGCGGCGACGCTCGTTGTAGAAACGGTGGATGAGACCCGGATTGCGCGCGAATCCGTCGGCCGAGGCCACATCCATGACGGGATAGTTCTCCCACAGGCCTCCGGCGTCGCGAAAGGTGGTGATGCCGCTCTCGGCGCTGATGCCGGCACCGGTGGAGATGACGAGTTTCTTCTTCATATATTGCGTTTGTTCCTGAAAAATTCGCTCACTAACGCCGCACACTCCCCGGCCAGCACCCCTGACGTCACTGTGGCGCGCGGATGGAACGGCGAGCGCGTGAGGCCATATGAGGTGTAGCCACGCTTGGGGTCGGGGGCGCCGTAGACTATCCGCCCTATCTGCGCCCAGCCGATGGTGCCGGCACACATCAGGCACGGCTCGACGGTGACATAGAGGGTGCATCCCTGCAGGTATTTCCCTCCGAGGGTGCGCGCGGCGGCCGTGACGGCCTGCATCTCGGCGTGGGCCGAGACATCGGTGAGGGCCTCGGTGAGGTTGTGGCCCCGGCCTATGACGCGCCCGCGGGGGGAGACGACGACACACCCGATGGGCACCTCGTCGGCCTCATAGGCACGCAGGGCCTCGTCGATGGCGAGGCGCATGTAGTGTTCGTCAGCCGTGATGCTTTCCATCGTCAGGGGCGGTTGAGGCGGAGGTGTCGGGGGTGTCGGGGGTGTCTGTGATGTCGCGCATCACGGGGAGCTGCCAGCCATAGCGCAGGGCGCCCCAGCGCAGCAGCAGGATGGTGACCGCGCAGAGCGACTGACACACTATGGCGTCGCTCCCGGCCGCGGCTGCCAGCCAGTAGATGGCTCCGCCGGCCAGACAGGCGGTGGCATATATGTCCTTGCGGAAAAAGAGGGGCTCCTCGTTGATGAGCACGTCGCGCAGGATGCCGCCAAACGAGCCTGTCACCATGCCCATGACGATGGCCACCCACATCGGGAAGCCGTAGAGGAGGCTCTTCTCCACACCGGTGATGACGAAGAGGGCCAGTCCGATGGCGTCAAACATGAACAGCGAGCGCGACGACGAGGTGAGCACGCGCTTGAACACGCACACTATCACGAATCCGAGCCCCGTGACGGCGAGATACATCCACGAGAGCATCCAGAAGACGGGGGCCCCCAGCAGGAGGTCGCGGATGGTGCCTCCCCCGATGGCCGTGATGACCCCGATGGTGTAGGCTCCAAACCAGTCGAAATGCTTGCGCGCGGCCAGCCGGATGCCGCTGATGGCGAAGGCAAGTGTGCCCAGCACCTCGATGATGAACAATATCAGCTGTCCTTGCATGGATGGGTGTGACGGTGATTGACGTGGGGCAGAGGGAGGGTCACTTCCATGGCGAGGAGACACTCCAGCTGCGCAGGTAGCGACGTATGGCGCTCATGGTCTTCTCGCCGGTGAACGGGGGCGTGATGGCGGCGAGAAGGATGTCGCGGATCTTGGAGGGCTTGTTGCGGTCGTTGATCTGCGCGGGGTCTTCCGAGTCCTCCGAGTGGTAGACCTTGGCCTGCTGCTCGCCGTTGATGACGGCGAGCGCGTTCTCGGCCAGCGAGCGGAGCTCGTCCTCGCCGGGATAGACGAATATGGGGGCTATGAACGAGATATGTTCGGCCATGAAGTCGGTGATGCGCGGGCTCTTGGCCATGCCGCCGGTGAGGAGGATGGCGTCGATGTCACCCTTGAGGGCAGCCGCCATGCCGCCTATCTCCTTGCAGACGGTGTAGAGCATGGCGCGCACCACGAGGGTGGCGTGGAGGTCGCCGCGGTCTATGCGCTCGAACACGGCGAGCATATCGGTGGTGCCGAGGTGGGCCATCATGCCCCCTTTGCCGTGGACCATGCGTATCAGTTCGTCTTCGGTGTATTTGCCCGAGAAACAGAGCCTGACGAGCGGACCCGGGGGGAGTGAGCCCGAGCGCTCGGGCGAGAATGGCCCGCAGCCGTCGAGGGCATTGGTGGTGTCGATGACACGCCCCTTGCGGTGGGCGCTCACCGTGATGCCCCCGCCGAGGTGGCACACTATCAGGTTGAGCTGGTCATATTGCCGCCCCGACTCGCGGGCATAGCGGCGGGCGATGGCCTTCTGATTGAGGGCGTGGAATATGGAGCGGCGCGGCAGCTCGGGGATGCCGCTGAGGCGTGCGTAGGGTATCATCTCGTCCACCACCACCGGGTCTGCGATATAGGATTTGACCCCTATCTCCTCGGCTATATTGCGGGCTATGAGGCCTCCGAGATTGGAGGCGTGCTGCATCGGGGCGTTCATGAGGTCGTTGCACAGCTCGTCGTTGACCTCATATGTGCCGCTCTCCACGGGACAGATGATGCCGCCGCGGCCTATGACGGCCGAGATGGAGCGCAGCGGTATCCCGTCGCCGGCCAGCGCGTCCTCGATGAGCTTCTTGCGCCAGCCGAACTGCTGCGACAGGTGGTCAAACTTCGCCAGCTCGTCGGGGGTGTGCTGGATGGAGCGGGTGAAGATAGGCTCCATATCGTCGTAGACACCTATCTTGGTGGAGGTTGAACCGGGGTTGATGGCAAGAATCCTGTGAGACATGTGGGAGTGGAGATGATGATTGATAATCGGTGAGGGAGGAGTGGGGCAGGGGATCTAACCCTTGCAGCTGAGGCAGGCCAGAGCGATGGAGTAGAGCTTGGAAGCAGCCGAGTCGCCGCGCGAGGTGAGCACGCAGGGCACGTTGGTGCCCGCCACGAGGGCGGCCACATCGGCGCCGGCCATGTGGGTGGCCGACTTGAAAAACACGTTGCCGCTCACGAGGTCGGGAAACAGCAGACAGTCGGCCTGTCCGGCCACACGCGAGCCGCGCACCTGTTTCTCGGCCACCACCTCGGGATAGAGGGCCGTGTCGAGCGACAGGGGCCCGTCGACGATCACGTCGCCGAGCTGACCGCGGTCTGCCATCTTGGCTATCACGGCCCCCTCTGTGGAGCCGGTGACGGAGGGGAGCACCTGCTCGGAGGGAGCTATGCAGGCTATGCGCGGGGTCTCGACGCCGAGAGTGCGGGCTGTGGTGGCGAGATAGCCGAGGATGCGGAGCTTCTGCTTGAAGTCGGGGCAGGGGATCACGGCCACGTCGGCCACGGTGAGCAGACGTTCGCGTCCCGGCAACTCAAACACCGACACATGGCTCAGCAGTCCACCCGGGGGAAAGAGGCCGGCCTCCTTGTCGAGGATGCCGCGCAGATACTTGTCTGAGCTGACCAGCCCCTTCATGAGGATGTCGGCCTTGCCGGCGGCCACATCGGCCACGGCGGCCTTGACGGCCTCGACGTCGACCGGAGTGTCGATGATGGTCCACTGCGAGGGGTCGACCCCCTCCTGAGCACACACTTCGAGCACCGTGGCCCTGTCGGCATATATAATAGGTGTCACTATCCCGGCCGCCACAGCCTCGGCCACGGCGCGGATGGTGTGGGCGTCCTGACCATAGACCACGGCCAGACGGCGCGGCCCCCTGCGGCGGGCCTCCTCGACCAGATGAGAGAGATGTGTCAGCATGCCGGTCAGTCCTCTACGCGGATCAGTGAATAGTTCTTCTTGCCGCGCTGCACCAGCATGTATTTGCCGGCGAGGAGCATATCGGCCACAGCGGGCGCATAGGGGTCGGTGATCTTCTCCTTGTTGATCGAGACGCCGCCACCCTGCACCAGCTTGCGCATCTCGCCCTTGGAGGCAAAGACGGGAGCCATGTCGGTGAGCATGTCGGCGAGCTTGGTGGTGCCGTCAAAGGCCGAGCGGGGCACCACATACTGGGGCACACCCTCCATCACGGAGAGGAGCGTGGCCTCGTCGATCTTGCGCAGGGTGTCGCCGGCCTTGTTGCTGAAGAGGATCTGCGATGCCTCGACGGCCATCTCATAGTCGGCTTCGGAGTGGACCATGGTGGTGATCTCCTTGGCGAGACGCTTCTGGAGGGGACGCTGCCCGGGGTCCTCGGCCTGAGCCTTGACCAGCTCTTCGATCTCCTCGCGGGTCAGCGAGGTGAAGATCTTGATATATTTCTCGGCGTCGGCGTCCGAGACGTTGAGCCAGAACTGATAGAACTTGTAGGGCGACGTATAGCGTGCGTCGAGCCACACGTTGCCGCTCTCCGTCTTGCCAAACTTGCCTCCGTCGGCCTTGGTGATGAGGGGGCAGGTGAGGGCATAGGCCTCGCCGCCCAGTGTGCGGCGGATCAGCTCGGTGCCGGTGGTGATGTTGCCCCACTGGTCAGAGCCGCCCAGCTGCAGACGGCACCCCTTCTCGCGGTAGAGGTGGAGGAAGTCATAGCCCTGACAGAGCTGGTAGGAGAACTCGGTGAACGACATGCCCTGCTGCGACTCGCCGCTGAGGCGCTTCTTCACGGAGTCCTTGGCCATCATATAGTTGACGGTGATGTGCTTGCCCACGTCGCGGATGAAGTCGAGAAACGAGAAGTCTTTCATCCAGTCATAGTTGTTGACCATCTCGGCGGCATTGGGGGCGTCGGAGTCGAAGTCGAGAAACTTGGCCAGCTGTTTCTTGATGGCCTCCTGATTGTGGCGCAGGGTCTCCTCGCTGAGGAGTTTGCGCTCCTGACTCTTCATCGAGGGGTCGCCGATCATGCCTGTGGCGCCTCCCACCAGTGCGATAGGCTTGTGGCCGGCGCGCTGGAAGTGTTTGAGCATCATCACCCCGACGAGGTGTCCGATATGCAGTGAGTCGGCCGTCGGGTCGATGCCCAGATAGGCCACGGTCATTTCTTTCTTCAGCTGTTCGTCTGTGCCGGGCATCATCTGGTGGATCATGCCGCGCCAAGAGAGTTCTTCAATGAAATCCATTCTCAAAGATTGATATTAAGAAGTGGTGTGTTATGGATTGTGTTGATATTTATTGCTTTTTGCCTCCGTCGATGGTCACGATCGAGCCGTCGGGACGGTGGGTGAGGGGAGTGACTTTGGTGCTGCGGAGCGACGACACACCCCACGAGGGGGCTGCGTCGTGATAGAACAGATACCACTTGCCGTCGACCTCGGTCACGGCCTGATGGGTGGTCCATCCCTCCACGGGGGTGAGCAGCTCGCCCGCGTAGGTGAAGGGGCCGTAGGGGGAGTCGCCCACGGCATAGCAGATGAGGTGTGACCCGCCGGTGGAGTAGGTGAGGTAGTAGCGCGAGCCCACCTTGTGGACCCACGGAGCCTCGAAATAGCGGTGGGGGTCACCCTCCAGCATGCGGTTGCCCTCCTTGTCGAGGATGAGGGCGGGGCGGGGAGCTTCGGCCAGCTGCATCATGTCGGGGGCCAGACGGGCCACGCGGGCACAGAAGGCGGTGTCCCCCTTCACGGGCCGCGGCGCACACTCGCGCAGGATGTTGTCCTCGTCATAGCGCTGGTTCTGACCGCCGTTGAGGCCGCCGAAATAGAGATAATAGTCATCACCGTCGCGCAGCACGGCGGGGTCTATGCTGTATGTGCCGCGGATCGGGTCTGGATTGGCCGTGAAGGGCCCCTCGGGCCTGTCGGCCACGGCCACGCCTATCCTGAAGAGTCCGTTCTGATCGCGTGCCGAGAAGTAGAGATAGTATTTGCCATCCTTCTCGGCCACGTCAGTGGCCCACATCTGCTTGGCCACCCAAGGCACATCGTCCATGTGGAGGATCGCGCCATGGTCTGTCACGGTGCCGGTCATGGGGTCGCCGTCGATGGAGAGCACATGATAGTCCACCATGTCATAGTGCGCGCCGTCGGTGTGGTCCGTGACGGGCGACACGCGGTCGTGCGACGTGTAGATATAGGTCTTGCCTCCGAACTGATGGGCGGCCGGGTCGGCCATATAGTCGTCGGGCCAGAGGTATCTCGCCTCCTGCCGGGCAGGCTCGGCGGCGGTGACGGTGGTGGCGTTGATAGCGGTGGCGACGATGGCCCCTGCTATCATTGCGGCATGGTGTAGTCTCATTCGTGGTATTGTAGTGTTGAAGGGGGATATTTGCTGATCACTGTGTTGCCGTGCAGGCCTGTCTCAGACCAGAGCGGCGAGGGCGCCCGAGATGCGGGCCATAGCCTCGCGGATATTGTCGTCGGAGGTGGCATAGCTCAGGCGGATGTATCCCTCCATGCCGAATGCACCGCCGTCGACTGTGGCCACATGCCCCTTCTCGAGCAGATACATGGAGAGGTCGGCCGACGAGGCTATCTTAGCCCCCTCGGGAGTGGTCTTGCCGATATATGCCTTCACCTCGGGAAACAGGTAGAACGCTCCCTGCGGACGGTTGACCTTGAGCCCCGGGATGGCCTTGGCGAGGTCGACCACGAGGTTGCGGCGACGCTCGAAAGCCTCGTTCATCTCGGCCACACACTTCTGCGGCCCGAGATATGCGGCCTCGGCAGCCTTCTGGGCTATGGACGAGGCGTTGGAGGTGTATTGTCCCTGAAGTTTGGTGACCGCCTTGGCCAGCCACAGCGGACATGCGCAGTAGCCTATGCGCCAGCCGGTCATGGCATAAGCCTTGGAGACGCCGTTTATTATCACGGTGCGGTCTGCCGTCTCGGGAAACGATGCCAGCGAGGTGAACTCGCCCGTGAAGTTGATGTGCTCATATATCTCGTCGGCCAGTATGATGATGTCGGGGTGGGCGGCGAGCACGTCCACGAGCCCCTGCAGCTCGGCCTTGGTGTAGACCGACCCTGTGGGGTTGGAGGGGGAGCAGAGGAGTATCATGCGTGTGGCGGGAGTGATGGCCTCCTCGAGCTGACGGGGTGTGATCTTGAAGTCCTGCTCGATGTCGGCGTCCACGGCCACGACGGTGCCTCCGGCCAGTTTCACCATCTCCACATAGCTCACCCATGCGGGCATGGGGATGATGACCTCGTCGCCGGGATTGATGGTGGCGAGGATCACGTTGCAGAGGGCCTGCTTCGCGCCGTTGGCCACCACGATCTGCTCCGGGGCAAACTGTGTGCCGTTCTCGCGGGCCAGCTTCTCGCTCACAGCCTTGCGCAGCGACATGTAGCCGGCCACGGGGGTGTAGAATGTGAAGTTGTCGTCGATAGCCTTCTTGGCGGCTTCCTTGATGTGGGCGGGGGTCTCGAAGTCGGGCTCTCCCACCGACAGGTTTATCACGTCTACTCCCTGAGCCTTGAGCTCATTGCTTTTTTGCGACATGGCCAGTGTGGCCGATGGAGCGAGAGCCTGCACTCTCTCTGAGATATGAGTGGTCATATAACGTCCGGTTTATTATATAATTCGGTGCAAAGATACACAAAATTATTGGATAAACGGACATCACCGTGGCGAAAACACGTGGCGGGATCAGTGGAGGGTGAGGATGAAGCAGGCTCCGCGCGAGGTGGGGTCGATGGTGAGCGCGCCCCCTATCTTCTCGGCGCGCATGGCGCAGATGGGGAGACCGAGGCCGTCACCCTCGGCCGCGATGTCGCGCTGCGACGTGAAGGCCTTGAAGAGTGTCTCGCGCTCATCCTCGGGGATGCCCGACCCTGAGTCCTGAACGATAAACTGACAGGTGGTGGCCGAGCGCTTCTTGAACGAGAGTGTGACGCGTCCACCCTCGGGGTTGAACTTCACGGCGTTCTCCGTGAGCTGCTCGAGGATCTTGCGCACCTCCTCGGCGTTGATCATGGCCGTGCCGCGCGCCCCCTCCACGATGAGGGTGGCACCGCGCTTGAGCATGGGGCGGTATTTTGCCGCAATCCCGTTGAGAAACGGCTCGAGGCTCACCTGCTCCACCCCCTCGCCGCGGGTGCCGGGAGTGGCCTCGACGGTGGAAAACTCCTCGACCTTCTTCACATAGTCGCGTATCTCGCGCACGGCGGGATTGTCGGGGTCGAGCTTGTCGAGGGCCGGCTCCATGGTCGACGACATGTTCTGCATCATCGCACTCTTTTCGGCCGTCAGGCGGTTGGCGTGCTCCACGGCCTTCTTCATGTGGCGGTTCTTGCCCAGTATGCGGCGATAGAACACGGCCGTCACGCCCAGACACCCCAGCGAGATGACGAACAGGGCTATGAACACCGTCATCATCGACGTGCGCGCCATGATGGTGTGGTCCTTTTTGGCTATGATGGTGTCGGCCTCGGCCACCTCGGCCTTGGCCTTGCCCAGCTCCGAGGCCTCGTGGGCGGCCTCGATGGAGTCAGACCACTTATTGTATTGCTCGTAGGTGTGGTCCACCAGCACGGCATCGTTGATGGACACGGCCTTGTCGATGAGTTCGCGATAAGCCTTGTCGGCCGCTTTATAGTCGCTCGAGGTCTCAAACTGCTTGATGAGGCGGGCTATACACCTGTCTCCCTGCTCGTCGGCGCCGATTGAGTAATAATACTTGGCCTCGTTGAAGAGCATGTCTGACGTGATCTCCTTATTGTCGGCCTTGCGGGCATATTCGCCCATGCGGCGCAGCCATGTCTCGGCCTGAGCCTTGTTGGCCATGCGGGTGTAGAGTTCATAGCGGGCCTTGGCCGTATAGTAGTAGGGCGACGCGATGGAGTCGGCCGTCACGCCGCGCTCGGTCATGACCTTCTCAAAGTTGGTGAGAAATCTGAATCCGCCGTCATAATTCTTGATGTCGCCGCACAGGGCCGCCGCAGCCGCCGCCGAATGTGCGGCCGGGAGATACTGGCGCGCGGCCAGCTGCGAATTGAAGGCTTTGACGTGGCGGTCGAAGTCGGCCTGAGTGTCGGCCAGAGCGGCCACCGAGGTGATCAGCGTCAGCAGGACGCACAGCATATATCTTCTCATAATCATTACAAATGGTTAAAACGTTGATACACTTTCAACACCGAGCGCCCCTCGAAAGTTGACGGATATGTTTGGATTGTGGATAAAAAAATCCGTAACTTTGCACATCGGAAGCAAATCCTCAGCGAATATCCAACACAATTATCCATACGATACAGACTTATGGCAAAAAAAGCATTGTTAATGATTCTGGACGGGTGGGGCATAGGCAATCACTCGAAGGGTGATGCCATCTACAGCACCCCCACCCCCTACTGGGACTCTCTTGTCAATACTTATCCCCACAGCGAGTTGCAGGCTTCGGGCGAGAACGTGGGCCTGCCCGACGGCCAGATGGGCAACTCCGAGGTGGGTCACCTCAATATCGGCGCAGGGCGCGTGGTGTATCAGGACCTCGTGAAGATCAACAAGGCGTGTGCCGACGGCTCGATACTCGACAATCCCGAGATAGTGAGCGCCTTCTCCTATGCCCGCGACAACGGCAAGGCCATCCACTTCATGGGTCTCACCAGCGACGGTGGCGTCCACTCGTCGCTCGACCATCTCTATGCCCTCTGCGACATAGCCGCCAAGTATGGTCTCGAGAAGGTCTACATCCACTGTTTCATGGATGGCCGCGACACCGATCCCCGTTCGGGCAAGGGATTTATCGAGGCGCTCCAAGCCCACTGCGCCAAGAGCGCCGGCACCATCGCCTCCATCATAGGCCGCTATTATGCCATGGACCGCGACAAGCGCTGGGAGCGTGTCAAGGTGGCCT
>CAZAWC010000059.1:0-15015 GCA_964488595.1 uncultured Staphylococcus sp. | reverse complement strand
AGCTCGCCGCGGTCTTCGTAGCTCGTGAAGAGGTCGAAGCTGGCGCAGCAGGGCGAGAGCAGCACGGTGTCGCCGGGACGGGCCAGAGCGGCACAGCGGGCCACGGCCTCGTCCATCGAGTGGGTGTCATACATCTCTATGCCGTGAGGGCCGAAGAATGAGAGCAGCTTGGAGTTGTCCTTGCCCATGCACACGATGGCCTTGACCTTCTCCTTGACGAGGGGGAGGATCTCGCTGTAGTCGTTGCCCTTGTCCTTGCCGCCGAGGATGAGGATGGTGTCGCGGGGCATGGACTCGAGGGCATACCATGTGGAGTTGACGTTGGTGGCCTTGGAGTCGTTGATCCAGCGCACGCCGTCCACCGTGCCGCAGGGCTCGAGGCGATGCTCCACGCCCTCAAAGTTGCCGAGCGCCTTGCGTATCTCCTCCTTGTCGATCTCCATGATACACCCCGAGAGGGCGGCGGCCATGGAGTTGTAGAGATTGTGCAGGCCGTTGAGCGAGAGCTCGGCGCGGGGCATGCGCATCTTCTCGGAGGGGGTGTCGATGCAGAGCGAGCCCTCGTCGTCGACCCACGCGGCGGTCAGGGGGGTGTCGCGACGCTCGCCGAAGGGGTAGAGGCGGGCATCGGTCTCGATCCGCTCCAGCTGGCGGCGTATCACGGGATCGTCCTGCCAGTAGATGAAAGCGTCGTCGGGGGTGAGATTGTTGAGGATACGGAATTTGGCGTTGATATAGTTCTGCATACAGTGGTCGTAGCGGTCCAGATGGTCGGGCGTGATGTTGAGGATCACGGCTATATTGGCATGGAAGTCATACATATTCTCGAGCTGGAAGCTCGAGAGCTCTATCACATAGACGTCGTGGGGGTCGCGGGCCACCTGCAGGGCCATGCTCTTGCCCACATTGCCGGCCAGACCGGCGTCGATGCCGGCGGTGAGCAGGATGTGATAGGTGAGCAGCGTGGTGGTGGTCTTGCCGTTGCTGCCGGTGATGCACACCATGCGTGCGTCGGTGTAGCGGCCGGCCAGCTCTATCTCGGAGATGACGGGGATCCCCTTCTCCACCACCGCGCGCACCACGGGGGCCTCGGGGGGTATGCCGGGGCTCTTGACCACCTCCGTGGCCTCGAGGATGCGGTCGAGGGTATGGCCACCCTCCTCCCACTCTATCCCTTCGGCGTCGAGCACGTCACGGTATTTGGCGGGGATCCGGCCCGAGTCGGATAGAAACACGTTCCACCCCTTGTCTTTGCCGAGGATGGCGGCACCCACGCCGCTCTCGCCTCCGCCCAGTATCACGAGATTCTTGGACATTATGATCGGTATATTGAGATAGTTATGGATTTGTTCGGGTTTATCTTATCTTGAGGGTGACGAAGGTGAGGATGGCCAGCATGATGCCGATGATCCAGAAGCGTGTCACGATCTTGGGCTCGGGCACCGGCACCACGGGGCGCTTGATGACCGAGACGATCCCCTCCTTCTGAAAGTGATGGTGGAGGGGGGCCATCTTGAGCAGCCTGCGCCCCTCGCCATACTTGCGGCGGGTGAACTTGAAATAGGCCACCTGTGCCATCACCGAGAGGTCTTCGACGAAGAATATGGCGCACAGCAGGGAGATGAGCAGCTCCTTGTGGATGAGGATGGCAAAGACGGCTATGATGCCGCCGATGGTGAGCGACCCGGTGTCGCCCATGAATACCTGTGCCGGAAAGGCGTTATACCACAGGAAGCCTATCAGCGCCCCGATGAAGGCCGACATGAACACCACCATCTCGCCCGACCCGGGGATATACATGATGTCGAGATAGGTGGAGTAGATGATATTGCCCCCCAGATAGGCCATCACGGCGAGGGCCACGCAGATGATGGCGCTGACGCCGGCACAGAGGCCGTCGAGGCCGTCGGTGAGGTTGGCACCGTTGCTGGTGGCGGCCACGGCCACTATCACCACGAGGATGAACAGCACCCACCCGCCGGTGCGGGCATACGGGCCCATCCACGAGGTGAGCAGGGCATAGTCAAAGTTGTTGTCCTTGACAAAGGGGATGGTGGTCTGGGTCGACTTGACGTTGAGGCCCTCCACATCCACCACCTCCTCGACGCCCTGCACGGGGGTCACCACGGTGGACGACACCTGTCGCTGGGTGATGTCGGGGCTCAGATACATGGTGAGGCCCACAAGCAGCCCGAGGCCCACCTGTCCGATGATCTTGAACTTGCCCTTCATGCCGTCCTTGTTGTGATACTTGAACTTCAGGTAGTCGTCCAGAAAACCGATCACCCCGAGCCACAGCACCGACACCAGCAGCAGCAGCATGTAGATGTTGGAGAGGTCGCCCACCAGCAGACAGGGCACCATCACGGCTATGATGATGATGATGCCGCCCATGGTGGGGGTGCCGGTCTTCTTGAGCTGACCCTCGAGGCCGAGATTGCGCACGGTCTCGCCGATCTGCATCAGCTGCAGACGCTCGATGATGCGGCGCCCGATGACGGTGGTGATGAAAAGCGAGAGGATGGCGGCAGCCACCGAGCGCACCGTGATGTAACTCATGAGGCGCGCGCCGGGGATATGATCGCCTCCCTGCAGATAGTCAAAGAGCCAGTATAACATATGGATCCGTTGTCATGTTTTGGTTAATGCTGTATATGGGAGTGTCTCAAGCCCACTGTATGCCCAGAGCCTCGCACACCTGCTCGCGGTCGTCAAAGTGGTGCTTGACGCCACACACCTCCTGATAGTCCTCGTGCCCCTTGCCGGCCACGAGCACCACCGTGCCCGGCTCGGCCAGCTCCACGGCCCGGCGGATGGCCTCGCGGCGGTCGGTGATGTGGAGCGTGCGTGGACGCAGGGCCTCGTCGAGCCCGGTCTCCATCTCGGCTATGATGGCCTCCGGCTCCTCATAGCGGGGATTGTCGGAGGTGAGGATGAGCAGCGAGCTGCGCACCCCGGCCTCGCGGGCCATGATGGGACGCTTGCCGGCGTCGCGGTTGCCTCCGCACCCCACCACGGTGATGATGCGCCCCTGCGGGCCCACTACCTCGCGGATAGTGTCGAGCACGTTGACAAGCGCGTCGGGGGTGTGGGCATAGTCGACGATGGCGGTGACGCCCGCCGGCGAGTGGAAAGCCTGAAAGCGTCCGGCCACCGGCACGAGGCGCGATATGGCGCGGAGTACGCTCTCCTCATCCCACCCCAGCAGCAGCGAGGCGCCATAGACGGCGGTGAGATTGCAGGCGTTGAAACGGCCCGTGAAGAGGGTCTCCACCTCGTGGCCGTTGAGGCTGAGCAGGGTGCCGTCCAGACGCTGCTCCACGATGCGGCCGCGATAGTCGGCCTCGGTGCGCAGCGAGTAGGTGTGGCGCGAGGCGCGGGTGTTCTGCAGCATCACGGCTCCGTTGCGGTCGTCGGCGTTGGTCAGTGCGAAGGCTGTGGCGGGGAGGCCGTCGAAAAACATCTTTTTGGCCTCGAGATAGGCTGCCACCGTCTTGTGATAGTCGAGATGGTCGCGCGTCAGGTTGGTGAACACGCCCCCGGCAAACTCCAGCCCCGCGATGCGGCGCTGGTGGGCGGCATGCGAGCTCACCTCCATGGCGGCATATGTGCACCCGGCCTCGACCATCATGGCCAGCAGGCGGTTGATGGTGATGGGGTCGGGGGTGGTATGGTCGGTGGGATAGGGGGTGGAGTCGACATAGTTGCACACGGTGGATAGCAGACCGGCCTTGTGGCCCAGCAGGCGCGCCATCTCATAGATGAGCGTGGCTGTGGTGGTCTTGCCGTTGGTGCCTGTCACACCCACCAGCCTGAGGCGGCGCGACGGGTTGCCATACCACTGCGAGGCGAGCTGCCCGAGGGCCTCGGCACTCGAGGCCACCTTGACATAGCACACTCCCTCGGCACGGTCGTCGGGCACATGCTCGCACACCACCACCGGCGCTCCGGCGGCCACGGCGGCACCGATATAGCGGTGGCCGTCGACGCTCACACCGGGCACGGCCACAAACAGCCATCCGGCCTCCACCTGACGCGAGTCGGCGGTGAGCCCCTTGATGTCGACATTCTCTATGGTCTCGCCCACGGTGGCGAGAGGGGTGATGGCGGAGAGCAGTGTATCTATATTCATCTCTTTGGGTCTGAATCTATATCGTTTGGTGTATATATTGAGTGATGCTATATGATGTGAGGGGGGTCAGTGTGAGAGGGTAAGGGCCACGCGGCTGCCGCGTCTCACCAGTGTGCCGGGGGCGGGGGTCATGGCCTTGACAAACCCCACGCCCGAGATCTCCACGTTATATCCCTCGGCCTCCAGACGCGCTATGGCGTCGCGGGCGCTCATGTGGCGCACGTCGGGGATGCCGGCCCCCTTGACGCTCCCGGCCTTGAGACTCTTGCCCGAGGGGAGGGCAAAGGGGGCCTTGAGGCGCGCGTAGTCATTGCGGTCGGCCGAGGCAAAGAATGTGGGGCCCTGCGTGGAGGGGGCCACGGTGGTATAGTCCGAACTGTTGTCGAGCATGCCGCGCGAGTAGAGCTTCATGGCCACGTTCTTCAGCACCTGACCCGATGTGGTGGCGGCCCCGAAGAAGTTTTTCTTGGGATAGCAGGTCAGCACCACGCACGAGTATTTGGGCTTGTCGGCCGGGAAGAATCCGCAGAATGCCAGACGCTTCTTGGAGGTGTTATACTGTCCGTTGACGTCGATGGTATAGCAGGTGCCCGTCTTGCCGGCGATCTTCACCAGATCGTTGCGCAGGAACTTGCCCGTGCCATGCTCGCCCCACACCACGCGGGTCAGCATCTCGCGCATGGTGGCGGCGGTCTGCGGCGAGCACGCGCGGCCGTTGCCTATGTAGGTGACGGGATAGACCGAGTCGATCGACCCTCGCAGCTCGCGCACCAGACGCGGCTTCACGAACACACCGTCGTTGGCTATGGCGTTATAGAGGGCCAGCGTGTAGATGGGTGGAATCTCGGTGGCATAGCCATAGCACTGGCGCGACATGGCTATGCGGCCGTCGCGGCGGTTGGGCACCGAGTCGATGCGGGGGGTCACCTCGCCGGCTATGCACGTGTTGAGCGGCTCGAGAAATCCCAGCTGCTTGACGCGCGAGTAGAATCGTCCCGGCACCGAGTCGTAGGCGCGGGTGATGATGCGGGCCATGCCGATGTTGGACGACTGCTCTATGACGTCGCCCACGCGGATGGAGGTGGTGTGGTGGGCGTCGGTGATGGGGCGCCCACCGGCATAGGCCCATCCGGCGCCGGTGGGGAGCATCTCGTCGAGATTCTTCACGATGCCGTCCTCGAGGGCTATCATCATCGAGAGGGTCTTGATGACCGATCCCGGCTCATAGCGCATCACGGCGCGGTTGAGGGCCTCCACATATCCCGGTCCGTCGGGGTTCTGCTCGAGGTTGGAGATGGCCTTGATGTCGCCGGTCTTGACGTCCATCAGCACGGCCAGCCCCCAGTCGGCCCCGCAGGAGTCGAGCACATTGTTGAGCTCGCTCTCCAGTATGTCCTGCATGTTGATGTCGATGGTGGTCACCACGTCACACCCCGGCACGGCGGCGCGGTCGGCCATGTCGGCGATATCCTTGGTGAGGTGCACCTTGTGGGTGTAGCCCGTCTTGCCATAGAGCAGGGAGTCGAGCGCCTTCTCTATGCCCGAGCGTCCGTGGATCTCCTCATCATCAGCCGTCTGCCCCACACGCCCGATGGAGCGCTTGGCCATATTGCCGTAGGGGTTGAAGCGGCGCATGTATTTCTCGAACGTGAGCCCCGAGCGGTTGCGGCTCCGCTTGCGGAAGTAGGGGAGCGTCTTCATCAGCTGCATGTCGGCATGCGAGAGGCCCGAGATGAGCTTGTAGGCGCGCGGACGCTTGGACTCCTCCTTCTCGAGGGGCTTCAGCAGGTGGTCGCGCCACTGGTCCACGGTCTTCGAGGGGAAGTTCTCGGCCAGCGCGGCGGCGAGCACATCGACCGAGTCGCGCAGCATCTTGGCGCTGAACTTCTCGGCGCGATAGTCCATGCGTGCCGTGTAGAAGTTGAGGTTGGTGGCCAGTATCGAGCCGTCGGCGGCGAGGATGTTGCCGCGGTGGGGGATGATGTCGCGGCTGTAGCTCATCTCTTCCGAGACGCGCTCGTTCCAGCGGTCGGCGTTGACCACGGTGGTCTCCGTGAGCTTGACGATGATACAGGCCGAGAGTATGAGGATGCCGAGCACCACTATTCCGTAGCGGAACAGGATGTTGGTGCGGTTGTCGTTGGTCTTCTTCGCTGCCATTGCTGCTGTGTGCGGTGGGGTGAGGATAAAGGGGGTGAGTTAATGAGGAGGAGTGTCTTATTTGAGCCTTATGGTGTAGGCGGGTTGCGACTGCACGCGCAGGTCGAGGTGGAGCGAGTCCACCATCTGCTGCATCGAGGTCTCGCGCGTGCGGCTGCGGAAGGCGCTGCGCTCGCGGTCGCGTTCGTTGGTCACTATCTCGAGCTTGCGCTCGAGGGCCTCGATGCGCTCCAGATTGGTGCGATAGGTGAACTTGGTGGTGATATAGACCATGATCACTATGACGAATATCACTATCGGCAGCCAGTGGCGGGCGAAAAAGTCGCTCGAGATCACTTGGCCGAATGCCACTCGCTTGCCGATGCCCGGCTTCTTGGTCTTGCTCATCTCTGTGGGGTCACTCTCGTTGGTTGTTGATTATCGGCTGTCAGAGCTTCACGGCGGTCCTCAGTTTGGCCGAGCGTGCGCGCGGATTGCGCTCCACCTCGTCGGCTCCGGGCACCACGGGCTTTGACCCGAGGGGCTTCAGGGGGGCACACACGCGCCCGTAGAAGTCCTTGGCCACCTCACCCTCGAGATTGCCGGTCTTGAAGAAGTTTTTCACCAGCCTGTCCTCGAGGCTGTGATAGGTGATGACTGCTATGCGCCCTCCGGGACGGAGCACACGCAGGGCGCCGGCCAGCAGGGCGCGCAGGGCGTCGAGCTCGTGGTTCACCTCTATGCGCAGGGCCTGAAACACCTGTGCCAGCTCCTTCTTCTCCTTGCGGGGATCTATCATCGGGGCGAGCACCTCGAGCAGCTGGGACACGCGGCCGAAGTCGCACCCCTCGTCGCGGCGGCGCACGATGGCGTCGGCCAGCCGGCGCGCCTGCCCGAACTCGCCATAGAGCCTGAAGATGCGGGCCAGCTCGTCGCGGTCGGCGGTGCGGAGCAGCTCGGAGGCCGTGAGGCCGGCGCTGCGGTTCATGCGCATGTCCAGAGGGCCGTCGGCACGAAACGAGAATCCCCTGTCGGCGTCGTCAAAGTGGTGTGACGACACCCCGAGGTCGGCCAGCACACCGTCCACGGCATCCTCGCCATAGAAGCGCATGAAGTTGGTGATGTAGCGGAAGTTGGAGTGCACCATCACCAGCCGGGCCTCGTCGCGCGGGGCGCGCTCGAGGGCGTCCATGTCCTGATCGAAGGCATAGACCCTGCCACCCGCCCCGACGTCGAGCCGCTCCACGATGGCACGGGTGTGACCACCGCCGCCATAGGTGGCGTCGATATACACGCCCCCGGGCTTAACATCAAGAGCCTCAAGTGTTTCGGCGAGCAGAGCGGGTATGTGATAAGGGGTTTCGGCAGTCATTGTGTCCTGTGTGATATGTGGAGTGAGCGGATTGAGGGAATCTGACTCCAAAATTACGCAAAAAATTTGCAAACCCAAACACCGACGGCGTTAAAAAGTTATGAACATAGAGCTTTTTATTTGCATTCGCAAATCCACCGCCCCCACGCCACCCCCGTGCAGACACAGCCGGCCCTGACACGCTCGTGGCGTGTCAGGGCCGGCTGGTATAGTATTTGTCTCAGTGATCAGTCAGAGAGAGGGGGGAGTGGAGCGGCTCAGCGCACCACAACCTTGGTGACGGTGTTGCCCTGACGGCGCACATAGATGCCGTTCTCGGGATTGGCCACGCGCACACCCTGCAGGTTGTAATACTCTACGGGGGCCTCTGTAGCCTCGATGGCCTCGATGCCGGTCTGGTCAGCCTCGCCGGCCACGGCGATGCGCTGGATCTCCCATGTGCCGGCCACCTCGGTGCTCGAGAAGTAGCGGAAGGCCACCTGAATCTTCTTGCCCTTGTATGCCTCGAGCGAGACGGGAGCGTTGTCGTAGAATGTCCAGCTGAATGCCTCGGGGGCGGTGATGGCGTTGTCGATGACGGTCCAGTCGGCGGCACCCTCCTCGCGCACGAGGACAGCGGCATAGCCGATGAAGTCGGTGACGGGGATCATCACGTTGTTGAGCTTGTAGTTGTTGAAGGCGTTCTTGAAGGTGAGGGTGATGTTCTTGAGGCCGGTCAGGTCAATGGCGTCGGTGGTATAGGCTGTGGCCACTGCGGCGTTGATCTGGTTGTTGAGGTAGGCCGAGCCCTTCAGGCCATACTTGGTGTCGAGCTTCCACACCTCGAGACCCTCGGGATTGTCAAACGAGAATCCCTCGCCGAGAGCCGAGAAGAAGACAGAGCCCTCAGGGGCGGTGATCTTCTCCTTGACGGTGATGAGATATGAAGCGCTGCCGGCCTTATACTCGTCGTTGGCGTCGGCCTTGGCGGTGATGCGGGCGGTGCCCACGGCGAGGATGCTGACGGCACCGGTGGTGGCGTCGACGGTGGCCACATTCTCAGCGTCGCTGCTGTAGGTCACGGCGGCGTTGGTGGCCTTGGTGAGGGTGGGAGCGATGAAGGGGTCGCCCAGCTCTACGGTGACGGCTGTCTCCGAGAATGCCAGACCGGCATCTTTGCGGTTGTCCACCTGACCGCCGCTATAGGTCACCTTGATGGTGCTGATGGCAAAGTTGCCCGAGGTGTGGGTCACCTTGAAGTCGGCAGCCTGAGCCGAGCCGGTCCATGTGCACACCTTGTCGGCTGCGGCCACGGTGCCTGTGGCTCCGTCGGCCACGGCGATATAGCCGGCGCCGGCAGCGTTCTTGCAGGTAAACTCGATCTGCGAGATGGTGCCGCCGTTGCAGGCCACGCTGAATGTGGCGGTCTTGTAGAGGCGGAGGCCGTCCGTCCACAGACGCGAGCTGTTCTCACCGTTGACGGTAATGGTCACCGCACCGTTCTCGATGGTACAGGGATTGGTGTTGTATTCGGTGGCGGAGCCCGAGAGGCGGGTCATGCCGTAGTCAAAGTTGATGAAGTCGTAGGTGACTTCTTCGGCCGAAGCTGCAAACGAGAGTGTCGCTACAGCAGCCAGAGAAAGTAAAAATTTCTTCATAAGCGTTACTATGTTTTGGTGATTGTTCGATTATCCGTGCATATATACGACAATCAATAGGCTATCCTCATCCGAGGGGTCCGCTTTCACACGGACAATGGCCTGATTGATTGTCGCAAAGATAACGCAAATGCGCGAATCACACAAATCCGCGAGTGTTAATTTTCAGCCCTATATCTCAAAAAATTCAGTGAAGGCCCTGATGGTATAGTCGTGGTCGGCCACGGCGCCGGTCTCGCGCACGGAGTGCATGGCCCAGATGGCCTCGCCCATGTCGACGCCGCGCAGGGGTATCTGCGAGGTGAGTATGTTGCCGAGGGTCGAGCCTCCGGCCACGTCGCTGTGGTTGACGAAATACTGGCAGGGCACCCCGGCCTTGTCACAAATGGCCCTGAACACGGCGGCCGAGTCGGCATCGGTCATATACTTGCAGCGGGCGTTGATCTTGATGACCGGACCGCGCCCGGGGATGGGATGGTTGGTGGGGTCATACTTGCTGCCATAGTTGGGATGATAGGCGTGGGCATTGTCGGCCGACACCATGAACGACCCCTCGACGGCGCGCAGATACTCCTCCTCTCCCCCGCCGAGACAGGCGGTGACACGGCGCAGCAGATGGCGCAGCACGGGCGAGGCGGCTCCCTGCTTGGTGCCCGAGCCGGTCTCCTCGTTGTCGAATATCGCGGCCACGCGGGTGTAGGCCGACGGGGTGCCGGCGGCGGCGATGAGGGCCGTGCCGGCGGCGTGGACCATACTCAGGTCGTCGAGCCGCCCGGAGGTGATAAACTCCTCGTTCATCCCCACGAGACAGGCGGGGGTGGTGTCGTAGAGCGAGAGGTCAAAGTCGAGTATGTCGGCCGGCTCACACTGCAGGGCGTCGGCTATCATCCTCACCAGCAGCCCGTCAGCCTCGGCCTTGTCGCGCACGATCCCCACCACGGGGAGCATGTCGGTCTGAGGCGAGATGGGGTTGCCCTCGTTGACGGCGCGGTTGAAGTGGATGGCCAGATGGGGGATGGTGAGCAGCGGGCGCTCGAAGCGCAGCAGCTCCATGCGCGGATGCAGGGGATCGGCGCCGCGCAGGGCCACACGTCCGGCCAGCGAGAGGGGACGGTCGAACCACGTGTAGAGGATCGGGCCGCCATACACCTCGACATTGAGCTTCACCACGCCTCCGTCGGTGGGCATCTCGGGCGCGGGCTTCACGCGCATGGTGGGCGAGTCGGAGTGGGCGGCGATGATGTGAAATCCCGCCGAGGGCGCCCCGGTGCCGGTGACAAAGGGGAAGATGGCGCTCTGATTCTTGACGATATAGTAGCGTCCGCCGGGCACGAGATTCCACTCGCCCGAGGGGTCGAGCCGTGTGAAGCCGGCCTCGTCGAGCATGGAGGCCACAGTGCGGACGGCATAGAAGTTGACGGGGCTCTTGTCGAGAAACTCCATCAGGGAGTGTATCGCGGTCTTGGATGTCATGATTATGGTGTGGGTGTGTAGGATGATGCAGTGTGAGTGGGCGACATGGGGTGTCAGCGGGCATACTTGAGCAGGCCGTCCTCAAAGAGGAGATAGTGCCCGTCTTCGTATGACC
The DNA here is from genome assembly GCA_964488595.1 of uncultured Staphylococcus sp. Lineage (GTDB taxonomy): Bacteria > Bacteroidota > Bacteroidia > Bacteroidales > Muribaculaceae > Duncaniella. Next base: position 4,147 of record CAZAWC010000059.1, on the reverse strand, counting down.
ATGTCTCGCGCAGATAGCTCTGTCCCGCACCGCGGTTGATCTCCTTGGGAGCCCCGAGGGCCAGACGACACTCGAGGGCGGTCATCCCCTCGGCCACAAGGCCGCGCGAGATGGCGTCGCGGTGGTCGGGGTTGACGGCGGGATAGCGCAGCCACGGGTCGGTGAACGAGAATACGGAGGCAAACGTGCGGGGGGCCGAGTCGGTGGCGCCGGGATAGATGAACAGCCTCCCGGTCAGGCCAGAGTCGGCCGTAAAGGCCACCTTGAGGGGAAAGAGCGAGTTGCCCACGGTCACGGAGTCGACCGTGACGGGGACAAACTTCAGGCCCCGGCGCGGGGTGTCGTCGTCATCGCGCCACAGGCCGGTGAGGGTGTAGAGCCTGCGCCCGCGCATCACCGAGTCGACCCGCGCAGCCATGTCGCGCTGCACTGTGAAGGGCACCGCAGGCCCGTCGCTCCTCATCAGCGGCGCGAGGGGGCGGTTGACCCTGTAGGTGAGCACGCGGCCGTCAGGAGCGGCAAACAGCAGGTCGGTGACCCCCGTGCCGGTGACCCCGGGCCTCTCCACAGCCTCGACAAACCGCAGTGTGCTCCCCTCCAGCGCCGGCCCCTCGCTCTCGTCGAGGCCGAAGACACGGGTCACACGCGCGTCGGTGACGGCAAACGGCTTGCCGGGACGCCACTGGCGCAGGGGCTCGTCGGCCACCCGGGCCAGAAAGGTGTCCTCGCGCGTCAGGGGCACCTCGGCGCGCTTCACATCGCCCGCCGTGATGCGCGGCGTGGACTCTACGCCGGTGAAGAAACACCCCTGCAGCAGCAGGCACGCGGCCGCGACTGTGAGAAGAGAGCAGGGCTTCAAAGTCTCACTCCTCCTCCGCGGGGAAAGCGGGTGTGATCCCGAGGTTGTGGAACATGAACGAGTATATGTCCGTGTACTCGTCTATCACCTTGGCCACAGGCTTGCCCGCTCCGTGGCCGGCCTTGGAGTCGATGCGTATCAGCTTGGGGGCGTCGCCGGTGTCGGCGGCCTGAAGGGCGGCGGCATACTTGAACGAGTGGGCCGGCACCACGCGGTCGTCATGGTCGGCGGTGGTGACCATGATGGCGGGATAGGGGGTGCCGTCGTTGCGGATGTTGTGGAGCGGCGAGTAGCGCAGCAGATACTCGGCCATCTCGGGCGAGTCGGCCGACGTGCCGTAGTCCGAAGCCCAGTTCCAGCCGATGGTGAAGAGGTGATACCTCATCATGTCCATCACACCCACGCGGGGGAAGGCCACCTTGAACAGGTCGGGACGCATGTTGACCGTGGCACCCACCAGCAGGCCACCGTTGCTGCCACCCTCTATGGTGATCAGCTCGGGGTTGGTCCAGTTTTCGTTCACCAGATACTCGGCGGCGGCTATGAAGTCGTTGAACACGTTGAGCTTGTTGAGCTTCGTGCCGGCCTGATGCCACTCCTCGCCATACTCCGACCCACCGCGCAGGTTGGCCTGCGCATAGATCACGCCATTGTCGAGCATGAACATGCGATAGGGCGAGAACGACGGGGTGAGCGAGATGTTGAATCCTCCGTAGCCGTAGAGATAGACCGGATTGGAGCCGTCGCGCTTCAGTCCCTTCTTGTAGGTGAGGAACATCGGTATCTTCGTCCCGTCGGCCGAGGGATAGAACACCTGCTCCGTCACATACTCGCCGAGGTCTATCCCCTTCACCTCGGGGGCGAAGACGCGGGTGCTGGTGCCGTCGGCGGGGTTGTAGGAGTAGATGACCGCCGGCGATGTGAACGAGGTGAAGGCATAGTAGACATCCTCGGGGTGCTTGCGGTCCACGCTCAGCCCCACCGAGCCATAGCCGGGGAGGGCCACATCGGCCACCTTGCGGCCATCGAGGGCGCGGATCTCCACCTTGGAGGCCGCATCCTGCTCGTAGGTGAGATAGAGATTGTCGCCCGAGAAGGCGGCGCCGGTGAGCACACCCTCACCCTCGGGCACCAGCTCGGTCCACGCCTCGCGCGAGGGGTCGCCCTTGAGGTCGGCCACCATGATGCGGTTCTTGGGCGCGCCATAGGAGGTGAGGATATATGCCTTGCCCCCTATGACGTCGATGACGTTGGTCGTATAGTCCTGATCGGGGGCCATGTCGGTCCACACCCCGTCGCGCTTCACCTTGAGGGCCTCGCCCACACCCTGACCGCCGACGTAGACAAACGTGTAAGGCTCCGTCTCGGCCACCTGAGCGGTGTGGAAGTGGAGCGGGTGGGCCGGATCGGCAAAGGCTATGGTGTCCTCGCTCTGAGGCGTGCCCATCTTGTGATAGTAGACGATATGATTCTCATTGGCGTGGGAGTATTCCTTGCCCTGCTCGGGGCGGGGATAGGCGCTGTAGTAGAATCCGTCGCCGTCCCACCCGGCGCCCGTGAACTTGGCCCACTCTATATGGTCGGGCACCAAGGCGCGGGTGGCCGTGTCCATCACATAAATCTCTGTCCAGTCCGAGCCCGAGCGCGAGATGGTATAGGCCGTATAGCGGCCATCCTTCGACTGATAGACGCCCGTCAGTGCCACGGTGCCGTCGTCGCTGAGGGTGTTGGGGTCGAGAAACACCTCGCGGTCCGTGCCGGCGGCATCCTTGGCACGATAGAGCACCGACTGGTTGCGCAGGCCGTCGTTCTCGTAGAAATACCACATGCCGTCGTTGCCGCGCCACGGCAGGCCGCGCTTCACATAGTCGCTCAGCCCCGTGAGGCGCTCGCGGATGCGGTCGCGGTAGGGGATCTGCGAGAGATAGTCCTGAGTCAGGCGATTCTCGGCCTCGACCCAACGGGCGGTGGCCTCGGAGGTGTCGTTCTCCAGAGGACGGTAGATGTCGGGCACCGTCATGCCAAACACGGTGTCGACTGTGCCGTCCTGAGGGGCGGCGGGATAATCGAGATGACGGACACTGCCCGTGCATCCGGCAAAGATTCCGGTGGTCATGACTGTAGCTGTAGCCAATATGTGCTGTATTTTCATTCGGACTGAGGGGTGATATGGTTTGTGTCGGTTGCAAAATTAGTGTTTTTCCGCGAGGCACGCAAGCATCTCGGCCACAGTGAGCCCGAGCAGCGGATGGCGCCACCCGGGGGCGAGGGCTAGCATGGGGCGCAGCACGAACTCGCGCAGGTGCATGCGCGGATGGGGCAGCGTGAGGGCCGGGGTGGCGGTCACCAGCTCGTCGATGGCTATGAGGTCGATGTCCACCTCGCGGTCGCGGTAGGCGCCACCCGGATGGCGGTGTGGCATGGCCGAGACGCTCCTCTCGGCCTGCTGCACGCGGCGCCACACCTCGGCCGGCTCCATGGGAGCGTCAAGCTCGATGAGCACCCCGGCGTTGAGAAACGGGTGGGGCGACTCATAGCCCCACGGGGCGCTCTCCATCGGCTCGGAGCAGAGGGTGCGCCCGCCCGGGAAGGCCACACACAGAGCGGCCACCGCGCGCTCTATGGCAGAGCGGCGGTGGCCGATATTCGAACCTATGTTGAGGTGGATGGTCACACCTGTCAGAGCGACTTCTTAACCTCTACTTCCTCGTAAGCCTCGATGATGTCGCCCTCCTCGATGTCGTTGTATCCGGCTATCGAGAGACCGCAGTCATAGCCCGAGGTCACCTCCTTGACGTCGTCCTTCATGCGCTTGAGCGAGCCCAGCTCGCCGGTATAGCGCACGATGCCGTCGCGGATGAGGCGCACCTTGCAGCCGCGCTTGATGCGGCCTTCGCGCACGATGGCGCCGGCGATGGTGCCGACCTTCGAGATCTTGAACGTCTGGAGCACCTCGGCGTTGCCTATCACCTCCTCCTTGATCTCGGGGGCGAGCATGCCCTCCATGGCGTCCTTCACCTCCTCGATGGCCTGATAGATGACCGAGTAGAGGCGGATCTCCACACCGTCGCGCTCGGCGGCACGGCGGGCGGCCTGCGACGGGCGCACTTGGAAGCCGATGATGATGGCGTCCGAGGCGGCGGCCAGCGTCACATCGCTCTCCGAGATGGCGCCCACGGCCTTGTGGAGCACGTTGATCTTGATCTCCTCGGTCGAGAGCTTGATGAGCGAGTCGGAGAGGGCCTCGATGGAGCCGTCCACGTCGCCCTTGACGATGATGTTGAGCTC
>CAZAWC010000058.1:10921-15061 GCA_964488595.1 uncultured Staphylococcus sp. | reverse complement strand
GACCCTCAACGGTTTTCAAGACCGCCGCAATCGACCACTCTGCCATCTCTCCTTGCGGTAGTAATTACGGGTGCAAAGGTAGCGGTTTTGAGGCAGACGGACAATATGGTTAACATTTTTTAATCAAATTTCCTTGATGGGGCGTGCCGGATTCCCCGCTACGACCGTGCGAGGGGCCACGTCGCGGGTCACCACTGATCCTGCTCCGATCACGGCTCCGTCGCCGATTGTCACACCGGGCAGTATTGTGGCTGATCCTCCTATCCATACGTTATCCCCGATGGTGACAGGTTCCGCCCATTCGACCAAAGTGGCACGATGGTCGGGATCGATGGGGTGACAGGCGGTGTAGATGCTGACGTTAGGACCGAAGAGGACACCGTTGCCGATACGCACGGGGGCCTCGTCGAGAATGGTGAGATTGAAGTTGGCGAAGAAGTTGTCGCCAACATGGATATTACATCCATAATCGCATCTGAAGGGTTGATTTATGTGAATATTGCGCCCGCATGTGCCAAACAGTGAGCGCAATATCTCCTCCCGGGCTGCTGTCTCAGACGGCCTCAGGGAATTGAAGTCGTGGATTTTCTCGCGTGTCTCGACAAGAAGGTCGAGGAAATCTTGCCGTGATGCGTCGTAGATCTCACCTTCGACCATCTTTCTCCATTCTTCTTTGAAATCATTCATAACGGTGACTTTTCAGATTTTTTTGATTTTTCCGGGTGCAAAGTTATATAAAAAGGTACATAAAAAATCGAAATTTCTCCTTAACTTTGCATATCGTAATTCCAACTGCAATTAAGAACGATGTTTGAACTTGTATTTACACCGCTCGTGATGGCCCTGCTGTCGGTGTTGGTGGTGTGTATATTATATCTGCTGCTGGGTTTTCGCCACTATGTGTCGTCCGTCAGCCGCAGGGTGAGCGCTGACAGCAGCCGCGAATTTCCGTCGGAGAGCGGCTTCACCTATCCCTCCATCTCCGTCATAGTTTATTCTCAGGATGATGCCGAGAATCTTCAGGTGCTGTTGCCCCAGATTCTCGAGCAGGACTATCCGGGTCGTTTTGAGGTGATTGTGGTCAACGATGGGGCGGTCGCATCGACCAAGGACGTGATCGCACGTCTCGAGCCCCGCTACCCCAATCTCTATATGACGTTCACTCCGCTTGACTCCCGTTCGCTGTCGCGCAAGAAGCTCGGCGTCACCCTCGGCATCAAAGCCGCCCGTTATGATGTGCTTCTTCACACTACGGGCAACTGCCAGATCCCCTCGCGTCTGTGGCTGCGTGCCATAGGTCGCCGATTCGTTCCCGGCACCGACGTGGTGATAGGTTATGCCGCACCCACAGCTTCGGCCGACGAGGTCTCTGAGCCCCGCCGGCGTCTGCACGCCTTCGACACCGTCCGTACTGGCGTCGAATACCTGTCTTGGGCCATTGCAGGACGTCCATACCGCGGCACATGCCACAACCTCGCATACCGCAGGGATGTGTTTTTCAACAACAAGGGATTCTCCCGTTCGCTCGACCTCAAGTATGGCGACGATGACGTGTTTGTCTCGCAGGTTGTCACCCCCGACAACTGTGCTGTCGAGTTATCGGCCGACTCAATGGTCCTCTCCGTCGAGGGCGATCCCGCCGCTGCCCATCGAGCCGACAAGTTGCGCTATGACTTCACCGCCTCCAAGACCAAAGGGCATGCCAGGCTTTTCTTCGGGTCGTGCAGCGTGGCGTGGTGGGGCGTCATTCTTTCGGCCGCAGGGCTTGCCGTGGCCGGACTCCCGTCGCTCATCCCGCTCATTGTGGCGGTAGTCCTCTTGTTGACCACATGGATCGTGCTCATGTTTGCATGGAAGCGCACATCCCTCTCCCTCTGGTCGCGTGGGATATTCGTGACCTTCCCGTGGTTTATGAGCATCCATCCGTTATATACAGCCATATATAAAATCCGTGGCTTTGCAAACCGTAAAAGTAATTATTCATGGGGATGACAGGAACAATTGAAATAAACGGCCTGAGACTGTTCGCAAGGCACGGCGCCATAGAACAGGAGCACGTCGTGGGCAATATCTTTGAGGTGACGGTGCATATATCATATCCTCTCGAGGAGGCGATGAAGCGCGACAATCTCAGTTCGACGGTCAACTATACGAGAGTGGTCGAGGTGATCAAACAGGTGATGCTTGTACCGTCAGTCCTCATTGAAAATGTAGTCTATCGTCTCTACGAGACTCTCAAATGGAACTTCCCCCACATCACGGGCGGCATGATACGTGTCGCCAAGGTCACCCCTCCGATTCCGGCCGAGCTCACCAATGTGGCTGTCAAACTGGAATGGTAATATAATCATTTTGTTATGAATCAAAAAGTTACTCCCATACTGCTCCTGACGGGTTATCTCGGCAGCGGCAAGACGACTTTGGTCAATCATATCCTCACAAACGAACGTGGCATAAAGTTTGCCGTCATTGTCAATGATATAGGCGAGGTCAACATTGATGCCGACCTCATAGAGAGGGGTGGGGTGGTCGACTCCAAAGACGACAGCCTCGTGGCTCTCTCCAACGGATGTATATGCTGTACCCTCAAGATGGACCTCGTGAAACAGATCGAGGACATCCTCGCGATGAACCGCTTCGATTATATCGTGATCGAGGCCAGCGGCATCTGTGAGCCCGCTCCGATCGCCCAGACCATCTGCTCAATACCTCAACTCGGCGACGCTATGCTGGCCAACGGAGAGCCCCGGCTTGATTGCATCGTCACTGTGGTCGACGCCCTGCGTCTACGCGACGAGTTTGAGAATGGCGAGTCGCTCCGCAAGGAGAATATCGACGAGGAGGATATCGAGAATCTTATCATCCAGCAGATAGAGTTCTGCAACATAATTCTGCTCAACAAAGTCTCTGAAGTGACCCCCGACGAGCTGAAACGCATCCGTGCCATAGTCCGCGCCATCCAGCCCAATGCCGAGATTATCGAGTGCGATTATGCCGATGTCGACATCACAAGAATCATCAATACCGACATGTTCCGTTTCGGCGCTGTGGCCTCATCCGCAGCGTGGATACGCCAGATAGACCGCGACAATGCCGAGATAGTGGCCGACGAGGAAGAACATCGCCACCATCACCATGATCATGATCACGACGACCATCATCACCATCACCATCATGATGAGGGTGCTGATGATCATGAACACGACCATCACCATGATCACGGGTGTGATGCCGAGCATGGCGGAGAGTGTACGTGCGGCCACCACCATCACCATCATCATCACCATGGTGAGGGTGAGGCCGAGGAATATGGCATCTCCACATTCGTCTATTATCGTCGTCCGGGATTCGATCTGAACAAGTTCGACTACCTGTGTGCCTCCAAATGGCCCAAGTCCGTGATCCGCTCCAAGGGGATATGCTATTTCTCGGACAATCCCGACATGAGCTATCTGTTTGAGACAGCAGGACGCCAGAAGCAGTTGCGCGAGGCAGGGCTGTGGTTTGTCACCGCTCCCGAGGAAGACCTGAAGCAGCTGCTCGAGGAAGATCCCGGTCTGATGAAAGACTGGGAGGGTGAGTATGGCGACAGGATGATCAAGATTGTATTCATTGGGCGCGACATGGACCGCACGGCCATCACCGAGGCCCTCGATGCCTGTCTGGCCAAATGAAACCATACCTGCAGGTAGACAAGCTCACCAAGAGCTATGGCGACCGCTTGCTTTTTGACTCCGTGACTTTCGGGGTAAACGAGGGCGACAAGATCGGTATCGTGGCCAAAAACGGTACCGGCAAGTCCACTCTGCTCCGGCTGCTGGCCGACAAGGAGAGCCCCGACTCAGGCACCATCATATATCGTTCCGGGCTTCGCGTGGGTTTTCTCGACCAGAATCCGCAGTTCGATCCCTCACTCTCCCTGATGGACAACCTTCTTCCCGTCATCCCCGAGGAGAGCCACGACGGTTGGGGGCGTGAGGACAGAGTGAAGCAGACATTGTCACAGCTCGGCATTGACGATCTCTCTCTCCCGGTCTCCAAGATGTCCGGCGGACAGATAAAGCGTGTGGCCATCGCCCGGCTCCTCCTCTCCGAGCCCGATCTCGTGATCCTCGACGAGCCCACCAACCACCTCGACAT
>CAZAWC010000058.1:6334-10911 GCA_964488595.1 uncultured Staphylococcus sp. | reverse complement strand
AGCGTGTGCACCAAGATCATCGAGATAGACATGCGTCAGATCTTCACGTATGAGGGCAATTTCGACTACTACCTGCGCAAACGCTCTGAGAGGATCGAGGCTCTGGAGGGGGAACTGGCCAAGGCGAAAAACACTCTGCGCAAGGAGCAGGAGTGGATGCGCCGCCAGCCGCAGGCCCGTGCCGGCAAAGCACGATTCCGCATCAATGCCTTCTATGAGCTCAAGGACCGTGCGTCGGTGAGATATGACGAGAAGAATATCGACCCCAATGAGGTCAAATCCTCTTACATAGGATCCAAGATATTTGAGGCAAAGGGTGTCAGCAAGCGGTTTGGCGACAAGGTGATTCTCAAGGACTTCACATACACTTTCGCCAGATATGAGAAGGTTGGCATAGTAGGCGAGAACGGCGTGGGCAAATCGACGTTCATCAAGATGCTTCAGGGGCTCGTCCCTCAGGACAGCGGCGAGTGGAACGTGGGTGAGACAGTGCGTTTTGGCTACTACTCGCAGGAGGGTCTTCACCTCCCCGAGGGGAAGCGTGTGATCGACGCCATCACCGACATGACGGAGGATGTGGTGATCAATGGCACCACCCATTACACCCCCATGCAATTCCTCACCCGATTCCTGTTTTCCCCGGCCGACCAGCAAAAGTATATCTCCACCCTTAGCGGAGGTGAGATGAGGCGCCTCAATCTTGCCGCCGTTCTCATCACACAGCCCAATTTCCTGATCCTCGACGAGCCCACCAATGACCTTGACATAATGACACTCGCCATTCTCGAGGATTACCTGCGTGAGTTCAAAGGGTGTGTCATCGTCATTTCGCATGACCGCTTTTTCCTCGACTCAATCGTTGACCATCTGTTTGTGATGGAGGGTGAAGGCGTGATCCGCGACTTCCCCGGCAACTATTCGGAGTATCGCGACTATCTCAAAGCCCGTCGGGTGGAAGAGGCCTCGCGACGCGAACAGGAGAAGCCAAAACCCGTCGTGTCCCAGCGCGAGCGCAAGCCGCGGCTCACTTTCAAGGAGCGCAAGGAGCTCGAAGCACTCACGGAGGAGATCGACCGCCTCACCGCTGAGAAAGCCGACCTTGAGGCGCTTTTCAACTCTGGAGAACAGATAGAGGATATCGCCACCAAAGCCAAACGCTATGACGAGGTGAAGTCTCTCCTCGATGATAAAGAGATGCGATGGCTTGAGCTGTCTGAGAAAGAATGACGATGATTCCCGAATACCAGTATCACATCCTCGCGTGCGGACTCAGGACAGTGATCCTCCATCGTCCCGGAGCCGTGGTGGGCCACTGTGGCGTGGCGGTCAATGCCGGGAGCCGTGACGAACTCTCCCCGCATTACGGACTGGCTCATTTCGTGGAGCATACCATATTCAAGGGCACCTCACGCCGCCGTGCATGGCACATCCTCAACCGTATGGAGACCGTCGGGGGCGAGCTCAATGCCTATACCACAAAAGAGGAGACAGTCGTCTACACCACATTCCCTTCAGGCAATCTCGACCGCGCCGTCGATCTGGTGGCCGACCTCGTGTGCGACTCGGTCTTTCCTCCTGCCGAGATCGAGAAGGAGCGTGATGTGGTGGCCGACGAGATCGACACCTATCTTGACATCCCCGCCGAGGGGATATATGATGATTTTGACGAGCTGATCTTTGCCGGCTCCGAACTCCAACATTCCATCCTCGGCACACGCGACTCGCTCGACACCCTCGGCAGCGACGTATGCCGTAGGTGGCTCGACGATTGCTATACACCCTCGCGCATGGTGCTGTTCTATTCCGGAGGCGACGATCCCGTGCGCTTCATCCGTGCGGCCGAGAAGCATTTCTCCCGGCTGACCAGAACGGGCCGTGAGGTGTCGAGGGTAGTCCCTCCCATGGTAGCCCCTTTCGAACGCGACATTGACAAGGGCACTCATCAGGCTCACACCCTCATGGGTGCGCGGACAGTGAGCCTCTCCTCACCTCAGCGCTACGCTCTCTCGCTGCTCACCAATATGGTGGGAGGCCCCGGGATGAACTCGTTGCTCAATGTCTCGCTCCGCGAGAAGCGAGGACTCGTCTACACCATCGACGCCTCAACGTCGCTCATGACCGACTGTGGATTGTTCACTATCTACTTCGGGTGCGATCCTTTCGACACTTCGCGCTGTGTCCGCCTCGTCACAGAGACGATGGACCGCCTTGCCTCCGAGAGGCTCTCTGACCGCAGGCTTGATGCTGCCAAGCGCCAGTATCTCGGACAGCTCACCGTCGGCTCGACCAACACGGAGCAGGGTGCCCTCTCCATGGGTCGCGCCGTGCTCCACTGTGGTGTCGCGCGCACCCGGGCTCAGGTTGAGGAGGCCATTCTTGCCGTCACCCCCGAGCAGATTCGTGCCTGTGCTGAGACCCTGCGTCTCTCGCGCCTCACTCTCAGGTGACCTGTCAGGCGCTCCGCAGCCGCGAACGAAGGCGGATTAATGAATAGGCTCCGGATATGGCGAGCAGCAACCCCATCACGGGATATGCTATTGTGTCTGCGGTAAACGATGTGGCAAAACACACCGTTCCGGCCAAAAGACTGATTCCCGACAGCCTCAGGACCTGAGCCGACAACCTCAACCCGTAGCGCCGCCTGCACAGCACACAGCTGATGATGATGTTGATGATCGTCCTCACCACGAGGCTGATGCCGAGGCCGTCGAGACCATACAGATAGAACCCGCCGATGCTGCACAGCAGCCAGAGCAGGTTGGCCCACACGCATTCGAGCCAAAAGTAAACCTGCCGGTCACCTCGCGCCATATAGATATATCCCAGCGGGAAATTAAATGCCTGCAGCAGCATCCCCAGCCCCATCCAGCGCATCAGCGGGATGATGGCCATGAATCTGTCCGTCAGCAGAATCCTTATGAGTATCGGGGCGGTGAGGATGAGCGCTATGACCAGTGGGGCAGCCACCAGCATCACTATCTCTATCTGGCGGTCCACCACTTCCGACAGTTTTTCAGTGTCCTGTGATATGGCCGAGAGGCGGGGAAAGTAGTCGAGCGCAAGGGCCGAGAAGACAAGTCCGATATACTGGTTTGTGATGGAGTTGGCGGCTTGAAAAAGTCCCACATTCTCCACCGACCCATAGCTGCGCACGAACAGCACTATGAGATAGTTGGTGAGCGTTCCCGCGAGCGATCCCGTGAGCAGAAGCACCCCGAGTGTCACCAGCCTCTTGGCTATCACCCGGTCTATTCGCCGGTTATATCCATGAGCTTGCGGCACAGGAGTCTCCTCCGGCATGTGCGACTGCCTGAGCGATATGAGATAGAAGGCGAACGTACACAGTCCCAATATCAGCATGGCCGGAACGATGCCGCCGGTGCCGAAAAGATAGTAGAGCGGCACACCAAACAGCAATCCTGCGCCGCTTCCCACCAGCGAGGCCTTGGAGAGACGTTTTATCTCGCCGAGCCCCTGAAGGATGGATAGCATCCCTCCGCCACCCAGCGAGAGTGCCACAAAGAGGGCGAGCCAGATGAAACTCGATGTGTAGTCGCCGTTGCCGAAAGTGATTCGGCTCCAGAGAGGCGACAGCAGCGCGCACACCACGGCTCCGAGCAGAGAGACAGCAATGATCATCTTCTTGGCCACGCGGAGCACCGCGCGTCTGCGCCCCGGGTCGCCCCCGGAGGATGAAACCTCCCGGACTATAGACTGATTGAGCCCCAGTCCGCTGAAAGCCTGAATGGTGCCTGTGGTCGAGGCTAAGAGTGAGGAGATGCCAATGCCGTCGGGGCCGAGGAATATGGCCACCAGCTTGCCGCGCAGCAGGCTGATGAATATGTTGAATATCTGCACCCCGCCAAATGCCGAGATGCGCTTGATGATGTTGCGGTAGCTGTTTTCTTCCTTATACCCGTTCATCTTCATGGACCATCTTGAGCTGTCAGAAAACGTGGTCTATAAACCTTGCGCCCCCTACCTCGGCAGCAAATTTCGGGAATCCTGTCGGATACATATGGCCCGTGCGCATCCTCACCACGACCGATGCCGACATGAGCAGATGCTGGTCGGTAAATGTCTTGAGCCACGCGGCGCGCGCATCCCCATGGTCGAGGTCGATATTGCGCACCTCACCCGGCACCACATACACCCTCGGGTCAAGCTCTGCGATGTGTTTCAGGAAACGCCCGCTGTCACTGGTTACCAGTATCCGGCTGTCAGGTGCCACATGGGCGGTGATGGCCATAAACTCCTCCGTCACCTTGTCCAACAGCTTCCGTTGCCCTTCGGGGTCGAGGACCTTCTTGTCCCACTCCTTGAAGTCGCCGAGCAGCGACAGAAACCTTGTGGTCACGGCCATATATCCCGTTCCAAGCGCTTTCAGATGTCGGTCCACTTCCCTTTGCAGCAAGGGTGACGGCTTGAACAGGCGGCGGAAAAGCTCTGAATATTCCCCCTTGGCAAAGTCGGCGTTAGTGTACAGATGTATCTGCCTGTCGCGTCGCCTCAACGCAGCCCGTATGCGCAGACGGCTCTGGACGTCGTTGAGGTCGTCGGCCACGACAGGCACCGAG
>CAZAWC010000058.1:0-6234 GCA_964488595.1 uncultured Staphylococcus sp. | reverse complement strand
TTTTTCACCTCTCGATGCACCGCGGGGTCATCGTTGAGCCGCAACAGTCTGAGTGCATCGAATATACCATGAAAATTCTGTCGTTGGGCCAGCCGGTATTCCTCCGATGTTCGTCCGAATTGCTCCGCAGTCCATCCCACAAGCCGCCTGTTGTTGAGCATGAAGCTGAATCGCCCGGCCCCCGGTCGTCTTGAGGTGGAGTCATCCGATATACGGTAATAGTAAGGAATATCGGTTGACACCACGCGGGGAGCTCTCAGCAGCAGCAACCTTGTGTGCAACTCGTCAGAGAACACATGCCCCTTTTCGTCGCCCATATCCTCAAGAGTCTCGAGATAAAGAGTGCGGTCTATAAGGCCACCGTTGCACGACATGCGCCACCCGTCGAGAGTGAACCTGACCATATCTCGTCCCGCCATCGGTAACCCGGCGGCTCCATCCGGCTCCGGCACGAGCGGAGTGCCGTCAAATCCGATCATGCGCGGATACACTATCCTTGCGCCGGTCTTCTCGCGGACATCCGACAGTCGGGCGAGATAGTGCGGAGGCACCCGGTCGTCGGCGTCGAGAGGAGCTATGATGTCACCCGCGGCAGCCGCTATCCCGCAGCTGCGGGCCGCGAGGGCCGAGCCGGAGGGGGATGGGAGGGTTATGACCCTTATGCGTGGATCTTCGGCTGCAAGAGCCGATACCACCCTCGCCGTGTCATCGTCCGAAGCATCATTCACCACCACAATTTCGCGGAATGGGGCAGTCTGCTTCTGTATCGACGCAATGGCTTCGCCGATATATCGCCCGACATTACGGGCCGGGATGATCCATGATACTTGCGGGGGTGTTTTCATGCGGCAGACAGCTTTGTGGCACAAAAGTAATGAAAATCTCCGTCAAAATGAAATCTCCCGTCCAAGGTTTGGAAATCTAAATTTTGTCAGACCGAAAGATTTTGTTAACTTTGTGTGCTGTTCGGGCGGCACGCCACCCGTGCATCAGATCATTCCTGAAACACAATAAGCCATTATGCGATTTTACAGCACCAACAGACTCTCGGCCCCGATGTCGCTGCGCGATGCGGTGATGCTCGGGCTCGCTCCCGACGGAGGTCTGTTTCTGCCCGAGAGGATCCCGGTGATACCCGCTGCTTTTTTCAACAATATCTCGGGTATGGGTATTCGCGACATATCGTATGTGGTGGCCGATCGTATGCTCGGCGAGGATCTCGAGTCGGCGGAGATACGCCGCATCGTCAACGAGACTTTCACCTTTGACGTTCCCCTCGTCAGGTTTGAGGATGACCTGTACATGCTCGAACTGTTTCATGGACCCACACTGGCGTTCAAGGATGTGGGAGCGCGCTTCCTCGCCCGCATCATCAGCCACTTCTCCTCGGCTTCCACAGGCGTGGTAAAGGTGCTCGTGGCTACCTCGGGAGACTCGGGCGGTGCTGTGGCAAACGGATTCCTCGGTGTCCCAGGCGTGCGCGTCTATGTCCTCTATCCCCACGGGCGGCTGTCACCGATCCAGAAGGCCCAGATGTCATTTCCCGACTCGAATGTCAGGCCCATCGAGGTGCTCGGGTCGTTTGACGACTGTCAGCGGCTGGCCAAACAGGCTTTCGGCGACCACGACCTGCGGGCCCGCATCTCCCTCACATCAGCCAATTCCATCAATATCTGCCGCCTGCTCCCGCAGACATTCTGTTTCTTCCATGCCTATGCCTCGCTGCTGCGCGACGGCGGGGTGGGAGACGGGGCCGTCATCGCCATCCCGTCGGGCAATCTCGGTAACCTCACGGCGGCTCTCATTGCCAAGAAAATGGGGCTCCCGGTGAAAAGATTCGTGGTAGCCAACAACGCCAATTCCGTGACTGTCGACTATCTTCACGACGGTTATTTCACTCCTCGCCGGGCTGTGCCCACGGCCGCTCTCGCCATGGATGTGGGCAATCCCTCCAACATCTCGCGCATAGCCGACCTCTTTGCCGGCGATCATCAGTCGCTCTCCCGGCTGGTGCATGGCTACAGTATCTCTGACGGGGAGATATATGACACAATGTCACAGACGGCATCGGCGTCGGGTTATATTCTCGACCCACACGGGGCCACGGCCCTCGCCGCCCTCCGCAAGGATCTCCGTCCGGGCGAGAAGGGGATTGTGCTCGAGACTGCCCATCCATCCAAATTCCCGCGGCAGGTGGCCGAGGCTACCGGTGTGACCTATCCGCCGGCGCCACGCCACGAGCGCCATGGGCTGAGACGCGAGGCGCCGATCTCGGCCTCCTACGACGCCCTGCGCAAGATTCTCGAGGAGTAGAAACAATATCCCCACCCTCGAGCGTTATATCTACAGACCACTGAAACAAATAACATCAAAATATACCCACTCATGGCAACGAACAAAAGAACACTCAAGAAAGAAATACGTCTCATCTGCGGAGCCCTCGCCGGTGAATGTGTGGTGACCAAACTCACGGTGCCCGGTGTCGATGTCAACGTGCTCAACGACATAATCTATGACGTGGCCGATCTTCAGGCCAACGCCATGCGCCTCATCAACATCACCTTTCCCCGCTCGGTCCGCTCGTTTGCCACCAAGAGCGAATACAATGCCGAGAGCCACAAGTATTTCAAGGCTGCCTACCGCCAGCTCAAAGGTCAGTTCAACGCCCGCGTGGAGGAGATTCTCAAGAAGATGAATGCCGCTCTGCCCGAGGCTCAGAAGCAGGCCAACCGCGAAGCCGCCTCCAAGTGATCCGTCCGAGGCCGGGACACATCCCGGCACGACGGTCTGATACATAATCTAAATTTCACTGAATGGGTTTTTCAAAATTCGTTCTCCGTCTTTTCGGCTGGAAGGTGAGATGCAGTGTGCCCGACTATCCCAAGTGTATAGTCTGTGTGGCCCCTCACACCTCCAACTGGGATTTCCCCCTCGGCGAGTTCGCATGGTGGTCGCTGGGCCGAAAGGCTGCGTTTCTCATCAAGGACTCGTGGTTCTTCTTCCCCATGAATCTGCTTTTCAAGTCGCTTGGAGGCATCCCCGTGAAGCGAGGCAAAGGCACGTCGCTCACCACCCAGCTCGTGGAGCGGTTCAATAGCTGCGACAGACTCACTCTCGCCATTGCCCCCGAGGGGACGAGGGCCAAGGTCGTGGAGTGGCACACGGGTTTTCTCCGCATAGCCCACGCTGCCGGAGTCCCCATAGTGCTTGGGGCCATAGATGCTCCCGCCAAGACTGTTTATCTCGAAGAGACGTATATGCCCACAGGCGACGTCGAGGGCGATCTCGCCCGTATACGAGCCTATTATGCCCCCTTCGTGGGCATCAATGCCGAAAATTCCTGATCCTCTATGAAACTCTGCGTCTTACCGCTTGATATAGTGTACGCTTCGCCCGAGGATAACAGGGTAGCGGCAGCGCATGCGCTGAGTCTGGTGGACACTGACACTGATGTGGCAGTGCTCCCCGAACTGTTCACCACGGCTTTCGTGCCCGATTCCTCTCAGGCACTTGGTCTTGCAGAGACTGATGACGGCCCCACCATGACAGCCGTGCGCCGCTGGGCCGCTTTTTTCGGGTTTGCCATAGCCGGCAGTTACTTGGCCAAGATCCCGGGTGGGGGATGCTGCAACAGGGCATTCTTCGTCGAGCCGGGTGGCGACACCACATATTATGATAAGGGGCACCTGTTCCCGCTGTCCACCGAGGACAAGGTATATACCCCCGGCACGAGTCTCCCCTCGCGTGTCCGTTTCCGCGGATGGGAGTTTGCGCTCGCCATCTGCTTTGATCTGCGTTTCCCTGTGTGGTGCCGCAACGATCCCACACACCCCTACGACATTTTCCTCATCCCCTCCAACTGGCCACATTCACGCCGTCATCAGTATCACACCCTCCTCGCAGCCCGGGCTATAGAGAATCAGTGCTACACCGTGGGGGCCAACCGCACGGGGACGGATGATTATGGCACCTACGAGCGCTCCGACTCGGCCATCTACGACTATCTCGGCGAACCGGTCCACGAGACACATCGCTCTGGTTACCTGTATGTCTTCCCCGACCGGGCTAAGCTCGACAAGGCCCGAGAGCGTTTTCCGTTCCTCAAAGTGGCAGACAGATGGCAGCTTGACCGGTGAGGACACGCTCCCCGCATTGACATCCATCAAACCAATGCGGCGGGCGGATTGTTAGATACAGTGGAGAGAGTTAACGTTCATCATCCCCTCACGCTCCAGCTGTATTATGACATCACCTATAAAACGTTCGGTTTTCTTCTCTGCCCGCCGTGCTTTGGCCCACCACGCCACCGGCGGCAATGTACTGATGTGTGCCACAGTGCTCGCGCTCATCGTGGCAAATCTTCCTGTTGTCGGCGACATGTACCGCCACTTTTGGGAGCAACCGATGCGCCTGCAGATAGGCTCGTTCAATCTGCTGTCACATGCCGGCCATCCCATGACGGTGATACAGTTCATCAACGACGCGTTGATGGCAATATTCTTCTTCAACATTGGTCTCGAGATAAAGCGCGAGGTGCTCGTGGGCGAGCTGTCGTCGTTTCGCAAAGCCCTCTTGCCCATAATGGCGGCCATCGGTGGCATGGCCATCCCTGTAGGTATATTTTGGTTGCTGGCCCGCGACACCCCATATGCCGGCGGCGCTGCCATCCCGATGGCCACCGACATAGCCTTCTCGCTCGGCATCATCGCCATGCTCGGCTCGAGGGTGCCCCTCTCGCTCAAGATCTTCCTCACCACGTTGGCCGTAGTCGATGATATAGGTGGCATCATCGTGATAGCCGCTTTCTATTCGGGCCATATCGAACTCACATATCTGGCTTTCGCAGCTATCGGGCTGCTCGTGCTCATGGCCGGGGGAGCTTGGCTCAAGATTCAGTCCAAGATGTTCTACTTCCTCGTGGGCGGGGTGGTGTGGTTTCTCGTCCTCAACTCAGGCATACATCCCACTATAGCAGGTGTTCTCGTGGCTCTCTGTGTGCCTGCCACTCCCGTATATGCACCCGGAAAATATATCAAGGTGATCCGCGACACCATCAGTAATTTCAAGGATCAGGATGATCCGGCAGCCGAAGGGCGCACCATGCTCACCCACGAGCAGCTCGACTGGCTTAAAGAGATAGAGAGCGCATCCGACCGCGTCATATCGCCCCTTCAGGATATGGAGGACCAACTCCACCCCTTGGCCGACTATCTCATCATCCCTCTCTTTGCCTTTGCCAACGCCGGTATTCTGCTCGCGGGACAGGATATTTCGACCGTAGTGAGCGGCCTGAGTCTGGCCATCATCCTCGGCCTCGTCATCGGCAAGTTTGTGGGTATTCTCGGTTTCTCATGGCTCACGGTGAAGACCGGCCTCGCTCCGATGCCCTCGGGGACCAATTGGAAGATGATGGCAGCCATTTCGATGCTCGGCGGTATAGGATTCACCGTGTCGCTCTTCATCGCCGACCTGACGTTTGATTCAGCCGATGCCGCGGCTGCAATGATGCTCGACAATGCCAAGATCGGCATTATCGTCGGTTCTCTCATCGCAGGCCTCGCCGGCTATCTGCTGCTGCGTCACTTTCTCCCGTCCAAGGACGAAAATTTTTAACGGAGATAAGTATGGATTAATGAAATTTTTCCGTAATTTTGCAGACGTAAAAAGATTTTTCTAAAAATAATCAGAAATGACTATCGACCAGTACAATTTCAACGGCAAGAAAGCCATTGTCCGTGTTGACTTCAATGTCCCTCTGGACGAGAACGGCAACATCACCGACGACACCCGTATCCGCGGTGCTCTCCCCACCCTCAAGAAGATTCTTGCAGATGGTGGCAGCCTCATCATCATGAGCCACATGGGCAAACCCAAAGGCAAGGTTAACACCAAGATGTCGCTCTCGCAGATCAAGGATGCCGTGGCCAAGGCTCTCGGCACCGAAGTGAAGTTTGCCGCCGACAGCGCTGCCGCCGATGCTGAGGCTGCCGCTCTCAAGCCCGGCGAGGTGCTTCTGCTCGAGAACCTCCGTTTCCACCCCGAGGAGGAGGGCAAACCCGTGGGTATCGACAAGGAGGACCCTGCATACAAGGAGGCCAAGAAGGAGATGAAGGAGAAGCAGAAGGAGTTTGCCAAGAAGCTCGCTTCCTATGCCGACGTGTATGTGAACGATGCCTTCGGCACCGCTCACCGCAGCCACGCTTCCACCGCCGTCATCGCCGACTACTTCGACGC
>CAZAWC010000057.1:0-15107 GCA_964488595.1 uncultured Staphylococcus sp. | reverse complement strand
CATCAACACCAACCGCCAGGCGGTGCAGTTCATCATCATCTCGCAGAAGTGGGAGACGATAGCCACGGCGGTCAACAACCATGCCCGCCGCGGCGTGACGGTGCTCGACGGCATGGGATGGTATACCAAAAGCCATGTCAGGATACTGCTCATAGTGTGCCGCAAGATAGAGGCGGTGACCATATTCCGCATCATCAAGAGCATCGACGACGGGGCCTTCATCTCTCAGGCCAACGTCAACGGTGTCTACGGGCAGGGATTTGACGAGCTGAAATTCAAGCAGGACCTCAGGCTGCGCGAGGAGCTCGAGCAGGAGGCCGAAGCCGCTATGGCACAGGAGCTGGGGCGCTCATAGGCACCCCTCCCCCACCCGCCGCCTGCACCGGGCGCACGCCAACCTCATGCGCGATGGTATAAATAGGTGAGCCCGCCATGCGGCGATTTCGGGGATTTTTTAGTAACTTTGCACACAACACAGCAACACTTGCAGACAATGGAACTAACCCGGTTAACAGCCATATCGCCCGTCGACGGGCGTTACCGCTCGAAGTGCGAGCGCCTCGACGAGTATTTCTCGGAGTATGCCCTGATCCGCTACCGCGTCAAGGTAGAGATAGAATATTTCATCGCCCTGTGCGAGCTACCGCTGCCGGCGCTCGCCGATGTAGACCACGCACTGTTCCCCTCGCTGCGCGCCATCTATGAGGACTTCACCCCCGCAGATGCCGCCCGCGTCAAGGAGATAGAGAGTGTCACCAACCACGATGTCAAGGCGGTGGAATACTTCATCAAGGAGCGCTTCGACGCCCTCGGCCTCGAGGGGTGTAAGGAGTATATCCACTTTGGCCTCACCTCGCAGGACATCAACAACACCTCCGTGCCCATGAGCATCAAGGATGCCGTCGACACCCTCTATCGCCCCGCCGTCGAGGGCCTGATAGCCGACCTCGAGGCCAAGGCCGAGGAGTGGAAGGATATCCCCATGCTGGCCAAGACCCACGGTCAGCCTGCGTCGCCCACCCGTCTGGGCAAGGAGATAATGGTGTTCGCCTACCGTCTGCGCACCCAGCTGCGCGCCCTCGACGCCGTGACGATCAGCGGCAAATTCGGCGGCGCCACCGGCAACTTCAACGCCCACCTCGCCGCCTTCCCCGGCTATGACTGGCGCGCGTTTGGCGCACGCTTCCTGTCGGAGCGTCTCGGCATAGAGCGCGAGGAATACACCACCCAGATCTCAAACTACGACAACCTCGCCGCCCTCTTCGACGCCATGGCACGCATCAACAACGTGATCCTCGACCTCGACCGCGACGTGTGGATGTATGTGTCGATGGAATACTTCAAGCAGAAGATCAAGGAGGGCGAAGTCG
This sequence comes from uncultured Staphylococcus sp., assembly GCA_964488595.1. Classification (GTDB taxonomy): domain Bacteria; phylum Bacteroidota; class Bacteroidia; order Bacteroidales; family Muribaculaceae; genus Duncaniella. The sequence continues at coordinate 13,737 of CAZAWC010000057.1, read as the reverse complement.
GCTCGTCGGCCATGCCCCACAAGGTGAATCCCATCGACTTCGAGAACTCGGAGGGCAATATCGGCATGGCCAACGCCATATTCGGCCACCTCGCCTCTAAGCTCCCCGTGTCGCGCCTGCAGCGCGACCTCACGGACTCTACCGTGCTGCGCAACGTGGGTGTCCCCTTGGCCCACACGCTCATCGCCATAGCATCGACCATGAAGGGGCTGGGCAAGCTGCTGCTCAACCGTGCCGCCATCGACCGCGACCTCGACAACACATGGAGCGTGGTGGCAGAGGCCATCCAGACCGTGCTGCGCCGCGAGGGCTATCCCAAGCCCTACGAGACCCTCAAGGCCCTGACGCGCACCAACACCACGGTCACCGCCGAGAGCATCGCCGCCTTCATCGACACCCTCGCCGTGAGCGACGAGGTGAAGGCCGAGCTGCGCCGGTTCACCCCCCACACCTATACAGGCTACTGATAACTTCTCATCCCGTCCGCGGGGTCACGGGGTCGTGGCCCCCGCGGACGGATACACGACACTGACGATGGACACCTCGGCCAAGATACGATTCGGATTCATCGCGGCCCTCTGGCTGCTGCTGGTGTGGCTTGTGGTGATGTCACAGCCGTTCACCCTCTACACGCTCTTCATCATCGCGGTGTCGGGCATAGTGGTGTGGGTGCCCCTCTACAAGAAATATATAAGGAATGGTAAAGGAAACAACAGGCAATAGCCGCGACACACGCTATCCGCTGCTCGGGGCGATAGACTCCCCGGCCGATCTGCGCAAGCTGGCGCCCGGCGAGCTGCCGCAGGTGTGCTCGGAGCTGCGCGAGTTTCTGATAGATTCGCTCGCCACGCATCCGGGCCACTTCGCCTCGTCGATGGGTGCCGTCGAGCTGACCGTGGCTCTGCACTATGTTTTCAACACCCCCTACGACCGCATCGTGTGGGACGTGGGCCATCAGGCCTATGGCCACAAGATCCTCACCGGGCGCCGCGACCGATTCGACACAAACCGCACCCTCGGCGGACTGTCCGGATTCCCCTCGCCCAAGGAGAGCGAGTATGACACCTTTACCGCCGGACATGCCTCCAACTCCATCTCGGCCGCTCTGGGCATGGCCGTGGCCACCGCCCTCAAGCACGAGGAGCCGCGACGCAATGTGGTGGCCGTGATCGGCGACGCATCCATCTCGGGCGGGCTGGCCTTCGAGGGGCTCAACAATGCGGCCAACGCCAATGCCGACCTGCTCATCATCCTCAACGACAACGACATGTCGATCGACCGCCCGGTGGGGTCGCTCAACTCCTATCTGGCTCACCTCACATCGTCGCGGGCATACAACAACCTGCGCTACAAGGTGGCGCGCCTGCTCAGGCGGCTGCGTCTGGTCAACGACAACGGCAAAGGGCGCATAATGCGCTTCAACAACTCGCTCAAATCGCTGCTCACCAGCGAGCAAAACATATTCGAGGGGCTCAACATACGCTATTTCGGCCCCTTTGACGGCCACGACGTGGAGACCCTCGTCAAGGTGCTCCGCGACATCAAGGACTTCCGCGGGCCGCGCATCCTCCACCTGTGCACCGTCAAGGGCAAAGGTTATGCCCCCGCCGAGGCCGACCCCGCCACATGGCACGCCCCGGGGGTGTTTGACCCCGCCACGGGGCGCCGCCCGGCCTCCGACCCCTCGGCCCCGCCCAAATATCAGCAGGTGTTTGGGGAGACGCTTGTGGAGATAGCCGCCGACAATCCGCAGGTGGTGGGCGTGACGGCCGCCATGCCGTCGGGCACATCCATGAGCCTGCTGCAGGAGCGATTTCCGGACCGCACCTTCGACGTTGGCATCTCCGAGGGCCACGCAGTGACATTTGCCGGAGGGATGGCCAAGGATGGCCTCAAGCCCTTTGTAGCCATCTACTCGGCGTTCATGCAGCGCGCCTACTCACACATGATCCACGACGTGGCCATCGAAGGGCTGCCCGTGGTGTTCTGCCTCGACAGGGCCGGACTGGTGGGCGAGGACGGCGCCACACATCACGGCGCGTTTGACCTCGCATATCTGCGCACCATCCCGGGCATGACCATCTGCGCTCCGCGCGACGCCACCACCCTGCGGCGCCTCATGTACACCGCCCTCGGCTGTCCCGGCCCCATAGCCATCCGCTATCCGCGCGGCAAGGCCCCCGACCACCCTTCGGACACCCGCGAGCCGCTCCCCATGGGGCGCGGAGAGTGTCTGCGCACGGGGGGCAAGGATGGGGTGATCCTCACCATCGGCCCTGTGGCCGCACAGGCCCTCGAAGCCGCCGCGCGTGCCGACAGAGAGCTGGGGCTCGACATAGCGGTCTATGACATGATATTCCTCAAGCCGCTTGACCCGGACATCATCGACACCGTGGCCGCCAACGGCGCTCCCGTCATCACCGTGGAGGACGGCACCGTGGACGGTGGCCTTGGCTCGGCTGTCACCGACATCCTCGCAGCCCGCGGGGTCAATATCCCGGTGACACGCCTCGGCATCCCGGACCGTTTCATCCCGCATGGCACCCCGGCCCAGCTCTACCAGATGTGCGGATATGACGCCGAGGGGATATTCCTCGCCATCACCCACCTCAAACAGCAAGCCAAGCGATGAGAATACTGATAGCCGGATGCGGCGAAGTGGGGACACACCTCGCCAAGCTGCTGTCTCACGAGGAGCAGGACATCACCGTGCTCGACGACGACCGCGAGAAGCTGGCCGCCCTCGATGCCAACTACAATCTGCTCACCGTGCAGGGGCGCCCCACCTCGTTCAAGGCCCTGAAACAGGCCGGGGTGGAAAACTGCGACCTGTTCATTGCCGTCACCCCCTTTGAGACACGCAATGTGGTGGCGTGTGCCATAGCCAAGAGTCTGGGCGCACGCAAGACGGTGGCCCGCATAGACAACTACGAGTTCAAGGACCCGGCAAACCGCGGTTTCTTCACCAGCATAGGGGCCGACGACGTGATCTATCCCGAGTATCTCGCCGCCCTCGAGATCCTCACCGCCCTCTCCCACAACTGGGCGCGCCACTGGTTTGACCTCCACGACGGCGAGCTGATACTGGCCGGGGTCAAGCTGCGCGAGATGGCCCCGATCGTCGGGAAGCAGCTCAAGGAGCTGGGAAGCATCAGCCGCGACTTTCACGTGGCCGCCATCAAACGTCACAACGAGACCATCATCCCCGGCGGTAACGACCGCATAGAGCTCAACGACATAGTCTATTTCATGACCCCCCGCGGACATGTCGACGCCATCATCGACCTGTGTGGCAAGACGAAGCGCACCATCCGCGACGTCATCATCATGGGGGGCTCGCGCATAGCCATCCAGCTGTGCCGCATGGGGGGCGACAAATATCGGTTCAAGATCATCGACCCCGACCGCGACAACTGTATGCGCCTGTCCGAGAAATGCCCCGAGGCACTGATCATCAATGCCGACGCCCGCGACATCGAGACTCTGCGCGACGCCGGCATCACCGACACCGATGCCTTCATAGCCATCTCGGAGTCGAGCGAGAGCAATATCCTCACCTGCCTCACGGCCAAGGAGTTTGGCGTCACCAAGACCATCGCCGAGGTGGAAAACCTGCAGTTCATCTCCCAGGCCGAAAGCCTCAACATAGGCACCGTCATCAACAAGAAGCTCCTCGCCTCGGCACGCATCTTCCAGATGATGCTCGACGGCGACACCTCGACGTCCAAGTGCATGGCCATGGCCGATGCCGAAGTGGCCCAGATCGTGGCGCGCGAGGGCTCGAAGATCACCCGCGCCGCCGTCAAGGACCTGCGCCTGCCCCACGGCATGACCATAGCCGGACTCATCCGCGACGGTCAGGGCCTCCTCGTTGGTGGTAACACCGTGATCCTCCCCGGCGATCTGGTGGTGGTGTTCACGCTGAGCGGCGTCATAAACAAGGTAGAAAAACTCTTCTCATGACCTTTGCCCGAGCCAACACACTCCGCGGGGTGCCCCGCGTCAACCTCCCCGTGCTGCTGCGCGTGATCGGCTATCTGCTACTCATCGAGAGTGCGTTTCTGCTGCTGCCGCTGGGCACGGCGCTGTGGTATCGCGAGGCCGACTGGACAGCCTTCCTCATCGCCGCCGTGATCACCTTTGCCTCGGGGGCGGGCATGTCGTTCGGCATCAAGCCCTCCTCATCCTCGCTGGGCAAGCGCGAGGGCTTCCTGCTCACCGCCTCGGTGTGGGTGGTGTTCTCGCTGTTCGGCATGATCCCGTTCATGCTCATGCAGCCGCGCCCGCTGGGGGTGTGCGATGCCTTCTTCGAGGCGATGTCGGGCTTCACCACCACCGGCGCCTCCATAATGGAGTCTATCGACCATCTGAGCCACGGCATACTGCTGTGGCGGTCGCTGATGCAGTGGATCGGGGGAATGGGAATCATCCTTTTCACCCTCGCGGTGCTCCCGATGCTCAACTCGTCGGGGGGCATGCAGATGTTCAACGCCGAGGTCACCGGCATCACCCACGACAAGCTGCGCCCCCGCATCTCGCAGACGGCCAAGAGCCTGTGGATCATCTACACGGTGCTCACCTTGGTGCTGTTCGGGCTGCTGCTCGCAGGGCCCATGGAGCTGTTCGACTCGCTGTGCTATGCCTTTTCGGTGATGTCGACCGGCGGATTCGCCACCTCCGACGCAGGGCTCCTGCTGTGGGACTCCGACTATATCGAGGCCGTGGTGACGGTGTTCATGTTCATCGGCGGGGTGAGCTTCTCGCTGATCTTCTATGCCGCTCAGGGCAACTTCAAGGCCGTGTGGGCCAATGATGTGTTTCGCCTCTATCTGCGCGTGATTCTGATGGTCTATATCCTCTTCGTGGCGGCAATCCTCATCGGCGGCCATTACACGGGGCTCAAGTCGGTGACTCTCGACCCACTCTTTCAGATAGTCTCCATGATCTCGTCGACAGGATTCGAGGTGGCCGACTTCGGCCAGTGGGGCACATTCGTGCTGGCCGTGACGTTTGTCCTGATGTTCTCGGGCGCCTGTGCCGGCTCCACCAGCGGCGGTGCCAAGCTGGACCGCATGATATACATGCTCAAGAAATGCCGCAACGAGATAATCCGCTGCATACACCCCAACAACATCCTCACCGTCAGGGTCAACGGCAAGGTGATCCCCCACGACACCGTGTCGAAGGTCATTGTCTTCCTGTGCCTCTACATGCTCATAATACTGGTGGGAGGCATACTGCTCACCGCCATGGGTATGCCGCTGATCGACTCGTTCTTCTCGGCGTTCACGTGCATCTCCAACACGGGCCTCACCGCGGGAGTGACAGGCTATGGAGGCACATTCGAGCTGGTGCCAGATGCCGGCAAGTGGCTTCTCTCCTTCATCATGCTCACAGGCCGACTCGAGATCTTCACCACCCTGCTCCTCTTCACCCCCGCCTTCTGGAAGCGATAGGACAGGATCAGGCTACATATCCTCCATGTCGAGACCCCGGATCTCAACCTCACATTCCTTTAAGGCATCGACCTGAGGGAGCATCGTCTTGACCTTTTGGTCAAGATCGGCAATATTAATATTTCCTCGCTGACGCTTGATTTCAAAGATCTCTGCAGTCTTGTCAATCTCATTGGCCGCTATCAAGTCTATTTCATTTTCACCTTTGCGGTCCCACCACCGGCCCAAGATAGTGTACTTGCCACTCTCTGCGGCCTTTGCATGGAAATAGCGTTCAAGCATCTTGCCGGAGAATGTAGTGTAGTCGCGCCTGATCAGAGTGCGCATCTGCCCGTAAGCACCGATTTCAAGCATATGTCCGTATTTGAATATAAACCTGAACCAGAAGGTGAAGAAATTGTCCTGAATCGTATATACTACATTCTTTGTAGCCGCCTTGGCTCCTATAGGGATCTCCTTCCTGATTATCCCATAATCATCTTCGAGTCGAGTCAGATAGCCACCGATCTCCTTACCGATCAGAGATTCTATCTCTGACCTGCGAGTGTGGCCGGAAGATATTGCCGAAAGAATCGAAAAATAGGTGTCATAGTCTTTGCCAAACTCCTCGACAAGTATGGCCCGGCCTTCGTTGATAAAGACCGAATCCGGGCTTATGATGCTGTCGATCATCGTGTCAACGGTCAGAGCATGGTCCTCGACAAGGAGCTGCACATACTTTGCCACACCGCCGGTGAATGAATAGAGCGCCAGCAGATCATCACTACTATACCCCGGGGCGCAGTCGGCCATAATCTCCTTCAGCACCGAGGGCTTGAAAGCCTTTATCTGCATGAAACGATTCTGACGGTTGTACAGAGGCTCTTTTTTGTCACGGAATATCTTGGTCATCATAGAATAAACCGAGCCGCAGACTATGAGATTGATCTTGGACGAGGTGTGATTTAGGTCCCATATCTTCTGCATGTCGCTGAACACCGACGGGTTGACTCTTGAAAAGTTCTGAAACTCATCAATGAACAGTGTGAAGCTCCGCTCCTTGGATAGAGACATCAGAAAGTCAAAAATTTCTGCGAATCCGGCCGGAGTACCTCCCATTTTAATGCCGAGTTTTGTCTCAACCTCCTGTCTGAACTCCTCACACAGCAGATTTTCGGATTTACGGCCCACAAAGAAATATAGCACCGGGATATCCTCATAGGCTTTGAGCACAAGGGATGTTTTCCCGATCCGTCGGCGACCGGTGACGACTGTGAACTGGGCATTCTCTTCGGCGTGGCGGCGTATCTTATGTAGAGTTGCTATCTCCTCTGTCCTATCATAGAATTTCATAGGTGATATATTTTCAGAATAGAAACCGGGGTTACCGCAACCGGGGTTGCGATTCGCAAAAGTAGTAAATTATCCTGATTCTTACAAATTCGGCACAACATCTTTCAACCCGGCGTCTCACCCCATTCCCGATATGGATGATGAGATGCGTGACTGCGGGAACGAAGACAGCGTGATGCGCACCGGAGGGTGCATATCACGCTGTCTTGGTGTTATAAAATGAGGGGTGTGGCCCCTCGGTGGGTCAGTTTATTCTGCGGTCTTCTCGGGGTCGAGCACGACGGTGTGGAGGGAGGCTGCGGCGTTAAACTTCTTCATGTAGTCCATGACGTCGGCCACGGTGATGGAGTTGACCGTCTCGACATCGCCGTTGAAGGTGTCGACGCCGTTGGTCACCCAGCCCACGATGCCGTTCTTCCACGGAGCGTTCTGCTCCTTGGCGGCGGTGAACGACTTCACCATATACTCCTTGGCGGGGTTGAGCTCGGCCTCGGTGACGTCACTTTCCATGGCCTTGAACTGGCCGTAGATATAGTCGAGCACCTGCTGCTTCATCTCGGGCTTCATCGGGAACTCGGTGGCCAGCATGAAGGGGTTGAGACCGTTGCGCGAGGCCTGACCCTGAGCACCGATCGAATAGACGGCTCCCATATCCTCGCGGACAGTCTGGAGCAGACGGTTGGTGAGGATCTGTCCGGCTATCGAGGCGAGCATGGCGTTCTTGGTAGTATAGGGGAGGTCGGCGTTGCCCATGATGGCCACATAGGTCTGAGGATTGCTCATGGCGAGGGTGTGGGTGTTGTCGGTGGTGCCTGCTACGGCAAAGAAGGCGGGATCGTAGGCGGGGAACTCGGTGATAGCCTTTGCCTTATCGCCGGGGAGGGATGCGATATAGGTCTCGACCAGCGGACGCAGGGTCTCGAGGTCGACATTGCCGACGAATACGAATGTCCAGTCGGCAGCATTGGCGGTCATGTCGTGAGCAATGGCGATGGCCTGCTCGCGCGAGGCGCCCTTGATCACCTCGCTCGAGATGAGCTGACGGAACGGGTGGGCGAACAGATCGGAGGTCAGCAGCTTCTCAAACTGGAACTCGGGGCTCTTTTCCTGATTGGCAAGTGCGCCCGAGTAGGCCTTCTTGAGGGCCTCAAACTCGTCGTCGGTAAACTCGACGTCGACAAACGTCATGTAGAGAAGCTCCATGAAGGTGGGGAGGTCCTTGGGAGTGGCCGAGCCGTTGACGGCACGCGAGTAGGGATTGACCGAGAGGCTGACAGCCACCTGCTTGCCGGCGGTATACTTGTCGAGGTCGGTGTTGGTGTAGGAGCCGAGGCCGTTGGCACGCATGAGGAGCGGGAGCGAGATGATGGTGTTGGCCATCTCGGCGGGATAAGCGGCATAGCCACCCTTGGCCACGGCGTGGAAGATAATCTCGTCGTCCTTGAACTTGGTCTGCTTCACTATCACGCGGGCACCGTTGGAGAGCACCCACTCAGTGGCACCCCACTGTGTGAGGTCTTTGGTCTCGACTATCGAGCCGGCCACGGGAGCTGCGGGGATGAGGGGCTCGGACTTCATCTCGTCCACAAATGCCTCGATGGTCTCGCCGTCGACAGCCTCGAGAGCCGCGCCGAGAGCCTCCTTGGTGGGGAGCACATATCCGTCACCCTCGGGCGACACCACCATGACGGCACGGTTGTCGGGGGTGATGAGCTGGCCCATCACCTGATTGACGAGGTCGACAGGAATCATCGGGGCGAGCGACGAGTAGAACTGATAGAGGGTCTCAATGCCGGGGATGGGCTCGTTCTCGGTGAAGTTATCCACATACTCCTGCACATAGCCGTCGTTCTCGCGGGTGGTGCGGTTGTTGTAGTTCTTCTCCAGATCTGAAAGGAACTCCGAGCGGGCGCGGTCATACTCGCTGTGGGTGAATCCACCGCGCTGAGCGCGCAGCAACTCGCGATAGACAGCCTGCATGGGCTCGACGATGTCCTGACCCTTGGCCACGACATATGCACCGAAGGCATCCTTCTCCTTGGCCACGATATAATCGTCAAACATCACCGAAGCGCCTGCAAACGGAGCGTCGGGCTTGGAGCCGAGCTCCTTGAGGCGGTTGGAGAGCATATAGTCGATCATGGTCTGGGCATAGTCCTGAATGAGATACATCTGCGTGTTCTTCATCTCGGCGGGTGTGGGGTCGGAGAGGAACATGATCTGGCCGATGAGCATCTGCTGCTCGGGGTCGGAGCCGATGCCATAGAGGGTGCCCTTGTGGTCGGGGACAGGCTCGTAGGTGCGGGCGGGGGCGTCGGCGGGCATCTCGATAGAGGAGAACATCTCCTTGATCTTGCCCTCGATGCGGTCCACGTCGATGTCGCCCACCACTATCACGGCCTGCTGGTCGGGACGATACCAAGCCTCATAGTAGTCACGCAGGGCCTGATAGGGGAAGTTGTCGACCACCTCCATCGTGCCGATGGGGAGACGGTGGCCATACTTGGTGGTGGGGAAGAGATCGGGGAGGATGCGCTCGAGGATGCGCATCTGGCCCACGTTGCTGCGGCGCCACTCCTCGTGGATCACTCCGCGCTCCTTGTCGATCTCCTCGGGGGCGAGGGTGAGATCGTTGGCCCAGTCGTGGAGGATGAGCAGACACGAGTCCTGCACGCTCTGACGGGCGATGGGCACGTTGCGGATCAGATAGACGGTCTTGTCCACGCCGGTATAGGCGTTGAGGTTATAGCCAAACTTCACACCCACGCTCTCGAGCCAGTCGCGCAGCAGGTTGCCGGGGAAATTGGTGGTGCCGTTGAAGCACATATGCTCGAGGAAGTGGGCCAGACCGCGCTGGTTGTCCTGCTCGAGGGCCGAGCCTACGTTCTGGGCTATATAGAAGTCGGCCTGCCCCTTGGGATATTCGTTGTGACGGATATAATAGGTGAGCCCGTTGGGCAGTTTGCCTATCCTCACATCTTTATCGACGGGGAGAGGCTGCATCATGGGATTCTCCTGCGGTTGCTGGGCGGCGGCGGGGAGTGCGAACAGCACCATGGCCAGCAGCGTGAGCAACGGGAGTGTGAAGAGTCGCTTCATCTTGTGTCTGTGTCTGATATTGGTTAATATGATTGATGAATTTATTTACCTTTATATTTATATATTTCGCTTCGGAGAGCTATGTTTTCAGGTCGGCTATCATACGTTTGACGCAAATCGACGGGTATAGTTGCACACCACACCCGTCGATTTAACAATTATTCAGATTTGTCCGATATTACTCAAACCATCCGACAAAGGGTGAGGTATAGTCCTTGATGGCGTTCTGCAGCCCGGTGATGACACTATAGTTGGTGTCCTCCGTGGCGTTGTTGAACGTCCAGCTGAAGTCGCCCTTGTTGAGACGGCCGGCACCGTAGTAGCCGGTCACCGCTGCGGGGACATCTGCAGCCGGGATGGCCGTGTAGGTGTGGATGAGCGAGGGATTGGTGTCGAAGTTGTCATAGGGAGTGCCGCCGGCCTTGGTGACATAGGTCGAGGGGACGGCCTCGTCGCGCGTGGCAGCCTCATAGCAGTCGAAGTCGGCGGCCGAGGTAGCCTGTGTGACGGGGGTGTACTGCGATCCGCCCTTCTCGGCATAGACGTTGCCATAGCTCTTCACCATGCCGCCGTTCTCACCCGAGAATGTGCCGGCGCCCTTGGCGTCGGTGCCCTGCTTGGAGATGAGCATGGGGTTCTTGCTGTGGCGGAAGAAGTTGCTCTCGACGAAGACGCTCGAGCCCATCGTGGCGCCGGCGCCATACTTGGAGACACCGTCATAGTAGTTGTTCCACACATGCACGGTCATGGTGCGCACGCGGGGATGGCGCGAGTCGCTGTGGTCAAACCAGTTGTGGTGATAGTCTATGTAGTTGGGGCCGCTCTCGCTCTTCATGCCGCAGAGCGAAGCCTTGCCATTGTCCCACAGGTGGTTGTAGGCAAATGTGGCATACTGCGAGTCGCCCTTGATGTCGAGGGTGCCGTCGCCCTTCACCTGATCGCTGGCAGAGCCGGGCTTGCCATAGAAAAGGTCGAGGTGGTGGATCCAGAGGTGAGAGTTGTCGGTGTCGATGGAGAGGGCGTCGTCAAGACACCAGAGGATGCCGAGGTTGGCGATCTCCACGCTGGTGCAGTTGCGGATGAGGATGCCGAATCCGTGGAACGTAGCGTCCTCGCCCACACCCTCGATGGTGAGGTTGATGGGGCTGTAGGCGTTCTTGCCCTTGATCTGAAGGCCCTCTTCCTTGGAGTCGAAGCGGTCCATCTGGGCATTGAACACGGGGCCCACCACACGGATGCAGACGGGACGGGTCTCCTGTCCCTTCTGCAGGCCATAGACGATGTCCTGCAGGCCGGTCTTGGTCTCATACTGGGGAGCGCCGTTCTTGGTGCCCACCTGTATGTCGCATGTCACGGTCTTGGCTGTGGCGCCCGACACATAGACCACCACGGCATTGGGCTTGAGGCGGCCGTTCATGTCATAGGCACCCACGCCCTGCTGATAGTCCTTGAAGGCAAATCCCGAGCGGTCGTGAGCCTTGACGGCCATGCCGGTTGCCTCGGCCGAGCAGTTGAGCTGGGGAGCCTGTATGCGCAGCGAGTATGTGCCGGCGGGGAGTCCGGGCACATCCACACGGCCATATGTGCCGTAGTTGCGCAGCAGCTGCTTGTCCACAGGGGTCCAGTCGGCATAATCGCCACCTTTTATAAAGGCCTCATACTCGGTGGCACCATCCAAGAGCTGCCACTTGGCATATACACTCTCGAGCCACCCCTTGGCCTCGGTGATGGTGATGCCGGAGTTGGTGATCTCACCTTCGCCGCCGGTGGCACGGGCCTTGGCAAACGAGAGAGCGTTGACATTGCGCAGATACTCGTCGGTCCAGTCGCCACCGCTCACACTGACGGCGCCTGTGGCCTTGTCAAAGTTGACCTCGCCGATACCGGTGGTGTTGTAATACTTCACGTCGCCGCCATCGAGCGAGAGGAGCATCTGATGGGCGTCAAGATTCATGTTTACGGAGTGGTCAGAGGTCGGAGCGGGAGGTGTGGGACCTTCGCCGCCGTCAGAGTCGACGGTGATGGAGTAGACATAGAAGCCGCCCGAGGGAGTGAGGGTCACATCGCCGTCGGCGGTCACCGTGCCCACATTGTCGAGCTTGTCGGTCGACTCTGTGAAGCCGCTCACCACCGTGAGGTTGGTGGGGGTGATGGAGCGGGCTGTCGACAAGCTCGACGACTGGGCCGAGACCGTCACCTTGTCACCGGCCTTGAGGTCCTTGATGGTGATGACGGCAGTCTTCTTGTTGAGCGTGACGGAGTGCTTCTTGTTATCGACACGGATATTGTCGGCAGCGGTGGCTGTGAAACGGAGCCCCTGTGTCAGCTGCAGCTCGGTGCCGTTGGCGGTGAGGGGAGCCGTGTCAAAGGTCTTCTGATTGAGCCAGCGGTCGTTGGACGACTCATAGCTCCACGACGAAGTGTCGGCGTTGAGGGCGGCGATATCGGCGTCGGAGAGGGTCGAGAAATCCCAAGTGGCTGCATCTGCGCCGAAGATGGCCGCAAACGCCATGAACGAAGCTGCGGCTGCGCGCAGCGATATGCGGAGGTTTACTTTCATCATTTCACGAGTATTTTACGGCCGTTGTTGATATATACGCCGGGCGCGAGGGTGGCGTCGAGGGTCTCGGCCACGCGCTCGCCCTTGAGATTGTAGACACCGGGGAGAGTCTTCGAGGCGGCAATCACCTCGTCGATAGCCGACCCGCCCGTGTGGTCGATGGCCACGTTGACGAGCGCGATATCGGCCACGAGAGTGGAATTGTCGGCAAAGTGAAGGGTCACTGTGGCGGGATCGGCAGCGTCAAAGGTCATCTTGACCAGTTCGCGCGTCTCGCTCACCCCGTCGACCATGGTGGTGAGCACACTGTCGGCCATCGCCGTCAGAGAGCTCCCCATGAGCAGGGCGACAAGGGCCGGGAACTTGATTTTCATGTGTAAGGGTAAGGATTTGTCAGATTGTTGATTAATAGGTATATGTTACTTCGCCTGCTGTTTCTGGAGCAGGTCGCGTATCTCGGTGAGGAGCACCTCCTCCTTGGTGGGTTCGGGAGCGGGCGCCGGGGCTTCCTCGGCCTTCTTCTCCTCGCGCTTGAGCTGGTTGATAGCCTTGATGGCCAAGAAGATACAGAAAGCTACGATGAGGAAGTCGACGATGGTCTGCACCCATGTGCCCCAGTTGAGGGTCACTTCGGGCTGGAGCACCTCCTGAGTGGCGCCGTCGATGACGGCCTGCTTGATGACAAACTTATAGTCGGTGAAGTTCATGCCGCCGGTGGCCACGCCCACCAGAGGCATTATGATGTCGTCGACCAGCGACGAGATGATCTTGCCGAATGCGGCGCCGATGACAACACCGACCGCCATGTCTATCACATTGCCACGCATGGCAAACTCCTTAAATTCCTTGATTATGGCCATTTCTATACGTTTTGATTAAAAATTAACTCTACTGAGAATCAGAAAAATTTGGAGCAAATTTACACATAATATTTGACAATAAGCAGGGTTAAACAAAATTTAATACAACGGGGTATAAAAAAGCTGAAAAGGGCAACTTTTTGGCAATAAAAGACATTCTATTTGAAAAATATTTACTACTTTTGTGGCGGTAAAAAAGAGATGGCCTCCGGGCCATGGCCGGCACAGCACGCCGCACCGGCGGCCGCAGCCTCCGGCAAAGAACATCAAACGAAAATAAATCAAAGAGATACACTCAATCTTACTTATTAAACTATGACAAAAATAGGTATCAATGGATTTGGCCGTATCGGCCGGTTCGTTTTCCGCGCCTCCACCAAGCGCGACGACATCGAGGTAGTTGCTATCAACGACCTTCTCCCCGTGGACT
>CAZAWC010000056.1:0-15136 GCA_964488595.1 uncultured Staphylococcus sp. | reverse complement strand
CAAAACGGCAGAAAGGACGGCTGATGAACAAGGAAAGCACTATGAACAGACCACCGATTGCCAATATTATCCATGAAGCCGACTCGACAATGAAAGCAGTGAACACTTCATAGTCTATCCAACTCACCCCCCAGCCGATGAAAAGCAAAGTCAACAGCAATACCCATAACCCTTGACGGAAATTATCGAGCGTCTTGACAAGTTTGGGCGACATTTTCCATTTCTTTTTACATACCTTTCCCGCAAGCTCCTGAAGGGAACCAAAAGGACATATCCATGAGCAATAGAAATTAGGCTTATTGAAGAGGGGATAAATTAAACCTACAATGAGAAGGAGGAGTGTTGTTAAGAAACTGAGAGTCATTTGCGGTGCTCCGGAAAAAAATTTGAGCATCATCGCATAGTCTATGAAAGTACCCGCCCAAAAGCCAAGGACTGCAACATTAAGTACCTGCTGAATGATGCGGTATGTAGGTTTTTTGATGAAAAGGGGCACAATCGCGCCTGACAATATTACTATTATAGCGGCGATAGTGACAATAGAGAGATGTCCGGAATTGGCAACTTTAACACCTTCGGCGTAAGCAACTCCTACACGCACATTCTCTATAAAGGCATTTGAGGAATATGTCGCTCCGGTCACTGCATCAACCTCCATAGTCTCGGCCTCCTTTAATGTCTTGCCGTTCCATGCACGTGTAAGGCCTGCGGATTCAAGGCGACCGAAAAATTTCGGGCTTTCCGAGTTGCTCAAAGCAACTATAGAATCAATCTTGCCCTCAGTGACGTAAATCTCCAAAGGCACAGGACCCCCATAGCCCGAAATCTCCTTCCCTAAATCAGTAGTATTTATTATTTCCTGAGAACCTTGATGGCGGATAGCATTGACCGTTTTTTGCTTCTCTACCGGAGTGTCAGTTCGTGAGAAACAATAACTTTGTGCATCTTTGCCAAAAAGAGAACCATTGCGTACAACGGCAAGCGCAGCAAGAAGACAGAAAACAGTAACGAAAGCCACAATCCTTGTTGCAACTCCATTGGATTTTGTCTTAATATTTTTTTTAACAGCTTTTTCTTTAGAAAGCGCAGTCTTAGTCAAACGTGATGAATCTTGATCCATGGGATAATTACATTAGTAAGTGAGAAACAATCTCCATTCGTGTCAACCCTGTCCACAACGGATTACTCCTCCTAAGATTTAACAATTGCTCCGTCGGGAATGTTCGGACATGTCACTCCAAGAATCCCGAGAGTTCTGCTGATAAATTATCTACTGTCTCATGATCTCAGCCGTCCACAAGGCGGGGAGTATAAAAAAAGCCACAAGTCAATGACCTGCAGCCAATTTTTACAGCGGAAAGACAGGGATTCGAACCCTGGGTGCCCGCAAGGGCACAACGGTTTTCGAGACCGCCCCGATCGACCACTCCGGCATCTTTCCTTCGGGTTTTGCGCTGCAAAGGTAGCAAGAGTTTTTGTTACGGCAAAGTTTTTTTGAGGTTTTTTTCGGGGTGAGCCTATTTTTTCGTTGCGAGCATGTGGATGGATGGCGGTTTTTGGGGCATTGAGTAGGAAACTGTGGATTTTTTGTTTAAATTTGCGCCTATGATTACATCGCTGCTCAATTACGACCTCACGCCACACAACACTTTTGCCATGCGGGTGAAGTGTGACAGATGGGTGGTCTACGACTCTGCCGGGGATCTCCGCGAGATTTTCGGGTCGTTGCCGCCCGCCACTCCTTGGATCCATCTCGGAGCCGGGAGCAATGTGTTGTTTCTGGGCGATTATCCCGGCATGGTGCTCCACAGCGGTATCCGCGGGATGGAGTTTGCCGACCGCGACGACGGGTGCCCGACAGTCCGCGTCGGCGCGGGTGAGACGCTCGACGACGTGATAGCAGAGTGTTGCCGCAGGGGCCTGTGGGGGTTGGAGAATCTCTCGGGCATCCCGGGTGAGGCCGGAGCGTCGGCCGTGCAGAATGTCGGCGCTTATGGCGTAGAGGCCGCCGATGTGATAGAGCGCATAGAGGCGTTTGACACCCACGACCTGCAGATGGTGGAGTTCTCCCCCGCCGAGTGCGCCTACGGATATCGCGACTCGATGTTCAAACACCCCGGTGTGAAAGGGAGGTATATCATCACCTCCGTGACCTATCGTCTCAGCTCCCGCCCCGCTCCCCGCATCGACTATCCGGCCCTGCGCGAGCGCCTGACGGCCGTCCCCGCCACTCCGGCCGAGGTGAGAGAGGCCGTGATCGCCGTGCGCGACTCCAAGCTGCCCGACCCTGTGCATGTGCCCAGCGCGGGGAGTTTCTTCAAAAACCCTGTGGTGACCCCGGCCATCTACGAGCATGTGGGCCGCATGGCCGACCCCGGCGTGAAAATGCCGGGATATGGTGCCGACGGGGGTGTGAAGATCCCGGCCGCTTGGCTCATAGACAGTTGCGGATGGAAAGGGCGCACTCTCGGCGGAGCGGCCGTGTGGCATCTGCAGCCGCTGGTCATCGTCAATCCCGCCCGCACGGCCTCGCCCGGCGACGTCGTGGCCCTTGAGACGGCGATCATCGACTCGGTCTACGCCCGATACGGCATCCGGCTCACTCCGGAGGTCGAACATATCAGTCAAACAATTTGAAACTCACTATCCACTAACCTCAACAATGAGCACATATATAATCGAAGGAGGCCACAAGCTGCACGGCGACATCCGTCCGCAGGGAGCCAAAAACGAAGCCCTGCAGGTGATAAGCGCCACACTGCTCACCGCCGAGCCGGTGACCATCAGCAACGTGCCCAACATACTCGATGTCACCAACCTGATAAACCTGTTGCGCGCCATGAGGGTAAAGGTCGACCGGCTCGACGAGTCGACATACAGATTTCAGGCCGATGACCTTGACGAGGAGTATATCTCGTCGGCTGACTTCGTGGCCCGCTGTGCCGGTCTTCGCGGCTCGGTGCTCGTGGTAGGCCCCCTGCTGGCGCGTCTCGGCCAAGCCTACTTCGCCAAGCCCGGTGGCGACAAGATAGGGCGCCGCAAGGTGGACACCCACATCACGGGCCTCTCTAAGCTCGGGGCCATGATAGCCTACAATGAAGAGCGTCAGGCCTATTATCTGGTCACCGTAGGGGGCCTCAAGGGGTGCTACATGCTGCTCGACGAGGCGTCGGTCACCGGCACGGCCAATATCGTGATGGCCGCCGCACTGGCCGAGGGGACCACCACCATTTATAATGCCGCCTGCGAGCCCTATGTGCAGCAGCTCTGCAAGATGCTCGTAAGGATGGGTGTGACCATCGAAGGGATCGGATCAAACCTGCTCCGCATCACCGGTGTGGACAGGCTTTCGGGAGCCGAGCACACCATCCTGCCCGACATGATCGAGGTGGGCTCGTTCATCGGCATGGCAGCGCTCACACAGAGCACTCTCACCATCAAGGATGTGAGCTATGACAATTTGGGCATCATCCCCGACGCATTCCGCCGGCTCGGCATCAACCTCGAGCGCCGGGGCGACGACATCTTGGTGCCGGAGCAGGACATATATGAGATAGAGACCAATCTCGACGGGTCGATACCCACCATAGCCGACGCCCCTTGGCCCGGTCTCACCCCCGACCTTCTGTCGGTGATGCTGGTGACCGCCACACAGTGTCGGGGCAGCGTGCTCATCCACCAGAAGATGTTTGAGAGCAGGCTCTTCTTCGTCGATCGCCTCATCGACATGGGCGCGCAGATCATGCTGTGCGATCCACACCGCGCCGTGGTGATAGGGCTGGACCACCGATTCCCGCTGCGTGCCAACAAGATGCACTCCCCCGACATCCGCGCCGGCATAGCCATGCTCATCGCCGCCATGAGTGCCAAGGGGGTGTCGACCATCGACAACATCGACCAGATAGACCGCGGCTACGAGGCCATAGACACCCGCCTCAACTCTGTGGGGGGCTGTATTTATCGCCGCGACTGACCCGTCACCCCCCTCTATCCTCGCCCACACTTCACACCGATAAGAAGATTTATGGAATCGCAACACGCTCCGCTGCCCGCTTCGCTCAAGGTGAGACAATTGCTGCGCCTCAGCGCGGATGTGTCCACGGCGGCAGACTATGCAGCGGTAAAGAAGATATATGCCGACGCCTATTCCAACGGTGGCAAGCCGGCCACCCTCCACGGCATCGACCCGCTCGATGAGTCGCTGAGCGCGGCCATCGCCCTGTGCGAGATGGTGTCGGCCGACCGCAACATGATACTGGCCATCATGCTCTACCGCCTCGCCGCCGCGGGGGGTGTGACCCTCGCGCGCATCACCGAAGTGTGGGAGCAGGATGTGGCCACCCTCGTGGACGGTCTCATCAAGGTCTCCACGCTCTATGGCAAGCAGACCGTGGTCAAGACCGACAACTTCCGGCGTCTGCTGATGGCCCTCGCCGAGGATATCCGAGTGATAATCATAATGATAGTGGAACGCCTGACGCTGATGCGCGCCATCAACCACCATCCCGACGAGAAGTTTGTCACCGACACGGCATTCGAGGCCAACTACCTCTATGCCCCCCTCGCCCATCGCCTCGGCCTCTACAAGATAAAGAGCGAGCTCGAGGACCTGTCGCTCAAATACACCTCGCGCGACACCTACACCCGCATAGCCCGCGGCCTCAACGAGACCAAGACCGAGCGCGACGCCTATATAGCATCCTTCATAGCTCCTCTGCGCGAGAAGCTCGACGCCACAGGCCTGAAATATGAGATGAAGGGGCGCACCAAGTCGATCTACTCGATATGGAACAAACTGCGCAAGCAGCAGGTGGAGCTCTCGGGCGTCTACGACCTCTTTGCCATCCGCATCATCCTCGATGTGCCGGCCGATCAGGAGAAGGCCGAGTGCTGGAGAGTGTTTTCCATCGTCACCGACATGTACACGGGCAATCCCAAACGTCTCAAGGACTGGATCACAATCCCCAAGAGCAACGGCTATGAGTCGCTCCACACCACCGTGATGGGCCCTGAGGGGAAATGGGTCGAGGTACAGATACGCACCCGGCGCATGGACCTCATTGCCGAGAAGGGACTCGCCGCCCACTGGCGATACAAAGGCATCAAGAGCGAGAGCTCGCTCGACCAGTGGATGAACAACGTGCGCGACATCCTCGAGACTGCCGACGGACCGCTCGAGCTGATGAAAAACTTCAAGATGGACCTCTATGACAAGGAGGTATTCGTCTTCACCCCGCAGGGCGACCTCCACCGTCTCCCGCTCGGAGCCACGGTGCTCGACTTCGCCTTTGCCATCCACAGCAAGCTCGGCTGTGCATGTATAGGGGGCAAGGTCAACGGGCGCAACCGCAAACTGGGCCACAAGCTCCGCTCGGGCGACACCGTCGAGATACTCACCTCACCCTCGCAAACCCCCAAGCAGGACTGGCTCAACATAGTGGCCACTGCAAAGGCACGCACCAAGATACGCCAGACGATCAACGAGCAGGCCGCCCGCTCGAGCGAGCTGGGGCGCGAACTGCTGCAGCGGCGGTGCAAGAACCGCAAGATCGAACTGGACGAGGGGATGCTGATGCGCACCATCAAGAAGATGGGCTACAAGACGGTGACCGACTTCTACAAGGCCCTCTCCGACGAGGTGATCGACCCCTCGGAGGTGATCACCGTCTATGAGGGGATGCGCACCGACAGCGCCCCCGGCACCCCCGACAAGGAGCGGCGCAGCGCAGAGGAGTTTGAACTCAACGACATGCGCCCCGACGAGAAGGAAGGGCACGACGACGTGCTGGTGATCGGCGCCACCAACATCCGCGGCATGAACTACCGCATGGCCCGTTGCTGCAACCCGATATTCGGCGACAAGGTATTCGGCTTCATATCGTCCGAGGGTGTGGTCAAGATCCATCGCGAGGACTGCCCCAACAGCCGCCACATCCATGAGCGATACCCCTACAGGGTGATACGCACACGATGGTCGGGCAAGACGGGGAGTCAGACAGCCGCCACCATACGTATAGTGGGCCACGACGACATAGGCATCGTCACAAACATCACGTCCGTCATAACCAAGGAGAAGGATGTGACGCTGCGCAACATCTCCATCGAGAGCCACGACGGCATCTTCTCGGGATTTCTCGTCATCGGGGTCAACGACACTCAGGCCCTTGCCAACATAATCAAGAAAATTCAGACAGTAAAAGGTGTGAAAAATGTGGAACGCGCCAACTAAATCATTGCTCGCAATATTCATCCCGCTTGCCGCAGCCATGTCCGTGACTTCGTGTGCCGGCGGGAACGGCAACCGGGAAGCGGACGAGACGGCAGACCATGCCGCCCATGCCCTCGAGGCCGGTGACTATACCCTCGCCCTGAGTCTCGCCGACTCGGTGGCACATACATGGCCTCAGGCCATCGACGCTCGCCGTCGCGCCCTCCACATCAGCAGCCGTGCCACGGAGGGACTCACGCTCAGGCGCCTTCAGTCGACCGACTCGCTCCTTGCCGTTCTCAGTGTGCGGGCCGACTCGCTCAAAGGGCATGTCAGATACATCTCCAACCCCGTGGAAGGATACTATGTGGCTGCGGGCGATGATCCCGCGGCTGTCCACTCGTCCACCGGACTCAGGGGGCGCCTGTCGCCCGAGGGTGACTTCTATCTGATAGCCACACTCAGCCCCGGCGGAGCGCAGAGCACCTCCGTCACCGTCAGCGATGGCGGCACGTCGGCCACCACGTCGACCGTGGCCTATGACGGCGAGCGCAACGACCGTTCGGGGGGCAAGGAGGTCATCACCTTCATCTCTGCCGAGTGTGACAGTGTGGGGCGCTTCATCTACTCGCACGCAGGGGTGCCACTCAGCCTCACGTTCAACGGCTCAGGGAGCCGGACAGTGACACTGCCCGCCGAGAGCGTAGCCCGCATCGCCACGCTCTATGACTACGCGCTGACCATGAGGCGAGCCCGCATGGCCTCCGTGGAAGGTGAGAAACTAAGGCGCGCCCTCGATCTGTCCCGCGCTCATGCAGCCAAGACCTATGTCGAACCCGACTCCACCACCCACTGATCCAACCGCATGGCAACAACCACCGGCAAATCGACATCATTCCTCACCCGCCTCTATGACAGAGTAGCGGGTCTGTGGCAATACTGCTCGGAAGGAGTGTGGGAGGACCACCGCGACATCCTCAAGGTCAATATCGTCAAGACCCTCAACCTCACGGTGCGCACATTCTTCAGCACCGACCTCCAGAGCAAAGCGTGTGCCATGACCTTTCGCACCATGCTCGCCGTCGTCCCCGCGCTGGCACTGCTGTTTGCCATCGGGCGCGGATTCGGATTCCAGACGCTGCTTCAGGACGAGGTCTACAAATATCTCCCCTCCCAGCACAAGGCGCTTGAGATGGCCTTCAGGTTTGTCGACACCACGCTCGCACAGGCATCAGAAGGCATCTTTGTCGGCGTCGGCATCATCTTCCTGCTCTGGACCATCATCTCGCTGCTCGACAGCGTGGAGGAGACCTTCAACGGACTGTGGGGCGTGACGGTAGACCGCTCCATATTCCGCAAAGTCACCGACTATCTGGCCATCTGTATCATCCTCCCCATCCTCATGATCTGTTCGGGGGGCTTTCAGGTGATGGTGTCGTCGGTCATCCAGCAACTGTTTCCCGACTTTCTCACACCGTTTCTCGAGGTGCTGTTCGACTGTCTCAGCTATGTGCTGTCGTGGCTGTTCTTCGCCGGCGCCTACGTGCTCATCCCCAACACCAAGGTGCGCCTGCGCAACGCCCTGATAGCCGGGACGGTGGCCGGAACGGCGTTCCAGATACTCCAGTGGCTGTTCCTGAGCGGACAGCTCTATGTGGCAAAATACAATGCCATCTACGGCTCCTTCTCGTTCCTACCCCTCATGCTCATATGGATGCAGCTGTCGTGGCTCATCACTCTGGCCGGAGCGTTGATATGCTGTGCGGCGCAGAACATCTCGATGTTCAGCTATGACAAGCAGACACGCACCATCTCCATAGCCTATCGGCGCAGGGTGAGCGTGGCCCTGCTCGCCATCATAGTGAGGCGATTTGAGGACGGAGAGCCGCCGCTCGACATCGACCGCCTCTCGCGGCTCTATGCCATCCCGGTGCGTCTGGTCACCGACATCGCGGGCCGGCTGCTGGCAGCGTCGCTGATAGTGCGCGTGATCCCCGACGGGAGCGGTCATGAAGACCCGGCGGCCCTGCCGTTCATCCCGGCCTATCCCGTGGAGAGATACACGCTCGACTTCGTGAACAATGCGCTCGACACATATGGTTCGCACGACTTCCTGCACAAATTCGACCGAGAGTTTGCCGGATTGTCCGGGCTCCTCACCGCCATGAGGCAAGCCTCTGGGGCCAAGGGAGAGACGCTGCTCACGGATATCCCCCTCCCCTCGCCGACAGCCGATCCTCAACACTCATAACATATCTCATCTATTTTTTAATTATCAGTATCATGAAACAGGTTATCGCCACCACAGCTGCCCCCGCAGCCATCGGCCCCTACAGCCAAGCCATCAAGGCCGGCAATCTCGTGTTCTGCTCAGGTCAGATCCCTGTCAATCCCGCCAACGGCGAAGTGCCCGGAGGCATCAAGGCACAGACCGAGCAGGCTCTTGCCAACGTCGCAGCCCTCCTCAACGAGGCAGGCACGACACTCGACAATGTTGTCAAGACCACCGTATTCCTCTCCGACATGGACAACTTCGCCCCGATGAACGAGGTCTATGCCTCATTCTTCACACCCCCCTTCCCCGCCCGCTCGGCCGTGGCTGTGCGCGACCTCCCCAAGGGTGTGCTCGTAGAGATCGAGGTGATCGCAGCCCTCTGACCCCCCTCACATCCTTATCTGAATCATGTCCGTCAAGCCAAAAGTACTGATAGTGATGGACTCCCTCACCTGCGGGGGAGCCGAGAAAAGCCTCGTGTCCCTGCTCCCGTTTCTCGCAGACAGGGGCTATGACATCACCCTCATGCTCCGTGCCGAGGGCGGACTCTTCAGCAACCTTGTCCCCCACGGGGTGAAGACGGTCACCTACCGTCCCCCCGAGGGGGGCTTCACCGGCCGTATGAGGCGGCTGCTGTTCTCGCTCGCGCTGCGCATCCCCCCTCACAGACACGGCGCTGAGACGCACTGGCACACAGTGGGGCGCCATCTGCCACAGCTCGAGGGGGAGTGGGATGTGGCAATTGCCTATCATCAAGGCTTCCCGACATTTTTCGTGGCCGACAAGGTGACCGCCCGGCGTAAATACTGCTGGGTGAATGCAGACCTCGGAGAGGCCGGCTACAGGCCGGCGTTCTGCGCCCCGTTCTATGCCCGCTATGACAGGATCGTCCCCGTGTCGGATATCCTCGCCTCGAGAATCCGCGAGGAGGGTTTCATCACCCCCGAGGCGCCCGTCACCACAGTCTATGACATCCTCAACCCCGCCGTGATCCGCGACATGGCTCGCGTCGACCCCCCTTTCGCCCACGGAGAGACGCTGAGGATAGTGACCGTGGGACGACTCACGCGTGAGAAAGGCTATGACCTCGCCATCCGTGCCGCCGCCATGCTGCGAGAGCGCGGCCTCAGATTCGTGTGGCACTTCGTGGGTGGCGGAGCGCTCGAGGCCGAGCTGCGCGAGATGATAGCCCGCGAAGGGCTACAGGACTACATAGTGATGGAGGGAGTACAAGCCAACCCATACCGCTTCATGGCAGCGGCCGACATCTATGTACAGACATCGAGATTCGAGGGATTTGGCCTCACCGTGGCGGAGGCCCGAATACTCGGACGCCCTATAGTGAGTACCGACTTCCCGGTGATCCACCATCAGATCACCGACGGGGTGGACGGCATCATCGTGGAGATGACCCCTGCCGCTATTGCCGACGGCATCATGCGCCTTGCCTCCGACCCCGTCTCGGCGGCCGCTATGGGTAAAGCCGCCGGCGAAAAACCTAACGACACCGCCCGCACAGAGAGCATGAAAGTGATTAATCTCATCGAAAACGGGGCACAAGATTGATATTTCAGCACTTTTAACACCCGAAAACGGACAAAAACAGCTAATTTTGCAACGTTTTTCACTTATCCGGATACCACATTCAATACACATGACACGTCGATTCCTACTCGTTTGCCTCTCCGTGATGGCTGTCTGCCTCGCCGCCTCAGCCCAGATTCTCACGCCCGTCAAGTGGGCCGCCAAGATGGAGATGAAAGGGGACGACCGCGGAGAGATATTGCTGACAGCGACCGTCGATCCCGGCTGGCACCTCTACTCGTGGGACTTCCCCTCGGGCGAGGGCCCGCAGCCGCTCGACATATCATACGACCTGAAAGGTGCGGTGCTCGACGGCAAGCCACGTCCGTCTGTGGCCCCGGTCAAGCAGATGGACGAGATTTTCGAGATGGAGCTGTCGTGGTGGACCGGGACAGTGACGATCTCACAGCGATTCACGGCCACGGCTCCCGATTTCAGCATCGACGTGAATCTGCGTTATGGCGCATGCAATGATCAGAACTGCATACCCCCCTCGAGAGAGAGTTTCACATTTGCCGGCAAAGCCAAGCTGAAAGCGGCACCCGAGCTCACTAAGGCCAAGGAGGAGACACTCCCCGACGCCGCGACAGAGCCCGAGGAGGCGCTCACAGCCGCCGACACTCTCACCGCGACTACCGACAGCGTGGCCCCCGCGGCCGACGCGCAGATGCCCGATCTGTGGGCACCGGTCACATATGACGGCACCGGCACGGCCACCGACATCGCCGGACAGTCGTTGCTCTACATCTTCCTCACCTGTTTCCTCGGAGGGCTTGTAGCCCTGTTCACACCCTGCGTGTGGCCCATGATCCCCATGACGGTGAGCTTCTTCCTCAAGAAAGGCAAAGACCGCTCGCGCTCCATAGCCGACGCCTGCATCTATGGTGTCTCGATCATAGTCATCTACGTGGCTCTCGGCCTCATCATCACAGGCATCTTCGGAGCATCGTCGCTCAATGCCCTTTCCACATCGGCTGTGTGCAATCTGCTGTTCTTCGCCCTGCTCGTGATCTTTGCCATCTCGTTCTTCGGCGCGTTTGAGATCAAGCTCCCCTCCTCGTGGGCCAACCGCATGGATGCCACCGCCGAGCGCACCACAGGCCTGCTCTCCATCTTCTTCATGGCGTTTACACTCACGCTCGTGTCCTTCTCGTGCACGGGCCCCATCATAGGCACACTGCTCGTCGAGGCAGCCTCCATGGGCAACGTATGGGGGCCGGCCATAGGCATGCTGGGCTTCTCCACGGCCCTCGCGCTGCCGTTCATGCTCTTTGCCATGTTTCCCACCATGCTCCAGAGCGCTCCCCGCTCGGGAGGGTGGATGAATACGCTCAAGGTGGTGCTCGGATTTGTGGAGCTCGCCCTGTCGCTCAAATTCCTCTCCGTGGCCGACCTCGCCTACGGGTGGCACCTGCTGGACCGCGAAGTGTTTCTCGCACTGTGGATCGTGATATTCCTTCTCCTCGGGCTCTATCTGCTGGGCCAGTTCAACTTCTCGCACTATGCCGAGGCCGAGCGCAGCGTCGGGGTGACACGTTTCTTCCTCGCCCTCGCCTCACTCTCGCTCACGGTCTATCTGCTTCCCGGCCTGTGGGGTGCGCCCCTCAAGGGGGTCAGCGCCTTTGTGCCCCCGCTCTACACTCAGGACTTCAACCTCTATGGCAACTCGTTCAGGGAGTATGACGACTATGAGGAGGGTATGCGCATAGGACGCGAGGAGGGCAAGCCGGTGCTCATCGACTTCTCGGGCTACGGCTGTGTCAACTGCCGCAAGATGGAGGGCGCCGTGCTCGACAACGAGAACGTCAAGGCGATGATAGCCGACAACTTCGTGGTGGTCAAGCTGATGGTCGACGAAAAAGCCCCCCTGCCCCAACCTATGGAAGTGACAGAAAACGGCAAGAAAGTGCGCCTGCTCACCTATGGCGACAAGTGGAGCTATCTGCAGCGATACAAATTCAACGCCAACGCCCAGCCCTACTACGTGATAGTCAACGACCGGGGCGAGCTCCTCTCGGGGCCGTTCTCATATGACGAGAGCATACCCCGCTTCACCGAATTCCTCGAGAAAGGCATCACCCGCCGCTGACGCGGCCGTGTCCGAAGCCTCAGTTGCAACGGCAGATAGCGGCTATCGAGCCCGACAGGCAGATGTTTTTGGAAAAAATCTCTCGGATTAACCTATTTTTTTCGTAATTTTGCGCTGTGATTCAGGAGCGGGCCCCGCGCGGGCGCGACCACCACGAAGGAAAAATTCAATCACTACCACATAAACTTATGATTGACAGTCTGCCACCAATCAAAATTTTTTCGGGCACACGCTCGACCTATATGGCCGAGGAGATATGCCGTGAACTGGGCTGCGAGCTCGGCAAAATGAACATCCAGTATTTTGCCGACGGAGAGTTCGAGGTATCGTTCGAGGAGTCGATCCGAGGCTGCGAGGTGTATCTCGTGCAGTCCACCTTCCCCAACTCGGACAATCTCATGGAGCTGTTGCTGATGATCGACGCCGCCAAGCGCGCCTCAGCAGCCTCGATTGTAGCCGTGATGCCCTACTTCGGCTGGGCCCGTCAGGACCGCAAGGACAAGCCCCGTGTGTCGATAGCCGCCAAGCTGGTGGCCAACCTGCTCACCGCAGCCGGTGTGGACCGCGTGATAGCCATGGACCTCCATGCCGACCAGATTCAGGGATTCTTCGATGTGCCCCTCGACCACCTCTATGCGTCGTCGGTCTTCATCCCCTACATCCAGACACTCGGGCTCAAGGACCTCGTCATAGCCTCGCCCGACGTCGGCGGTGCAAAGCGCGCCAACAACTATGCCAAATATCTCAATGTGCCTCTGGTGCTGTGCCACAAGCAGCGCGCCAAGGCCAACGTGGTGGCCAACATGACCGTGATAGGCGATGTCAAGGACAAGGATGTCATCATCATTGACGACATGGTCGACACCGCCGGCACCATCACCAAGGCTGCCGACCTGATGAAGGCCAACGGCGCCCGCTCGGTGAGGGCCCTCTGCTCGCACGCCATCATGAGCGACCCCGCCTCCGAGCGAGTGGACAACTCGGCCCTCGAGGAGATGATGTTTACGAACTCCATCCCCTTCACCAAGAACTGCAAGAAGGCCACCATCCTGTCTGTGGCACGGCTCTTTGCCGACACCATCAGGCGTGTCCACACACACGAGTCGATCTCGTCGCAGTATCTCATCAAGTAAATCAGACACCCATCACGGCGCGCAGGGAGGAGCATCACGTCGCCCCCCGGCGCGCCATTTTTTTCATATACAGCCACACATGAACTTCAAGACCATGATTCTCACGGCAGGACTGGCCGCTGCGCTCGGAGCCTGCAATGCCGACGCCAACGGCGACGAGGGCAAGATCATCGACAAGCCCGACTTCAAAAGCGAGACCGGAATCTTTGACATCGACGCCCTCGAGGCTCTCGGCCGCGTGAGCGACGTCAAGGTGTCGCCCGACGGTAAGAAAGTGCTCTTCGCCATCTCCTACGAGAGCGTCGAGGAAAACAAAAGCAACGCCGACCTCTATGTGATGAACATAGACGGCACGGAGCTCAACCGCGTCACCCGCACCCCCTCGAGCGAGGGCAACTTCTGCTGGCTGGCCGGGGGCGACAGGATAGCCTTCACTTATCCCGTGGACGGCAAGCCGCAGATCTTCACCATGAACGCCGACGGCTCGGGACGCACCCAAGCCAGCGATGTGGAAAAAGGCGTGGAGGGATTTCTCGTGTCGCCCGACGGCGAGAAGATCATCGTGGTCTCGACAGTGAAATATGCGCGCGAGGCGTCAGAGATATATCCCGATCTCCCCAAGGCCACAGGCCGCGTGATCGACGACCTGATGTACAAGCACTGGGACGAATGGATCACCGAGATCCCCCATCCGTTCGTGGGCTCGTTTGACGGCAAGAAGGTGACCGACCTCGAGGATATCATGGCCGACGAGCTGAGATTCGAGTCGCCGATGCGCCCCTTCGGCGGCATGGAGCAGTTTGCATGGGCTCCCGACTCGAAGAGCCTCGTCTACACCTCGCGTAAGAAGAGCGGCGTGGACTATGCCGTCTCGACCAACTCGGACCTGTTCCTCTATACCCTCGCCGACAAGCAGACCCGCTGCCTCACCGAGGGGATGATGGGTTATGACATCAACCCCACATTCTCGCCCGACGGCAACACGCTGGCATGGCTCTCGATGGAACGTGACGGATATGAGAGCGACAAGAACCGCATCTTCGTGCTCGACATGGCATCAGGCACCAAGCGCGACCTCACGGCCGAGTGGGACTATACCGTCGACAACATCGCTTGGGCCCCCTCGGGCAAGAGCATCTATTTCATAGCAGCCAAGGGTGGCGTCACCCCGATATTCAGCATCGACACCGCCACATGCGAGGTCAAGACCGTGGCCGACGGCGTGTGCGACTATGCCGCCCTCGCCCCTGTGGCCGACGGGTCGCTCGTCACACTGCGCCACTCGATGCTCTACCCCAACGAGGTGTTCCACGTCAGCGCCGAGGGTGAGGTGAAGCAGATCTCCGACGTCAACACCGAGCTGCTCTCGTCGCTGCGCATGCCCACCGTTGAGGCCAAGACAGTGCCCACCACCGACGGCAAGGAGATGCTCGTGTGGGCCATCTATCCTCAGGACTTCGACTCCACCAAGACATATCCCGCCATCCTCTATCTGCAGGGTGGCCCGCAGCAGGCCGTCAGCCAGTTCTGGAGCTATCGCTGGAACTTTGCCCTCATGGCAGCCAACGGATATGTGGTCGTGGCCCCCAACCGCCGCGGCCTCCCCGGATTCGGCACCGAATGGAACGCCCAGATTTCGGGCGACTACGGCGGTCAGAACATGCGCGACTATCTCGCCGCCATCGACTACATGAAGCAGTATCCCTATATCGACAAGGAGCATATCGGCGCCACCGGTGCAAGCTATGGAGGATTCTCCACCTACTGGCTCGCCGGCAATCCCGAGAAGCGTTTCCGAGCGTTCCTTGCCCAGGCAGGTATATTCAAAATGCAGGCACAGTATCTGG
>CAZAWC010000055.1:3764-15153 GCA_964488595.1 uncultured Staphylococcus sp. | reverse complement strand
GGGGTCAAAGCCCGACAGGACGATGGCCTCGGGGGTGTCGTCGACGATGATCTCTATGCCGGTGGCAGCCTCGAGGGCACGTATGTTGCGCCCCTCGCGGCCGATGATGCGGCCCTTGATCTCGTCCGAGTCTATGTGAAACACCGTCACCGAGTTCTCGATGGCGGTCTCTGTGGCCAGACGCTGGATGCTCTGCACCACGATGCGCTTGGCCTCCTTGTTGGCTGTCATCTTGGCCTCGTCCATGATGTCGTGGATATAGGCTGCGGCGGCTGTCTTGGCCTCGTCGCGCAGGCTCTCCACGAGCTTCTCCTTGGCTTCCTCGCTCGAGAGGCCCGAGATATGCTCGAGGGTCTCGCGGGCTGAGCGGGTGAGCTTGTCGAGCTCGTCCGAGCGCGACTCGAGCACCTGTCCCTGAGCCTCCAGCTCGCGGGCGCGGGCCTCGTTCTCGTTGCGGGCGCGGTTGTTCTCGCTCTGCTGCTGGTTGAGCTGATTCTGGCGCTGCTTGATCTTCTGCTCCTCGTTCTGCACCTTCTGCAGGCGCTGGCGGGCCTCCTTGTCGGCCTCGGCCTTGATGCGTATCTCTTCTTTCTCGGCCTCGAGCAGGCGGTCTTTCTTGATCACCTCGGCCTCGCGGCGGGCTTCCTCGACGATGGTCCGCGCGCTGGAACGGGCATTAGATTTCTGCCACAGCAACAGCACGAGGGCTCCGGCGATAACGCCGACGAGGGCCACGGCTATGAGTAATATTGCGTTCATTGTG
Source organism: uncultured Staphylococcus sp. (assembly GCA_964488595.1). Lineage (GTDB taxonomy): Bacteria > Bacteroidota > Bacteroidia > Bacteroidales > Muribaculaceae > Duncaniella. The sequence goes on along the minus strand of CAZAWC010000055.1, from coordinate 14,390 downwards.
ATAAGTGATGGGGATGATGGATGTGGGTTTTGAGATGAATGGATGTATAATAAAAAAACACGCTTCACCCCGTCGGGCCCATCCCCGCGAGCGGGGGTGAGAGGGAGCGGGATGATCGTGCTCGAAATCGGGCGGCGGCGTATGCGCGCGGCTGCTCGTGGCGTTCAGTCGCCGGCCGGGGCTGATGGGTCCGGGTCGGTGACCGGTGCTTCCGGCCTTATATCCTCGAGGAGCAGGGTATCAAACTCCCCCTCGAGCGATGCCAGTGTGGCGTCGAGTTGCTGCGAGGCCTCGAGGTTGCCGAAGTAGAGCTGGGCAAACCTGAATGTCACCATGGCAAGAATCTCCGTGGATGACTTGTCGCTGAACTCGTCCATCGCCGACCATTTCTGCCAAAGCTCGTTGACGTTTGCCTCGGCCCGGCGCACTATATCCTCCTGATCGCGCGGGATGCGCAGAGGGATACGCGGCTGATCGGCTATGCGGATAGATATGTTGATGATGCGGTCAGTGTTCATCAGATGCTTAACCGCGCGATACACTTGTCGATTTCGCGCACTAAATCTGAAATGAATGTCCGTGTACGCTCCACCTCGCGATGATCGGGCGCGAGCACCGAGGCCATCTTGAGGCGTTCTATCTCGCGGTCGCGCCGGGCCAGCAGGTCGTGCAGCGAGGCCACTTCGGCGGTGAGCTCCGCTATGCGGGCATCTGCACTCTCCTTGGCCTGCCTCAACGCCCGGTAACGCTCGGTCAGAAGGCGCGCCTTGGCCTTTACGGTGTCAACGCGCTGATAGAGGTTCTCGGCCATTCGTGTTCAAATTTGTACAAAGTTAATCATTTCCCTGCTAAGGGTAGCAAGACGGACACCGATATTTTCACCGGTGTCCGTCTGTTTAACAGATTTTAAGTTAAAACCAATCTTATCTCACCACCACCTTGCGGCTGAATCCGCCGGAGGTGACCATGTAGACACCGGCGGGGAGATCGAGAGCGAGAGTGCCGGGACGGAGGGTGCCGGTGTGCCACACGGCTCCTGACACCGATGTCACGGCCACGTCGATGGGCTGCTGCGAGGCGTTGTCGATGATCAGCTCGCCATCGAGGCAGTAGGCATCCCAGCCGTGATAGTCGAGCTCGGCCACGGCCGAGAGGGCATAGTCTGTCATCTCGATGTCGTCGATGGAGATGCGTTTGCCCGACAGGCGCATGATGCGGATGCGGGCGGTGCCGGTCTCGTTGACGGTGGCGGCACATTCGGTCCACGCCTCGGAGCCTACGGCAAATGTCCTGACGGTGTTCCATGTGCTGCCTCCGTCGGTGCTGACCTCGAGCGCGAGGTCACCCTCCTCACCGCTCCATGCCTTGGCCATGAAGCTGACGCGGCCTATGCCGTGCATGCGGGGCTCGGCCATGGCTATGCCGCTGGTCTCGCCGGTCTTGTTGGAGAGGCGTGCGCCCTGTCCGCCCGAGTGGCGGTCGCGGGCATCAGAGCCGACGAGGGCACGGGTGAAGGTCCACGCACACGCCGAGCCCTGATAGAGGCCGCCGTTGTAGCTGCTCAGCGACGAGGGCTCCTCGAATGTCTCGAGGAATGTGGGCACCGAGGCACACACGCCCTCGACAGTGACGTCGTCATAGACATAATCGCCGGCGGTGGCCACGAGAGGGGTGCTGTAGGTGCCGGCGGCCGAGGCATTGAGACGGAGATAGAAGCGGTCCTGCTCGTCGGCGAGGGAGAGGGAGACGGCCCAGTGCTGGCGGTCGGAACTGAGCTCGAAGGGAGCGGAGACGGAGAGCACGATGGGCGAGTCGATATTGTCGGTGTCGATGAGCAACTCGGCGGCATCAGAGGGCACGCCGGGCTCGGAGGTGAAGTAGAGATCGCCGTCAAAGAGATACTGTATGGAGGGGACGGGGAGCGCGGTGGTCACCTCGACACGGTTGCTCGTGAGCCCGGCGGGAGAGGTGAGCCAATATAAATAGGTGGTGCCGGGGGTGAGGGAAGCCACCGTGTGACGCTCGTCGGCTGCCTGGACGGCCACAGGATAGCCCTGAAGCTCGGTGCCCGACTGCGAGACGTGGAGCTGATAGGTGGTGCCGGCAGGGTCGAGACTCACCCAGCGCGCGTCAAACGACACCTCGCTGACATTCTGAGCGTCGAGGGCCGGGATGCCGTCGACAGCGGTTGCCTTGAGCGTGACGGTGGAGAGGGCGTCGCCCGAGCGGAGGGTGAGCGTACCGGTCGAGGTGGTGGCCGCTGAGGCCAGATAGCGCAGTGTGAGGGGGGCGCCGTCGGCCGCATTGACAGCCGAGGCTGCAAGCGAGGTGGCGGATGCCGAGAATCCCGTTCCGCTCACGCTGACCGTGACAGCCTCCGTGAGGTTGGAGCCTTTGACCACCACTACCTGCTCGCGGGTCACCCCCTTGCCGCAGAGACCCATGTCGATCGTCGAGCCTGACACAGGGGTGGCGATGGTGGCGCGGGGAGTGCCGGTGGAGCTCCAGCCGGTGGATGTGTCGTCGCCCCAGATATGCTCGACCATGTCGGGATAGTCGATGAAGGGATTGCGGTTGTGCTGATGGGCATAGACAGCCTCGTTGCGCGCCGTCTCCTTGGGGCTCACGGGGTCTTGCCGGTGCCACTTGAGCAGCAGGTCGATGGCCCACTGCTTGAAGGCGGGATAGGAATTGCCTGCGAGCATGTCGGAGCTCCAGCCCTTGATCTTGGTGTTGTAGCACGCGGCCATGTAGAAGTAGGTGCGCGCGAAGTCGCCCTTATACTCGTCGTCGGGCTCGAAGACCTTGCCCGTGTAGCCGGGGAAGGTCGATGTGCCGAGGCGACCCAAGGCGCGGACCGAGCCGTGAGACGGGAGGGTGGTGCCTCCCGAACACTCGCCGTAGGGGTAGTTGCTGCGCTGGCCGTTGACCTTGCCGTCGGTGGGATAGACGTGGAAGGCGTCGCTCTTCATGGGCGACCCTTCGCTGAACCAGCTCTTGGGCATGGAGTGCTCGCGGTTGATGCAGTCGCCGACATATGAGTAGTTGCCGCAATGCTCCTGCCCCACGGTCCACTCCTTGGTCGAATACATATCCCACACCTTGCCGTTGGCGCGGACGTCAGAGGTCTTGTAGACATTCCAGAGTCCGTCATAGCCCACGTCGGTGTGCGAGCCTATCTTGTCGCAGAGGGCAGAGAGCAGCGCGGCCCCCTTCTTGCCCTCGCATGTCGAGTAATATCCCGCCGGGGCTTCGGCCGAGGCCTGACCGGCGACAGTGAGGCTCAGCGCTATCGACGCGAGCCATTGGATAGATTGTCTCATGTGAGATTCCTGTATATTCCTTGGTTGTAAATTATCAATAAAAATGTCAGATTCAGCGCTGGAGGAACACCCCTTGGCCCGGGCGGATATACAGCTGCCCGCGCACGGGGGCGGCGACGGGGCGCCCGTAGAGGTCGTAGAGCCGGTCGGCGTCAGGGGCCGGGGCGGCCACGATGCCATCGATGCCGCTCCCGGCGGCGAGCTGTGCGGCGAGGGCATGGATCTCGGCGGCACCCCACAGCCAGCAGCCTATGCCGAAGTCCTCGAAGTCGGGCTGCGAGAGATAGGTGACGGGGCCGCCGTCCTCGGGCTTGGAGCCTGTGCCCTGCAGATAGCCCACCGAGCCGTCGGGACGCACGGCGGCCGCCATGGCCTCCCATCCGCGCGCTATGGCGGGGAGATAGGTGGCACGGTCGAGCAGACCTGTGCGCACGCCCCAAGCCATGCCGCCCAAGAAGAGGGGTGTGCCTGTCATCTCGGGGCCTTCGCTGCCGGGCGAGCCAAAGTTGGAGGGGGCGTGGAGACTCACGTTCCACGACCCGTCGGTGCGCTGCAGCGCCAGCAGGGCCTCGCTCATGGCCTTGAAGTCGGCCTCATAGTCGGGCCGGTGGAGTTCGGAGGCCGGCGTAAACTGCATGACGCGCGCCAGAGCCATGTAGACCCACCCGTTGCCGCGGCTCCAGTAGCAGTCGGCCGTCGGGTCGGTGAGGTCGCGGTAGGGAGGATCAAACTGATAGTCCCTGTACCACAGGCCTGTCGCGGTGTTGAAGAGCGGCGAGCCACCCCCCTTCTTTGAGCCTCCCTGCATGTCGCGGGTGTAGGCATAGAGCTCGTACATGCGTGTCCAGTAGGAGGTGTCGCCGGTGATGTCGCCCAGCATGGCCATGACGGGCATGCTCATCTGTATGGCGTCGATCCATGTCCAGAAGTTGACGCGCCCGGTGGCCATCATGTCGTCTATGCGCATCTTGATGTGGGCCATGCGCTCGGTGCGCGAGGGTTCGAGCATATAGAGCTGCAGATAGCTCTGTCCGCAACACTGGTAGTCGGCATTATGGGCCTTGGCCTCGGTGTCGGACGACGATACCCACTTGTGATACTCGCCCCATCGCACCGTGTAGTCGAGCCACTCGGGGCGCGGGTCCTCGCGCCACAGGTTGAGGAGACCCTCATAGAAGACGCTGCGCGTCCATATCTTGGACGAGCGCACCTTGCCGCCGACATTGCTGGTGGCACCGACGTCGGGATAGGCGTTCATGAAGTAGGCCGCCACATCGGCGCTGCGCTCCATCACCACGGATGGCTCGGGGAGGGTGGCGTCGGCCACCGCACGCAGGGGGAACGAAGCTGTCAGGAGGATGAGCAGAGAGAGAAATGCTGATTTCATGGCTTGAGGTTTGGGGTGCAAAGATAGGGATTTAACCCGAATTTTTCAATAATATTTTCCTCGTTTCCACAAATAATGGCTAACTTTGCATATCGGCTGAAAAATCCTACCGACAAAACTAATACCTCAACGAAATATGGCAAAAGTCACCAAACAGGAGGCGCTGGACTATCACAAGTATCCGCGCCCCGGAAAAATCGAAGTAATCCCCACCAAACCATACGCCACTCAGGCCGATCTGGCGCTGGCCTACTCGCCCGGCGTGGCCTATCCGTGTCTCGACATCAAGGATAACCCCGACAAGGTCTATGACTATACCGACAAGGGCAACCTCGTGGCCGTGATCTCAAACGGCACCGCCGTGCTGGGTCTGGGCAATATCGGCGCGCTGGCCGGCAAGCCCGTGATGGAAGGCAAGGCTCTGCTGTTCAAGATTTTTGCCGGTCTTGACTGCTTCGACATCGAGGTAGACGAGAAGGATCCCGACAAGTTTATCTCCATCGTCAAGGCTCTGGGGCCGACATTCGGCGGCATCAACCTCGAGGATATCAAGGCCCCCGAGTGTTTCGAGATAGAGACACGCCTCAAGGAGGAGCTCGACATCCCCGTGATGCACGACGACCAGCACGGCACGGCCATCATCTCGGCCGCCGGCCTGCTCAACGCCCTTGAGATTCAGGGCAAGAAGATCGACGAGATCCGCCTCGTGGTCAACGGCGCCGGCGCGGCAGCCGTGAGCTGTACCAAGCTCTACATGGCTCTGGGCGTGAAGAAGGAGAACGTGGTGATGTGCGACTCGAAGGGTGTCATCTCGGACAAGCGCACCGACCTCAACAAGCAGAAGCAGTTCTTCGCCACCTCGCGCCCCATCACCACTCTGGCCGAGGCGATGAAGGATGCCGACGTGTTCCTCGGCCTGTCGGTCAAGGATGTGGTGACCCCCGAGATGATCAAGTCGATGGCCCCGCGCCCCATAGTGTTTGCCCTCGCCAACCCCGACCCTGAGATAGCCTATGAGGTGGCCACCGCCAGCCGCCCCGACCTCATCATGGCCACGGGCCGCTCGGACTATCCCAACCAGATCAACAATGTGCTCGGATTCCCCTACATATTCCGCGGAGCTTTGGACTGCGGCGCCTCGGAGATCAACGAGACCATGAAGATATATGCCGTGAAGGCTATCGCCGAGATAGCCCGCAAACCGGTGCCCCCGGTGGTCAATGCCGCCGTGGGCAGGGCCAATCTCAAGTTTGGCCGCGAGTATATCGTGCCCACTCCGTTTGACCCCCGTCTGCTCACGGCCGTGTCGCCCGCAGTGGCCCGCGGCGCCATGGACAGCGGTGTGGCCCGCCGCCCCATCGAGGACTGGGACGCATATGACGAGAAACTGCTCCGCCTCAAGGGCAACGACCGCAAGTTTACCCGCCGCATCAACGAGGCCGCCCGCGCCAACCCCAAGCGTGTGGTGTTTGCCGACGCCAATACGGACAACATGCTCCGCGCCGCCACGCTGGCAGCCGGCGACGGCCTCTGCATACCTCTGCTGCTGGGCAACGAGGAGATGATCGCCAAGCGCGCCGCCCGCCTCGGGCTCGACATCTCGGGCATCGAGATCGTCAACCTTCGCCACGACCGCGAGGCGCCGCGCCGCGAGCGCTATGCACGCATGCTGGCCGAGAAGCGCCAGCGTCAGGGCGAGAACTTCGAGAGCGCGCTCGAGAAGATGTTCGAGCGCAGTTACTTCGGCATGATGATGGTGGAGAACGGCGATGCCGACGCCTTCATCTCGGGCATCCGCTCGGCCAACAATCAGGCCGCCAGCATCGCCACCGAGGTGGTGGGCATCCGCGATGGCTTCAACCACTTTGCCACGCTGCATGTGCTCGAGACCTCGAAGGGCACCTACTTCCTCGCCGACACCATGATCAACGGCACCACCGACGAGGAGACCCTCTATGACATCACCCGCCTCACGGCCGACGCCGTCAAGTTCTTTGCCCACGACCCCGTGATGGCCCTCGTGTCATACTCCAACTTCGGCTCCAACAACGAGGATGAGTGTCGCAAGGTGCACAATGTCGTGGACCGCATGCACGCCCTCAACCCCGATCTGGCCATCGACGGCGAGATGCAGATCAACTATGCCTTCAACACCCCTGTGCGCGACAAGGTGTTCCCCTTCAACCGCCTCAAGGGGAAGGATGTCAACACCCTTGTGTTCCCCAACCTCTCGGCCGCCAATGCCGCATACCGCATCATGCTCGAGATGGGCGTGGGCGAGAGCATCGGCCCGATCCAGCTGGGTCTGAACAAGCCCATCCACTTCATCAACGTGGATGCGGAGGTGCGCGACATCCTCAACCTCATCTCGGTGGCTGTCATCGACGCCACCGTCTCCGAGCAGAAGGCGCAGCAACTCCTCTGATCTCCCCGCCTCACCACTGACACTGACACCACCGACCCCCGGAGCGCCTCTCACAGCGCCACCGGGGGTCGGTCATTTTCTTTCTCGGTGATTGAATCGGCTCACACCCCGAGCACGATGGCGGGGTCAATGTCGAGCTTGCGGCTTATGTCGCGCGCCACACGCATAGTGGGCTCGCTCTTGCCGGTGAGATACTCGCATATGCGCGACGGGCTCACATTCAGCATCCGGGCGAGCGCAGCCTGGGTGAGTCCCATCTCATACATCCTGAGTTTGATGACGTCTGTCAATGACGGTTTTCCAAGGTCATAATGCTCGTCGGAATAGTCAGCCACAAGATTGGAGAGCAGATTCAGTTCGATATACGCGGGATCGGTCTCCGACATATCGTCGGTGACGATCCGGAGCAGTTCCTCCACTCGCGCTACCGCCCATTCATACTGGGCCTCATTCTCAATCTTTGTCATAATAATAATTCCTTCCTAATGAAGCTAAAGTACCGAACAGTCTTTTATCCTGTCATACTCGCTGTGGGTTCCAATGAATCTTACGTACATGAATTGCGGCTTGAATAAAACCACCGCAACAAGTCTGTAGTCGTTACCTTTTATGTTAAAAACATAATGCTGGTTGCCTACGTTATCGACACTATTAAATGTCTGCTTGATGTCTGCAAATTTTGTCCAAACGGCCTTTTCAACTGTTTCAATCCAGTCTTGCAGAGCCACCTTCACATCAGCATGAAGTTCGGCATACTCCTTGAGAGTCTTCTTTGTGAATATACGCATTGAATTTATTTTTATAATTATTCATATATCTATTCTGTTAAAGCCGTTGGCCTGAAGCCACAGCAGGGTTCATCAATTTGTTTTCGATACAAAATTAGGAACATTATTCCATACTACAAAATATTTTGGCAACAATTTGAAAAAATATTTCTCCATGGAGAGCATATTTTCTTAAATTCTGTTAATTTCAAGTACTATGTATTGCAAGGTACTATAAAACCACTTACCTTTGCAACGTCAACCAAACAACACATCAATCCATGCCAACGAACATAGACAACCTGAAGTCCCAGATGCGCAAGGGTATGCTTGAGTTCTGCGTGCTGCTGTTGCTGAAGCGAGGCGATGCCTATGCTTCGGAGATGATAGCCAAGCTCAAGGAGGCACATCTGATAGTGATGGAGGGGACCCTCTACCCGCTACTGACCCGTCTGAAAAACGACGGGCTCCTCTCCTACCGATGGGAAGAGTCGTCGCAAGGGCCTCCCCGCAAGTACTACTCCATCACTCCGCTGGGGCTCGAGTTCCTCACCCAGCTCTCCATCTCGTGGGACGAAATATCCCGCTCAGTCACAATACTCAAAACCTCAGAATAACGAATTATGAAAAAAGCCTTTCCCGCCAACATCGACGGCAAGATATTCTACATAGACGAGGACGCCTATGATCTCCTCAACAATTATCTCACACAGCTGCGCGAAGCCTTCCCCGGCAATGAGGGCAAGGAGATAGTGAGCGACATCGAGAGCCGCATCCGCGAACTCTTTGACGAGTGGACCGCCTCGGGCCAAGTGATAGGGCGGACAGACGTGAACCGCGTGATAGAGACCATGGGACGCCCTGACCAGCTGTCGCCCGACGGGACGGAGTCGCCCAAAATGGCCACACCTCCCCCCTACTGCGAGCATCCGCGCAAACGGCTCTACCGCGACGAGCGCGACAAGGTGTTCGGCGGTGTGCTCGCGGGCCTCGGGCTCTACACGGGGTGGAACGTCACCGCCATGCGCATCCTCGCCGTGATCATCGCCTGCACCACATTCTTCATGCCCTGCGCCATAGTCTACATCATAGCATGGATCATCATACCCCCGGCGCGCAACACCCGCCAGATCCTCGAGATGCAAGGCGAGCCCATCACCGTGGGCAATGTAGGCCAGACCGTGATGGACAGCCTGTCGTCGGCATCGGGATTCTTCAACACCACCATCAGGATGATAGGCGTGTGCACCATGGGATTCTTCGGATTCTGCACGGGCGTGCTGGCATTCGCCTGCGTGATGGTGGCCCTCTGCATCCTCGCCGGGATGATCTGCATGATGGCAGGCGGTGGTAGCGGGCTGCTCTATAACGTCGGCGTGGATCTGGCTATGCCTTATCTCTCGGGCTGGGGCACTATAATGATCCTGCTGGCCGTGTCGGTGCCCGCCATTCTCATCACATGGGCCGGATGCCACTTGGTGTTCCACACTCCTCCGGTCACCCGCACGGCGCTCGTGGCCGCCCTCGTGCTCGAAGTGGTCTTCATCATCAGCGCAAGCGTGCTGATGAATATCGGGGGCGCCGACGAGATAGCCGATTATGGCTGCATGCTTATCCCGGCCGGAATGGCGATAGCCCCCGCTTGCTGACGACTCACGAACAGAGGATTTCTACTCTTTATATTTATATAGTTTTTAAGGTTGCCGCCTGTCCCCGACCGAGATGGCCACGGGACAGGCGGTTAGGTCATTTATAGAGACGTAGCGTCTCCTTAAGCGAGCTTACCACCATGGCCCTCAGCTCTGGAGGCGAGAGGACCGTGACCCTCGGGCCGAGGGAGAGGATCTCCTGTATGAAGTCGTCGGTGAGGCGCAGCCGCAGGTGGAACAGCGAATAGCTGTCGTGGATGCTCTCGCGCTGGGAGTGGTGGATGGGCAATGCCCGCAGATACTTGGCCTGACGCGGGTCGGTGCGGAGCACCACCTCCTTGGCCTCGCCCTGAGTGAAGATGATGCCGAATGAATCGCGCACATACTCGTCGGCATCAAATGTCGGGTCGGGCTCGAAGGTGGTGTCGGCCACCGTCACATCCTCCATGCGGTCGAGGGCATAGGTCTTGATGCGGCCATCGGCTGTGTTGCGCCCGGTGACATACCAGCGCTGGCGGAATATCTTGAGGAAATATGGCTCGAGCCCCACCCCCTTGGTGGGAGTGGAGCGGGTGTATGGGCGATAGGTGAATCTGAGGGCACGGCGCTCGCGCACGGCGGTGACCACCTGCGAGAGATATGTGCGAGCCGACGGGACATCCTCGAGGAAGATGCGGCCTGAGGCATCGGACACGCTGGCGAGCACATTGCTCATCGCGGCCGAATTGAGCAGCCAGTCGGTCATCCCCTCGGCGCGCTGGCCGCCGGGAGTGGATAGGGAATACTCATATGTCACGGGGTCGCACTCTATGGTGATGTTGAAGAGCTCTTCGATAGCCCCGCGATAGTTGTAGAATGTGCGGCGGGGCAGTGGCGCGCCATCGGAGACGGGAGAGCGTCGCCACAGCTCGTCGAGCTTGGCCCGGGTGATGGACCCGTGGCGCCGGATAGTGTCGATGAGCCATACATATCGGCCCAATAGATTGCGTGGCATGGTATGATGATGGTTGGGAGGTTACAGATAGTTATCGTTGGCGATGGTTTTGGCGAGTGAATTCATGCGCAGACACAGCGA
>CAZAWC010000055.1:0-3664 GCA_964488595.1 uncultured Staphylococcus sp. | reverse complement strand
TAAACGGAGAGACGAGTGTGCCTCCATTGGCCCCGGTGTGGAGCCATCTCTCACGGTCAGTCGTCCTCTTGACATCGTCATCGGCCCGATGGATCACCACCTGCTCTTTGAAAGGATGGCTCAACAGATGCAGATTGCCATATGCCTGATAGAGACCGCCGTCTATACGGATCTGATTGATGCGGCTGAAATGGTCGGGATTAGCCTGTCTGACAGCGAGCCGGTAGGGGTTGTCGCGAAGATAGCTGTAGATGACATTGAGGCTACGCCTTGTCGTCAATATCTGGTCGTTGAAACCTTTCTCAAACACCATTTCGATATTTGCCCTTTTATTGACGAGCACTTTGAAGGCGCCGATCATGTGGCCGACAACATCGTCGAGCGGAGCCTCGACTGAGAGCAGGATATGGATGTGGTCGGGCATCAAGGCATACTGGTAGATCCTAAGGGAGGGATGGATGGCAGAAATATCTCTGAGGCACCCCTTGATAATGGAGCCAAGCGTGGATGCTTGGGTGTAGGAGCGGCCATAGGTGCCGGGAGGGAGCCGCCAGTCGCCGGCAATCGAGCCGAAGGCCATCACCCCATGGCGCTTCATGAGGGTGATGTGATAGATCTGCCGCTGCTTGTAATCATGCCAAGGGGCACGATTGTTTCCGGACCAGTATTTTGCCATTTTACTTTTAGGTTAGGGCTCGCTGAAGCTCACCTCCGGTACAAAAAAATTTTTGTCAAGGGCCCGAGCTTCAGCGCAGGGTTTACGGGAGGGTCAGTTTGCCGTAGGAGGCGCGGTCGAGGGTGCGGTAGCCGATGGCTTCGGTGATGTGACGGGGCTGGACGGGGGCGGAGGCTGCCTCGCGCAGGGGGAGGGTGGCCGAGTATTCGAGATCGGCGATGGTGCGCGCCACTCGCAGGATGCGGTCGAAGGCGCGGGCGCTCATGTCGAGCCGCTCTATGCGCTCCTTGAGCATGGCGAGCCCTTGCGCGTCGGGCCACGCATATCGACGCAGCATACGCGAGCTCATCTGGGCATTGCTGTAGATGCCGGGGTGGTCCTTGAATCGCTCCTGCTGCACCTCGCGCGCCGCTATGATGCGCTGCCGGATGGAGGCCGAGCTCTCTGCAGGGGCGGCAGATGCCATGTCGTCAAACCCCACGGGCTCTATCTCGATATGGAGGTCTATGCGGTCGAGCAGAGGGCCGGAGATGCGTCCGAGGTAACGCTGCACGGCTCCCGGCGCGCATGTACAGGCGCGGGTGGGATGGGTGTAGTAGCCGCACGGACAGGGGTTCATGCTGGCCACGAGCATGAAGCCCGCGGGATAGTCGATGGTGTAGCGGGCACGCGACACGGTGATGTGACGGTCCTCGAGCGGCTGACGCATCACCTCGAGCACCGAGCGCGAAAACTCGGGAAACTCATCCAGAAACAGCACTCCGTTGTGGGCCAGCGAGATCTCGCCCGGCATGGGATTGGACCCTCCGCCCACGAGGGCCACGGGCGAGATGGTGTGATGGGGCGAGCGGTAGGGGCGCGAGGTCATGAGCCGGGATCCCCCGCGCAGCGTACCGGCCACGGAGTGGATCTTGGTGGTCTCGAGGGCCTCGTGGAGGGTAAGCGGCGGCAAGATGGTGGGGATGCGTTTGGCCAGCATGGATTTGCCCGATCCGGGAGGGCCCACCATGAGGATGTTGTGGCCACCGGCACACGCCACCTCGAGGGCGCGCTTCACCCCGGCCTGACCCTTGACCTCCGAGAAATCGCAGTCAAACACCTGCGACGCCTTGGCAAACTCGGCGCGTGTGTCCGAGCGCTCGGGCTCGAGGTCAATGGCCCCGGTGAGGAAGTCTATCACCTCGCGCAGCGACGACACGCCATAGACGTCAAGATTGTTGACCACCGCCGCCTCCGCAAGATTGCCGCGCGGCACGATCATCCCCTTCAATCCCTCGGAGCGGGCCTTGATGGCCATGGGGAGCACGCCGCGCCCGGGGAGCACGGTGCCGTCGAGCGAGAGTTCGCCCATGATGAGAAAATCCTCGGGCGGCCTCACACAGCGTATCTGCTCGCAGGCGGCGAGGATACCCACGGCGATGGGCAGATCATAGGCCGCTCCCTCCTTGCGCACATCGGCCGGCGAGAGATTGACCACCATATTGCGCCGCGGCCACGAGAAGCCGCTCTGGGTGATGGCGGAGAGCACGCGCTGATAGCTCTCGCGCACGGCCGTGTCGGGCATGCCGACGAGCGAGAAAGCGGCTCCCGGGCGAGCCGCCACCTCGATGGTCACCATTATGGCGTCTATGCCTTGGACGGCGGCGCCGTGTGTCTTGACAAGCATTGTGTTATCGGTGGGTTAGTGTAGTGGACGCAGTGGCTTAGAGCTGGGGCTCGTAGTTGATGATGGTCTCCACCAGATAGAGGGCGCGGATGTCGGCTCGGGCCACATCCATGTCGTCATACATGGGATTGTCGGAGTGGAGTATCACCTTGTCGGGGTCGGCATGGCGGCGCAGATACTTGACCATACGGTAGTCCTCGAGCTCCACCACATATATCTGTCCCCAGAATATGTTGCGGCTGTCGCGGATGGGGCGGATGGCCACATAGCCGCCGTTGATGATGCGGGGGGTCATCGAGTCGCCCCTCACGCGCACGATGTTGGAGTCGAACGACACCCCGGGCAGCTTGATGGTGCCTACAGGCCGCACCTCGCCAAACAGCTCCTCGAGGTGGCGGCAGCCGGCCGTGACGTCAAGGTCGTAGACCGGGGTCCCCTCGCTCTGGCGCGCGGGGAGCAACGGGGCGGCTATCTCTATCTCGCCGGCCACGGGCGACTTCTCATAGGGTGTCCCCTCCCCTGTCAGGAGCCAGTGTTTCGATATGCCCAGATCGGCCACGATACGGTTCACGAGTCCGCGTGTGAAGGGCTGCTTGCCCGTGAGCACTTTCGAGAGATTGGAGGGGTCTATGCCCAGCAGGCCGGCCAGTCCGCGCTGGGACAGGTGGCGCAGCGACATGATGTGGCGCAGACGTGACACGGTGGAGGCTGAGTCTATTTCGTTCATGGGATTGTCTCTATGGGTGATTTGCCCACAAAGATAGTATAAGATTGGCAAATAAACAACCCTCACCGCAATAAATCGCGCAAAAAAAATCTGACCTCCCTTCTCCCCGCGGCAGAGCGCACGGGGGATGAGGGGGGTCAGACTTTAGATTAAAAAAGCGGTGCTGTCGCTGCCGGCTGAGTCACATCTCAGAGACCGCGGCCATGACAGTTCTTATACTTCTTGCCCGAACCGCAGGGGCAGGGATCGTTGCGATTGATGCGCGGACCGGCCTTGACGGGCTGGGTGGGAGCCTTCTGCGACGCGCCCTGTGAGGCGGCGCGGTTGGCAGCCTCGCCGGGCAGATTCTCGCGCGAGGTCTGATACTTGGAATAGTCCTCGCGCTTCTCGGGCATGGCGCGCTCCACCTTGGGCTGGGGAGCGGCGGGTGCTGCAGGAGCCGCCTCAGCCTCAGCGCCGGTCTGGGCCTGCGGGGCGGGGTCGGGAGCCTGCGGACGCGCGGGCTGCACATAAATCTGTCCGCGCATCAGCGTAGACATCGCCTTGACGTTGAGCTGGTTGAGCATATTCTCGAAGAGGTGGAACGACTCCACCT
>CAZAWC010000054.1:0-15202 GCA_964488595.1 uncultured Staphylococcus sp. | reverse complement strand
GCCACGGCCTTCATGTTCTTGCCATGCTTCGGGCCGAGCTTCTTGAAGTCGGGCTTGAGGCGCTTCACGATGATGCCCTGATCGTCGCTCACTATGCGGAGCTCCTTTATGTTGAGCTCGCTCTTCACCAGTTCGGCTATGGCCTCGAGGGTGGCGCGCTGTGTATCGTCAGAGACAGGCACCATGAGTGTGCCGAGCGGCTGACGCACCTTGATATTCTCTTTCTTGCGCAGGGCGAGGGCCATGGATGTGATGTCCTGAGCCATCTTCTGCCTCTGCTCGAGCTCGGGGGCGGCGAGGGCAGGGTCATACTCGGGGAAACGGGCCAAGTGTACCGACCCCTCGGCGCCGCCGGTGAGGTCGCGCCACAGACGCTCGGAGTAGAAGGGTGCGAACGGGGCCATGAGCAGGGCCAGTGTGCGCAGACAGGTGTAGAGGGTCTGATAGGCAGCGAGCTTGTCGGCGGTCACCTCGCCTCCCCAGAAGCGGCGGCGGTTGAGGCGCACATACCAGTTGGAGAGGTTGTCGCCGACAAATTCGGCTATCGCGCGGGCGGCGCGGGTGGGCTCATAGTCGTCGAGCGCGGCTGTCACTTCGCCTGTCAGCGTGTTGAGCAGCGAGAGTATCCAGCGGTCTATCTCGGGTCTGTCGGCCACGGGCACCTGCGGAGCCTGCGGGTCAAACCCGTCCACGTTGGCATAGAGGGCAAAGAAGCTATATGTGTTGTAGAGCGTACCGAACAGCTTGCGCGAGGTTTCGAGCACACCTTTCTCGTCATATTTCAGGTTGTCCCACGGAGCTGAGTTGGCCATCATGTACCAGCGCACGGGGTCGGGGCCGTAGGTCGAGATCTGACCGAACGGATCGACGGTGTTGCCCTTGTGCTTGGACATCTTGTTGCCATACTTGTCGAGCACGAGGCCGTTGGACACCACGGCCATATAGGCCACCGAGTCAAACAGCATGCCGGCGATGGCGTGGAGGGTGAAGAACCACCCGCGCGTCTGGTCCACACCCTCGGCTATGAAGTCGGCGGGATAGACGGTGCGTGTGTCGAACGCCTCCTTGTTCTCAAACGGGTAGTGGATCTGGGCATAGGGCATCGAACCCGAGTCAAACCACACGTCGATGAGGTCTTTCTCGCGATACATCGGCTTGCCCGAGGGGGAGAGGAGCACGATGTCGTCCACATAGGGGCGGTGCAGGTCAATCTTCTCATAGTTGGCCTTGTCATAATTGCCCGGCTCGAATCCGAGGTCGCGCAGGGGATTTGACTTCATCACCCCGGCCTCTACGGCACGGTCTATCTCGCCATAGAGCTGCTCCACGCTCTGGATACAGATCTCCTCCTGTGCATCCTCTGTGCGCCAGATGGGGAGCGGAGTGCCCCAATAGCGCGAGCGCGAGAGATTCCAGTCCTGAAGATTCTCGAGCCACTTGCCGAATCGGCCCGAGCCGGTGGCGGCGGGCTTCCACTTGATCCCCTCGTTGAGCTCCATGAGGCGCTCGCGTGCGGCCGTCGAGCGGATAAACCATGAGTCGAGCGGGTAGTAGAGCACAGGTTTGTCCGTGCGCCAGCAGTGGGGATAGGAGTGGACATGTTTCTCCACCCTGAAGGCCTGGCCGTCGCGCTTCATCGTCACGGACAGTGTCACGTTCAGGTCCTCGGGCTCCTTGTCGAGACCGGGATTGAACCATTTCTCATAGTCGGGCTTCACGTATGCTCCGGCATACTCGGAGTAGAGCGCCGTGTCCACGCACTTCTCGACGAACTGTGGTGCCAACTCGTCGATGAGATAATATTTGCCCTGCAGGTCCACCATGGGGCGTGTCTCGCCGCGGAGGTTGATCATGAACAGCGAGGGGATGCCGGCCAGTCGGGCCACCTTGGCGTCGTCTGCACCGAATGTGGGTGCTATGTGCACTATGCCAGTGCCGTCAGTGGTGGTCACATAGTCGCCGGGTATCACGCGGAATGCGGCGTCAGCTATCTCCACAAAGCGGTCGTTGCCCACCTCAAAGCACTTATCCGGATGGGCCTGTGCATGCTCGGCCACATACTCGGGTGCGTTTTCGTCGACCTTGGCCACAGGCTTAACCCACGGCATCAGCTGGCGATAGCGCATGCCGGTGAGCTCGGATCCGAGCCACGACCCCGTCACACGATAGGGGAGCACCTTGTCGCCGGGATTATAGACCATCTCGGCCTCGGCACCCTCGGGCTTGAAATAGCCTGCCATACACTCGCGAGCCATGACGGCCGAGATCTTCTCGCCCGTGTAGGGGTTGAATGTCTGCACGCACACATACTCTATCTTCGGGCCAACGCACAGGGCTGTGTTGGAGGGGAGTGTCCACGGGGTTGTGGTCCATGCGAGGAACACGGGACGGCCCCACGCCTTCATCTCGTCGCGCGGATCGAGCATCTCGAAGATGGCTGTGGCGGTGGTGTCCTTCACGTCGCGGTAGCATCCCTCCTGATTGAGCTCGTGCGAGCTCAGGCCCGTGCCGGCTGCGGGCGAGTAGGGCTGGATGGTATATCCTTTGTAGAGGTAACCTTTCTTGTAAAGCTCGCCGAGGAGCCACCACACGGTCTCGATATAACGGTTGTCATATGTGATGTAGGCGTTGGGCATATCCACCCAATAGCCCATGCGGCGTGTGAGGTCCTCCCACTCGCCGGTGAATTTCATCACCTCGCGGCGGCAGGCGGCGTTATACTCGTCTACCGAGATCTTCTTGCCGATATCCTCCTTGGTGATACCGAGATTCTTCTCCACACCCAGCTCCACGGGCAGGCCGTGAGTGTCCCATCCGGCCTTGCGCTTCACCTGATAACCCTTCATGGTCTTGTAGCGGCAGAAGAGGTCCTTGATGGTGCGGGCCAGCACATGGTGGATGCCGGGCTTGCCGTTGGCCGAGGGAGGACCCTCGAAGAACACGAACGACGGACACCCCTCGCGCTCGCTCATGGTGTGGTGAAATACATCTTCCGAGTCCCACAGACGCAGGACATCCTCGTTGATTTCGGGCAGATTGAGCCCGGTGTATTCATTGAATCTCTTGGACATACAGTATGCTGAAAAATTTTCGCAAAATTAGCAAAAGTCGGCGAGTAAACCAACTTTTTTGATGTTAAAGAAAAAAACAATACAGCACGGACCTGAGAAAGAAAAAAAGTTGCTATATTTGCCTCGCACAATTAATTGAAATATCTGATCGTCTTACCAAACACCATTACCTTACCGTGAAAATTTCCCAATCTCCGTTTCCGCTACTTGTCACGCTGTTGCTGACAATATTCGGATGCCTGTCCTGTTCGTCGGACGATGACAACAAGAATCCCAAACCCGAGGCTGCGGTGACACCCGCGTCGCTGACATTCGCAGCCGACGGCGCCGAGGCGCAGACACTGAGCGTCAAGGCCAATGTCAAGGTCAATGTGGTGTCCGGTGCTTCGTGGTGTCGGGTCATACCTGTGTCCGAGAATACCGGGCCCGACAAGAACTATAGCGTGTCGTGCGATCCATATTCGCTCGCCGAGCCCCGTAGCACCAACATCAAGATAATGGCCGACGGGGTGGAACTCTCTGCCGTGACCGTGACTCAGAATGGATATTCCGCTCCCGAGCCCGACCCGGACCCTGCTGTGACGGCGCTGACTCCCGCGCAGGTGTATGACCGTCTCGGTCTGGGGTGGAATCTTGGCAATCAGCTTGACGCTCACGTAGACGGAGTCTCGTCCGAGACATGCTGGGGTAATCCTGCTGCCACACAGGCCACTATGGATGCCGTGAAGCGAGCCGGGTTTAAGTCGGTCCGAATCCCCGTCACTTGGATGGGTCACATCGGGTCGGCACCGGATTACCCCATCGAGGCTGCTTGGCTCGACCGCGTGGCCGAGATAGTGGGATATGCCGAGAATGCCGGCCTCGCCGCCATCATCAATATCCATCATGACGGCGCGGACAGCAGCTACTGGCTCGATATCCTCAATGCCTCCAAGGACGATGCCGTCAATCAGCGCGTAGAGGATGAACTCGCCGCAATATGGCGACAGGTGGCCGCCAAATTTGCCGACAAGGGCGACTTTCTTATCTTCGAGTCGATGAACGAGATTCACGACGGTGGCTGGGGCTGGGGCGCCAACCGCAATGACGGCGGCAAGCAGTATCGCACATTCAATCATTGGCAGCAGGTGTTTGTCGACGCCGTGCGCGGAGCGGGTGGCATGAACACCTCGCGCTGGCTGGGCATACCAACCTATTGCACAAACATAGATCTCGGAGCCAACCTTGTGTTGCCCAAGGATCCTTCAGGTCGGCTGATGGTGGCAGTCCACTGCTATGAGCCTTATGAGTACACTCTCAGTGCCAAGTATTCGGAGTGGGGCCATACCGGAGGGGCCGCCCTCAAGGACAAGAGCGACGAAAAGACTCTCGTGGCCGAGCTTGACAAGGTGGTGACCCGCTGGATCTCGAAGGGGACGCCCGTGTATATCGGCGAGTTCGGGTGTGTGCATCGCGCCACAGAGAGGGCCGAGGCGTTCCGCAAATATTATCTGGAATATTACACTAAGGCGGCCTCCGACCGTAAGATTCCCATGATCTATTGGGACAACGGTGCTTCGGGGACGGGCAATGAGTCGGGCGGTCTCATCAACCACGGCACCGGCTCCTATATCAACAATGCCGAGGAGATAGTGTCGGTGATGACACGCGGATTCTATGACACGGGTGTGACACTCGACGGCATCTATAACAACGCTCCCCAATAATATTCGATAAACCTATCTCAACTCCGGGCCTCGGTCAGGCGGTCATCCATGCCGCGTTGCCGAGGTCCGTTTTTCTTATTGTTTGGAATCGCGATTCACATCCTCATTCTCCTCTTCCTGCTCTTTCTTCTCCTCTTTCTTTTTGTCGGATTTGCGGCGCAGATCGCGCAGGAATGAGAAAACGTTGTCAAAGTCGCGCTTGAACACCACGCCTATACCCTGAGTGGTGAGCGCGCTCTTGAGATAATAATTCTGGTCGTTATAGCGGTTGTAGGCCTTGAGCTGGATGGTGCCCGCGCGGTTGAGCAGATAGCGGATGTCAAAGTCGCCGATAAAGGAGTTATTGTTTAGGCTCTTGTCGCGATAGCCGAAGTTGCCGTTGAGCAGCAGCCGGTTGTCGAGCAACTGTGACGAAAGGGCTACGTCGACCTCTACGTCTGAGAAGTCGCCCTTGCTGCTGCGGATGGCAGGGGCTATGCTCAGATCGTCGCTCAGAGCCCCCAGCATTGAGCCGAGGCGTGACGACAGGGTGGACGAGGCCACGGACACGAGTTCGTTGCCGTGGGTGGTCGACATATATTCGGGTGTGTAGAATCGGTTGAGCGCCAGCAGATAGATGATTTGCTGACCCATCATCTCGTCGGTCGAAATGATGGATTTGACCTTGCGGTCTATGTCGGAGTTGAGCGTGGGAAACTCCAGATCATATCCTATCTCCGGACTCCGCATGTCACCCTTGATTTTCATTATCGTGTTGACCTTGACGTTGGTGCGGTTGAGCTCCGGGTCAGACTGGAACGACTGGTCAAGGTCGGTGAGGTTTGCGGTGGTCGAGTGGGCGGCGGTGATGTTGAGCTGTGCCGAGTAGGGATCGCCCGAGAATCTGATCGAACTGCCGTCGCGGATGGTGAAGTCCTTGATGACAATATCCTGCAGCGTGAAGCGATAGAATCCGTTGTTGAGCGTATAGTCGCCGCGCATCTCGAGCTCGCCCTGCGAGTCATATTTCATGTTGAGGAATCCGCTGCCGTGAGCCACGATCTTGTCGCCACCCACCGGGTCCATCACCAGATTGAGTGTGGCATCGGGGCGGATGTCGACGTTGAAGTCCATCACATACTGGCTCTCGCTCCCGGGGTCGGAATTAGTGGTGCCGGCGCGCAGCTGGCGCACGATGAGCGGGGTGGGGTCGAGGGCTGCAAGGGAGTCCTTGCGCGCCTTGTCGCGGTCGTGGAAGGTGATGAAGTCATAGTCTACCGACTCCTCGGCATCCGAGAGCACGAAGGTGAATGTCGATCCGGGTGCCGTGGTCATGTTGACCCCGATGTCGATGCGCCCCGGCACGCCGAGCACACGCGCCCCTCCGCGCCCGAAGATGCGGCCAAACCATGGGTCGTCAGTGTCGCTCTCGCCCACGTCATACACCAGCATGTCGCGGGCGTCGGTGATGTTGAACAGGAAGGTGGGGTCATGGAAGAAGACATGATTCACTTCGCCGGACAGTTTGGCGGTGTGCCCGTAACGGTCGGTGAGGGTGACGTCGTCAAAGGTTATGTGGCCCGGCTCGAGCCTCACGGAGTCGCTCACGGTGTAGGTGGTGTTGGTGAAGTCGAGCTTCATCTTGAGCTTGTCCACATATATCTTGCCCGTGAGGTCGAGATCCTTGAACGTGCCGTAGAGGTGGGCGTCGCCGCTCACGTGGCCCGAGATATCGGAGGTGAACGCCGACATGAACGGGAGCATGAAGCCGACAGGGGCATTGTCGGCCTTGAAGTCAAACACCAGCTCCTCGGTGGCGGGACGGATATAGCCGTCTATTTTGGAGCACGCGCCCCCTTCGCCCGCCACATCGGCCTTGATGGTGACGGTCTTGGTGTTGTTGTCCCACCACGACCGGATGTCGCCGTTGCCCATGACACAGTGGTTGTATGACAGCCCGTCGACGTGCAGTCCGGGTGTGTAGAGGACGGGCGAGCCTGAGAGGAGTCCGTCGCCGTAGAGCTTGCCGGTGGCTGTGCCGCCAAACACCACGGCATCGCTGATGGCCAGTGTCTCAAACACATAGTCGAGGTCGATATGGTCGAGGCTCACCACCACGCGGCTCAGCGAGTCGGGCGAGGCGGTGCCGTCGACACTCAGCGACTGACCGCTGCGATAGCCGCCGAAGTCGTGAACCGAGATGAGGCCGGGGGCTATCTCTATGGTGGCGGGACGCACTGTCCAGACGGTGTCGTTGAAGACCAGTTCCGACTGCCGCACATCCATGCGTGTCAGCAGTCTGCCCTCCACGTTGCGGTCGAAGGCCGTGCCTATGGACAACTCTCCGCTGTAGTCGCGCTCGCGCTCCACCTTCCATTTCACACGGGTGTCGAGCGAGTCGGTCACTCCGTTGGACAGGAGCGAGAGGGTCAGGGGCCCGTTCTTGGTGGGCATGGTTGTGGTGGCCAAGAGTGTGGTGTGGCCCGAGGGCGCATCGGCAGCGAGCGTGAGGCGCGTCCCCTCGATGAGTTTGTTCTTCTGCCGCAGATATGGCATGTCGATGGTCATGTCGAGCCGCTCGCCTTGAGTCGCCGCCCTGAGTGTGGCTGTCTGAATGACGTCGACCGGGAGTCGCAGTAAGGCGCTCAGCAGTGTGTCGGGGTGAATCTCGATGTCGAGCCGCGCATCGGAGCGGTGTCCTTCAGCAGCCGCCACAGGGGGCACGAGAGCGGGAAAGAGGAGCGAGGCTATCTCGCGTCCATCGCGGGCCAGCGAAGTGAATGTGTATTCACCCTCGAGGCTCATGTCGAGCATGCGGCTCTCCACGGTGAGGACACGCAGCGAGTCGGCGGCAGTCATCTCGATGTCTATATCCCCGGCCTCGAAAAAGCCCCGCTCGGGGATGTCGAGCGTGAGGTCTGAGAGATTGACCCATCCCGTGATGTCGTCAGGGTGTGATCCGGCAGTCGATGCGTCGACCGTACAGCTCAGCGAGCAGTCCTTGAACACTCCTTTGGTCACAAACTGAGAGAGGTCGAGATTGCGTATGTCAGCAAACAGCTCGGTGGAGGGATTGACCGCACCGAGATCATGGCCGCCGCTGAGGGCGAAGTCGAGCCGGGGTGAGCGGGAGTCGGCCTGAAAGTCGACATGCCCCGGTGTAAATCTCATCTCGGCCGCGAGATCCTTGTATGTGTCTCCCCGCCACACGATGCCGGGCACTATCAGCTCGGCCACGCCGTCGAGTCGATTGCCGGAGTAGATCTTCATGTCGCCCGTCAGCATCAGGCTCACGTCCGTGAGGTCGCGCACCGAGGGGTGGAGGGCCGAGGGGTCAAACGACAGGACATTTACACTCCCGGCTATGCTCAGCGGTGCGGAGGGATCACGGCGGCTCACCGAGGCATCGATGTCGACATCGCCGCAGGCCGTGGTCACGGAGCCTTTCACCCCCAGCGAGCGGCTGGTGGCTGCGCCCGAAGCCATGAGCGAAATATGGCCGAGACGTCCAAGCGTCGAGAGGGTAGATGAGGATTTGGCCAACGAGGGGGCGAACTGTGGCAACACCTCGACGATGTGGGGCATAGGCAGGTCGAGGTTGAGCCTCGGCAGGTCGATGCTCACCGAGTCGCGTCCGCGGTCGAGGCCGACGATCGTGCCACGGGCGCTGATAAAGGCGCCACTGACGCGCTCCGTCACATCCAGACGCTCCACCTCAATATGTCCGGGATTGCCGGTAGCCTCTATGACGATGTCGAATACCACCTGCTCGCTGACCCCCTCCGGGAGCAGCGGCGCGAGATCGGCCATGTCAACGTGGCTCCCTGCCAGTGTGAATATCCGCACGTCGCTCCTCGATAACCGCTCGCTGAATCCTTCGGCAAGGGGGGAGGGGAGGGTGATATTGTCGAGCGCGATGCGTGAGCGGGGCATCCCTATCACGGGATTCTGTATCTGCATCCCCGAGCGGCTGATGCGCACGCGCGCCGAAAGTTCGGAGAGTGTCAGGCCGGAGATCTCAGTTGCGGCCATGCGCTTGACGTTGACCTCAAATATCGAGTCGGAGATGCGAGGAGCCTCGAGGTCGGCACGGATACCGCTTATCTTGATATGCGATGGGTCAAAGCGCCCTTCCGCAGGAGCGGGACGGTCGAGGATGTCGTATGTGAGGTGAGACCTGCGCACCACCACCATGTTGACCGACAGATCAAAACTGCTTTTCCGCCCCGTGTCTTCCTTGCGCAGTGAGGCCAGAATAGGGTCTATGTTGAGCGGAGCGCCTATGGAGTCGCGGCTCAGTGAGAGGCTCACGTCGATGAGTTCGGCATAGGTGATGACGGGGCGGCGGTTTAACAGTGTCTCCGAAAAACTGATTCCGGCTCCGAGCTGACCCACGGTGAGCACCGGTGTGCCTGTGCTGTCAGCCACCTCCACACCCCCCAGCACCACGCGGTTGAAGGGAGCGAAGTCTACCGATCCGATGGTGACCGTAGTGCCGAGAAGGGCTGAGAGTTCAGTCTGCGCACGCGAGGCTATGACCCGTTTCACCCCGTCGAGCGACAGGGCCACATACAGGAGCACCGGCAAGGCACAGACCATGACCACGGTCGTGACAAGCAGTGCGCGTAGCAGACGGAACAGATGGCGCATCAACAGGTGCGGATGGAGTCAGACGGCTGGCTGAGAGGCCTCAGAGGGCTTTGCGGACCGCAGGCTCGAGATCGTCGATGTCGAGGACTCGCTCCACTATCTCGCCATTGCGGTTGATGACGAATGTGGTGGGGAGCGATCCTACGTTGTAGTCGCGGAGCACACGGCCTCCGTCAGATATATTGTTGAGCACGGTGATCCACGGCAGATTCTTGGCGGCTTCTTTCCACGCATACTCGTCAGTGTCGACCGACACCTGATATATCTCCAGTCCGTCGCCCTTGTATTTGCTGTAGATCTTGTTGAGCTCGAAGTTGAACGCTGGCGACCAGTCGGCGGCATAGGCCGTGAAGCTCAGTATCGTTGCCTTGCCGTTGGCGGCGAGGTCGAGCAGCGAGTGGCTCTTGCCCTTGGGATCAAACAGCTCTATCTCGAAGGCACCTATCTGTTTGGCCTCGATCGTCAGGGGGGTAGAAGAAGAGGGACGGTTTGAGAGGTAGAGGTTTTTCAGATAGTTGGTGCGGGGATCATCGGGGCGCTTCTCGGCATAGGCGTTGGCCACGGCTCCGATGAAACGGCGGTCGGTACGGTTGGCGGCGTTGTAGAGCGGACGGTTGCCGATGCGCTTGCTCACGATGTAATATGCTGCGATGCCCGAAGGATCGGCCAGCATTATCTGATTGAGCCTCTGCTTGAGCAGCGAGTCGGTGGTCACGCCGGCTGCCCCGACGCGGGCGGCGGTGGCGTTGATCAGGGAGTCTACGGTGGTCATTCGCGCAGCCTCGGGCGAGCCTGTGAGGGTGTGCGAATTTCCGGCCGACGGGAGGGTGGCTGTGACCGTGACGGTCTCCGTCGAGTCGATTGGGAAGTAGATCATCTCACTGCCCACGCGCAGGCGATAGATGTCGGGATAGCCCTGAGGCTCATGTGCATACTCAAACTTGCCGTTCTTGCCCGGCACGATGGTGTCTATGAGATACCAGTAGCCCTGATTGCTCCCTTCGAGGAGCAGGGCGTCCGAGTCAGAGAGCCCTTCGATGGAGCCTTTGATATGCCATTTGTCAGAGTCGGTGGCGCAGGATACGGCCATCATTGCCATGGCCAGCGCGGAGACTGTAAGCGATATGTATTTCATAAGAGTTATTGTCTGGATAGTTAACGTGCAAAGTTACGCAAAATCCCTCACATATTCAACCCCCTTGGAAGATGAGGATTTGTTAACGTAATACGAAATAATTGTTAATTTTGTCCTGCAGCGATTAAACTTTAACCGAGCCTTGGTGTCTTAATGATAAACGCTAACGAAATAAACAGATTTAAAAGAAACAATTTTATAAAAAAACATTCACTGATATGAAGAAAACTGTAATTGCATTCTCGCTTGTTCTCTCCTCCCTCTTTGCCGGCAACGTGATGGCCCAGACCTCATCGGCAGCCGTCGGATGCTCCAAGACCACATGCACCAAGACTGAGGCGTGCACCCCGGCAGACACTTGCTGCACCCGCGGCGACGCAGGGCGCCCCGATCCTTTCGCAGGACTCAACCTCACGGAGGACCAGCAGACCCGCCTCAAGGCCCTCCGCCCCTGTGGCAAGGCAGACAAGAAGTGTGACAAGGCAGACAAGAAGTGTGACAAGAAGATGGACGCTCAGGATCGCCAGTCGCGCCGCGAGGCTGCCAAGAAGGCCCGTCAGGAGTATCTGGCAGGCGTCAAGACCATCCTCACCCCCGACCAGTATGTAGTGTTCCTCGAGAACTTCTACGTAGCTCAGGCACCCGGTCGCGGCCACGCGCAGGGCAAGGATATGAAGCACGGTGACAAGGCCAAGAAGCAGGGTGGCAAGGATATGAAGAAGGGCAAGGGCGGCGACCGCAAGATGGCTCGCCCCGACGGCAAGCGCCCCGCTCCCCAGCAGGCCCAGTGACACGCATCGCCCAATATAGACTCACAATAACGTAATCCGTCCCGAATTTCCATACGAGGAAATCCGGGACGGATTTTATTCATGTATCCTTACGGAGTGTGGGTGGAGCTTAGCGCTGTACACGACCGTTGGCCGAGCCGCCTGCGAGAGCCTTCACCTCGTCAACGGTGACAAGGTTGAAGTCGCCGGGGATGGTCTGCTTGAGAGCCGATGCTGCCACTGCAAACTCGAGAGCCTCGCCCTGAGTCGGCATGGTGAGGAGGCCATAGATGAGGCCGCCCGAGAAGGAGTCGCCGCCACCGACGCGGTCGATGATGGGGTTGATGTCATAGCGCTTCGACTCGTAGAACTCCTTGCCGTCATAGATCATAGCCTTCCAGCCGTTGTGTGTGGCCGAGAAAGACTCGCGCAGGGTAGAAGCTACATACTTGAAGCCAAACTCCTTGGCCATAGCCTCGAAGATGCCCTTGTAGCCTTCGGCGTTGGTCTCGCCGCCCTCTACGTCTGCGTCGGGCTTGAAGCCGAGGCAGAGCTCAGCGTCCTCTTCGTTGCCGATGCACACGTCTACATACTGCATGAGGGGGCGCATGATGGACTGAGCCTTTTCCTTGGTCCACAGTTTCTTGCGGAAGTTGAGGTCAACCGATACGGTGACGCCGTTGCGCTTGGCGGCCTCGCAAGCGAGACGGGTCAGCTCGGCGGCCTTGTCGGAGATGGCGGGGGTGATGCCGCTCCAGTGGAACCAGTCGGCATCCTTCATGATGGCGTCGAAGTCAAAGTCGGAGGGATCGGCCTCGGCGATAGCAGAGTTGGCACGGTCATAGATCACCTTGGAGGGACGCATCGAGGCACCGGTCTCGCAATAGTAGATGCCTACGCGGTCGCCGCCACGGGCGATGAAGTCGGTCTTCACGCCATAACGACGCAGGGAGTTGAGAGCGGCCTGGCCGATCTCATGCTTGGGGAGCTTGCTGACAAAGTATGCGTCGAGGCCATAGTTGGCGCAGCTGACGGCCACGTTGGCCTCGCCACCGCCCCAGATTACGTCAAAGTTGTCTACTTCGACAAAGCGTTTGCACCCTGCGGGTGAGAGGCGGAGCATGATCTCGCCTAAAGTAACTACTTTCATTGTTGTTAAGGTATTAGGGGTTGATTGTTGAATGATTCAGATTGATAGAGAAGTGAGGTTGATAGTGAGGTGAGGGGAGCGTCAGCCCAGCGTGGTGTTGGAGATGATGTTTTCGAAGGCCTCGCTCATGGCTTTGGCCGCCCGGCGTCCGTCGCCCATGGCGAGAATCACTGTAGCGGCTCCGCGCACTATGTCGCCGCCGGCATAGATGGAGGGTTGTGACGATTTGCCCGATGCTTCGTCCACGACGATCTTTCCCTTGCCCGAGAGGTTGAGCTCATCGGTGAGCTCGGGAGGATTGGGCAGGTAGCCCACGCAGAGCACCACGAGGTCTACCTCGATTTCCTCGATCGCTCCCGGTATCTCCACGGGCGATCTGCGGCCCGACTCGTCGGGCTCGCCGAGCTCCATCTTCTGCAGGCGCATGCCGCGCAGAGTCCCTTCGGGGCCGGCAAGGTATTCCACAGGGTTGTGGAGGGTGAGAAATTCCACCCCCTCTTCGCGTGCGTGACGCACCTCGTCGGCACGGGCGGGGATCTCCTCCTCGCTGCGGCGGTAGACGATCATCGCCTTTTCGGCACCGAGGCGCAGTGCGGCGCGGACGGCATCCATGGCTGTATTGCCGGCGCCTATCACGGCCACCCGCTTGCGGCGGAGCGACATCACGTTCTGGCCGTAGATCTCGTGGCGCACGAGATTGTAGCGGATCAGATATTCATTGGCGGTCATCACGCCGGGCAGATACTCGCCGGGGATGCCCATGAAACGCGGCTTGCCGGCACCGGTGGCCACGTAGATCCCCTTGAATCCCTGAGCCCGAAGCTCGTCGAAGGGGAGGGTGGTGCCCACGAAGCAGTTTTTCATAAACTTCACTCCGAGGTCGGCCACCTTGGCTATCTCGGCGTTGACCACATCCTTGGGCAGGCAGAACTCGGGTATGCCATATTTGAGCACTCCCCCCAGACGGTCAAGAGCCTCAAACACGGTGACATCATAGCCACGCTTGGCCATGTCGCCGGCAAAGGCGAGTCCCGAGGGGCCCGACCCGATGACGGCTATCTTGATCCCGGCGAAGAACGGGCTCTTGACAGGAGCCGCCGAGGCTATGTCGAGGCCATCCTCGCGGTTTTGGTTGCCCATCTCGCGGTTGAAGTCTGCCACAAAACGCTCGAGGTTGCCGATAGCCACGGGGGGCTTCTTCATCTTGTTGTAGATGCAGCCGGCCTCACACTGTTTCTCCTGCGGGCATACGCGGCCGCACACAGCGGGGAGCACCGTGGTGAGCGAGAGCACTTCGAGCGCCTCGCTGAAGTGGCGACGCTCGATGTTCTTTATGAACGAGGGTATGTTATTGCCCACGGGACACCCCTTGACGCATCCCGGATCGGGACAGTCGAGGCAGCGGCGGCTCTCGAGCACGGCCTGCTCGATGGAGAGCCCTTGGTCCACCTCCTCGTTGGTGTGTATGCGGTATTGCTCGTTGAGCTCTGGCATCACCACGCGGGGGATGGCGGTGCGCTCCTTGGTGGAGAGCTTCTTGCGCAGCTCCTCGCGCCACTGGAGGTCGCGGGCGGTCAGTTCATGTTCGGTCAGTGGTCGTTTCATCATACATAGTTGCGCTGACGGTTCAACAACTGGGTGAAGTCTACCTCGTGGGCATCAAACGTGGGCCCGTCTATGCAGGTGAGCTTGCGCTGTCCGCCCACCAGCACGCGGCAGATGCCGCATATGCCGACGCCGTCGAGCATGATCATGTTGAGAATGCACAGCGAGCGTATTCCCATCCGTCGGGTGGTGTCGGCTATCATGTGCATCATGTCGGTGGGGCCTGTCATCACCACGAGGTCCACTTTCTGCTGCGAGGTGACATGTTCTATCACCTTCAGCGCCTGTTCCTTGTCGGATGACTGGAGGATCTCGTCGGCCCAACGCTCGGCGTTGCCGCGCAGACACGAGGTCTGCTCTGTAAACTCCGACAGCACGGCTATCACCTTGTTGCCGGCCTCCTTGAGTGCGTGGATCACGGGCAGCAAGGGCACGAAGCCCTCGCCGTCGCCGATGCAGAGCACCGTGCCGTATTGACGCACGTCAAAGGCCTGACCCAACGGGCCGAGCAGGTTGGGCAGCTCGCGGCCGGGCTGCAGGGAGTCTATCAGCTTGGTGAGACGCGCACCCTTGTGGATGATGATGGTGAATGTCCCGGCCTCGGGGTCGCTGTCGACGATCGTGAAGGGGATGCGCGGCAGGTCTTCCGAAAACCTTATCATGACAAAGTGACCCGCGCGGGCTGCGGTGGCGATCGAGGGCGACTCGATCACCACCTCAGCCGTGTGGGCCGAGTGTCGGATTATGTCTATTATCCGGTTCATTATATCCGCTTGGCGGTATGTTTTCGTTTCGTGGATGTATGGCGCCTCGCGGGCATCACTTCATCTCGAGATAAGTGATCTTGTCCTGATCGCCATAGTTGAGGTTCTCGCCACCCATGCCCCAGATGAACATGTAGTTGGACGTACCGGCGGCAGCGTGGATCGACCACTCGGGCGACATGATGGCCTGCTCGTTGTGCATCCACACCACTCGGTTCTCGGTGGGCTCGCCCATGAAATGGGCTATGGCATTGCCCTCGGGGAGGTTGAAGTAGAAGTAAGCCTCCACGCGGCGGTCGTGGGTGTGGGCGGGCATCGTGTTCCACACGCTGCCGGGCTTCAGCTCGGTGAGGCCCATCTGCAGCTGGCAGG
>CAZAWC010000053.1:0-15725 GCA_964488595.1 uncultured Staphylococcus sp. | reverse complement strand
GAGGGCGGCAAGCAGACCGATGGCAAGGTGCATACCGGTGTTGGAGTCACCGAGGGCAGCACCACTCTGTGTAGGTATATTGTCGTCGCCCGAGAACCAGCCTGTGGTCGAGGCTGCTGCGGCGGTCACCTGTGCGATAGGCTCGTAGGCCTTGAGGTCCTTATACTTGGACGAGAGGGGGAATCCCTTGATGGTGCCGTAGATACACTTGGGGTTGATCTTGTGGACCTCCTCCCAGCTGAAGCCGAGCTTGTCCATTGCTCCCGGGTGGAGATTCTCTACGAAGATATCAGCTGTCTCGAGCAGCTTGGTGAGGATCTTCTTGCCGTCGGGTGTTGCGGCATCCAGTGCCACGGACTTCTTGTCAGAGTTGAGCTGCAGGAAGTAGTAGCTGGGCAGGTTGGGATCGAACTGGAGCTCCTTACGTGTGGCATCGCCCACACCGGGACGCTCTATCTTGATGACATCGGCTCCCAGCCATGCGAGCAACTGGGTGCATGAAGGACCCGACTGAACTTCGGTAAAGTCAATTACCTTGATACCTTGAAGTGGTGCTGTATTCATTTTCTGTGAATGTTTTGTGTCGGCTCGAGACAGGTTTTACTGTTTGGGTTAAAGCTGTGAGAAGAGCGGACGGGGTTGAAAGAAAAAAAGTGTAAGTATGAAAGAATCTATTGTGTAAATTTCAATTACACTCATATAACATCACTGCGCGGCGAATGGTTTAAACACGCCGGAATTTTTTATTGTCCCCGCCGGGATGTTTTATAACATATAGGTGGTGCTTGCGTCTGTCAGGATAAATGGGTAACTTCGCACTGGCGAGCCTGCCCCCCTGCGGCCCTCCGCGCAGGCACCGGCACCCCGTCACGTATACGCCTATGGACCTTATCAAAGCATTTCTCAGATATATACGCAATGAGATGGGCTTCTCGCCCCTCACCATCAAAGCCTACGGCGCCGATCTGGGCGAGTGGGCCCACTATGCCACCTCGGGCCACCCGGAGCGGTTAGACCCCATGAGCACCACCCTCAGCGACCTGCGCCAGTGGCTGGCCGAGATGGCCAGCCGCGGAGCCTCGACCCGCACCCTGCGCCGCAAGGTGGCCTCGCTGCGATCCTTCTATCGCTATCTGATGAAGTATCACGGGCTGCCCGTCAATCCCGCCGTGTCGCTGTGCGTGCCCCGCGTCCCCAAGGATCTGCCCGTCTACATCCGTCCGGCCGAGACAAGGATGATACTCGACCTTCCCCCGGTGCCCGACAACTTTATCGAGGTGCGCGACCACCTTATATTATCCATCTTCTACACCACCGGCATCCGTTGCAGCGAGCTGCTGAACCTGTATGACGCTAATGTGGACACAGCCCGCTGTGAACTAAAAGTGTGCGGCAAGCGTAGTAAAGAAAGAGTGGTGCCGTTCGGCCCCGAGCTGGCCAAGGCTATCGACGAATACCGTCAGCTGCGCGACTCATCGACAGTCACCGCCATCGATCACTCCGATCCCACAGCCCCGCTGCTGGTCAAGGAGGATGGCGAGCCCGTCTACCGCCGGTTGCTCTACAACATAGTCCACACGCGGCTCTCGGACGGAGGCGCCCATGCCTCAAGGCTCAGCCCCCACGTGCTGCGCCACTCGTGTGCCACCGACATGCTCAACTCGGGCGCACCCATAGCCTCGGTCCAGCAGATGCTGGGACACG
This sequence comes from uncultured Staphylococcus sp., assembly GCA_964488595.1. Lineage (GTDB taxonomy): Bacteria > Bacteroidota > Bacteroidia > Bacteroidales > Muribaculaceae > Duncaniella. The sequence continues at coordinate 14,021 of CAZAWC010000053.1, read as the reverse complement.
CTTCGCTCGCCTCTACTCAGGTCTACACTCATGTGACCTACAAGGATTTGCAAAATAACTATCAACTCGCACACCCCCGTGCACAAAAGAAAGGAGGACCAAATGGACATTAACATCAAAGCCATCCACTTTGACATCAGCGAGAAGCTCACTGCCTTCATCAACAAGAAAATCGAGAAGCTCACACGTCGATTCCCCGCAGTGGACGTGGCCGACATATCGCTCAAGGTGGTCAAACCGGAGACCGCACTCAACAAGCAGGCCATCGTCAGGCTCACCGTGGCCCATGAGGACGAGCTGGTGGCCGACAAGACGGCCGACACCTTTGAGGAGGCCGTAGACCTCTGCCTCGAGGCCATCGAGAAGCAGCTCGAGAAGATCAAGAACCGCAAGTGACCCCCACACACGGAGGCCTCTCGGACCACACATATATCCCGGCACATAGCACAGACGCGAGTGTGCCGGGATGATTCCTACCTCATATTTTCTTAACCAAATCTATCTATCTGATGAACAGATTTTACACAGTCGTTTCGGCTGCCGCGCTCATGCTGACAGGGCTTAGCGCCACGGCCGTAAATCCCTATGCGCCCACGGGCGACGAGCCTGTGAAAGGTGAGCTGCAGATGCTCTATCACCCCACCAAGGACAAGGTGAACATCCTCGCCGGGGCCGCCCAGCTCGGCCCGGGTGCCGACGGATGGACGGTGCAGTGCATGAACACGAGCAAGAATCTCGAGCAGGGTGGATCGCTCACCATCAATGGCGACACCTATGCCTCCATCAAGCTCTCCAACGGTGCGCAGAACACCGTCACCCTCCCCGAGGGCAAGGTGGCCAATGCCGTGACCATCTACAGCACCATGAATGCAGACGGCCCGGATGCGTCGAAGGTCTGCTACTTCAAGGAGGTGGACGGCGTCACCTATAGCAAACCCGACGAGGACAATCTCACCTCGTTCAAGGACTTTGCCAATCCCGACGTCAGCTACTTCACGCTGAGTGGCAACAATTCATTCACATTCACCAACGCCGGCCAGCAGGTGCTGGTGGTGCTTGTGGTCGACTACTCGGACGCTCCCGTGAGCCCCTTCGGCGACGGCGAGCTTGCTGCCCCTTCCGATGTCTGGCCCAAGTCGGGCAGCAAGATGCTCCCCCTCTCGGGCGAGATCCGTCTGACCTATGCTGACGCTGTCGACGTCTTCGGGCAGGCTACCGTGGGCGACAAGAAAGTCGACATCAAGCTCACGGACGGCGTTGTCACTATCCCCTACACCGGTCTCGAGGCCATGTCTGAGGTGACCGTCACCATCCCCGCCGGAGCTATCGGCACCCCCGAGGCCCGCAACGCTGAGATGACCCTGACCTACACCGCAGCTCCTGCCGACGTGCTCTTCTACTCCGACTTCAACATGTATCCCTACGGGTTCTACACGCAGTATGGCATGGAGACCGAGAATTACAACATCATCGCCGCAGGCTCCACCGATGTGACCGCCGAAGTGGCCGGCATGACCTTCTACTCGGGCACCAAGGGCCGCGTGGTCCTGCTCAGGGATGCTGTCAACGGCGCTACCTCCGACGATGACTACGGCCCCTTCACCGACGCAGACGCCGGTGCATCCAACCGTGCCGTGCAGCTGATAGACGGCGGCAACGGCCTCTACTTCGAGACTCCCGAGTTTGAGGGCCCTGCTGAGGTTACCTTCTATATCGGCAATGCCACTGGTCAGGCCGGCGCCGTGCAGCTCACCGACGAGCGCGGCAAGGAATATACCCTCGGCGAGTTTACCTTTGAGGCAGCCAAGAGGATGTTCAAGTACACCTACAGCTACCCCTACAAGGGTGTGGCCAAGCTCCGTCTCTACAACAACAAGAACAAGGTGGACATCAACGACTTCCTCATCGTCAAGGGTGAGGGCGAGGGCATAGACCGTCCTGTCAATGTCGACGAGGAGGCTCCCCAAGTGCTCCGCTCGTGGCCCTCGGCCGCTCCCTACGCCCCCGTCGAGGGCACAGTGACCGTGGTCTACAATGAGCCCGTGGCCTGCGCCGCCAAGGCTCAGCTCAACGGTCAGGATCTCGATGTGGCTGTCGATGGCGCTACGCTCACGGTGGCTTACTCGGGTCTTGAGAACGGCAAGGAATACACCATGACCATCCCCTCCGTGACAGACGAGGCCGGCAACGCTACCGAGGCAATGACGGTAGCCATCAACACGGTGGCCGCCGATGTCATCTACTACACCGACTTCCATTATTATCCTTACGCATACTACGAGAAGTTCTGCACCATCCCCAACGATGCTGCCGACAATGAGGACATCATCGCCAAGAACTCCACCGATGTCACCGCCGAGGTGGCAGGCATCACCTACTACAGCGGCACACTCGGCCGCGTGGTGGCCATGGGCAAGCCCAATCTGATTGATGCCGGTGCCGAGGGTGCGTCCGAGCGCTGCATCCAGATCAACGGTGGTGGCAACGGCCTCTATCTCGAGCTCCCCGCCACTACAGGCGCCGCCGAGGTGACATTCTATGTGGGCAACTCGGCCGAGAAGATCGGTGACCTCATCCTGACCGGTGCCGACGGCAACACCGACGCTCCCCTTGCCAAGTTTGCTCTGGACGGTGAGAAGAAGATGAACAAGTTCACCTATACCCACGCCGAGGAGACTCCCGTCACCTTCCGTCTCTACAACATGGGCCTGCAGTGCAATGTCCACGACATCCTCCTCGTCAAGGCTTCGGCCGTCGCTCTCGACTCCATCAGCGCCGACGCCGATGCCGAGGCCGTCTACTACAACCTTCAGGGAGTGCGTGTAGCCAATCCCGCAGCCGGTCTCTACATCCGCGTGCGCGGCAATGTGGTAGACAAGGTGATGGTGAAGTGATGATCTCCACCCCGGGGATCCCGTCCCCGGACTGACAACAGCATAAAACGACTGTCCCCGGTGCCGTTGGAGCATCGGGGACAGTTTTTTAGCGGGGAACGCTGTGGCCGGAGCTTATTTGCCGGACCTGCGGTTGCGTGTGCCGGTCACCACAGGGGTGGTGTCGGTTCCCATGGCATCGAGATTCTTTATAGTGATGTCTGCCGAGTTGTTGAACGACACTGCCGGGCCCTCTGCCACCTCGAGACGCATGTCGGAGATGGTGATGTCCTGAGCCTCGTTGATCTGAATACCCTTGCGGGCGTTGATGGAGCAGCCGGTGATGGTGATGTCGTGCAGACGCTCCTCGGGGAGACCGTGCATCAGGATGGCACGTCCGGCCTCGCGACACACCACGTTGCGGATGGTGAAGTTGCGGAAACGGGGGGTGTCCTCCGTCACGGGAGCCGGGTCGATGTCGCCCGTCAGGGGCACTTTCTGCTGATAGTACATCTCAAACAGTATGGCCTCGCCGTCGATGTCGTTCATCACGATGTCGTCGATGAAGATATTCTCCACCACGCCACCGCGGTCGCGGCCGCTCTTGAACCGCAGGCCGGTGTCCGTGTCGACAAACCGCGAACGGCGCACGGCGATGTTATACATGCCTCCGCTCTCGTCCGAGCCGATGACGAATCCGCCGTGGCCGTGATAGACGGTGCATCCGTCCACCACGATGTCCGATGTCGGGCCGCGGTCACGTCCGGCCTGACCCACGCCGCTCTTCATGCAGATGGCGTCGTCGCCGCAGTCGACGGTCGAATTGACGATCAGCGCCCTCTGACACGAGCTGAGGTCGATGCCGTCACCGTTCTGTGCGTTCCACGGGCAGCGCACGTTGACACCGTCGATGACGATGTCCGAGCAGCGGAACATGTTGACGTGGAAGCTGGGTGAGTTCTGTACCACCACATCCTTGACCATGATGCGCGAGCACCCCACGAGGCGTATCAGGCGGGGACGCTTCTGCCCCTGCTCCTCGGAGGGTGAGACGGGATACCATATCTGACCGTCGTCCGAGAGGGTGCCACCCGACTTGACCATGCGGTTCCACTCCCATTCGCCGAATTTCATCTTCTTGGCCGGGCGCCAAGCCTCGCCGTTGCCGTCGAGGATACCACCGCCGGTGATGGCGATGTCGGTCTGTCCGTCGGCGTGGATGGGTGCGGTGACAAACTTGCTCGTGGTGCCGCGGTCGGGGCCGTTGACGGCATAGAGGGTGCGGTCGGGCGAGAACACCACGATGGCATCCTTGACAATGTGGAGGTCGATGTTGCTCTTGAGGCCGATGGGGCCGGTGAGCCATACACCCTCGCCCACGGTGAGGCGTCCGCCTCCCATCGAGCTCAGGTGCTCGATGGCCTTGGCAAATGCCTCGGTGTTGAGGGTGATGCCGTCACCCTTGCCGCCGAAGTCGGCTATGTTGACCTCGCGGTCGGGAATCTGAGGTGTCTGAGGCACCGGGGTCTCGAAGGGGAGGTCTGTGTAATAGCGTCCATAGTCGGCAGGAGCAGCCCCCGCCGCCAGAGCGACGGCAAGGGCTGTCAGTGTGGATGCGAGTCTCATTTTCCGTCTATTTTCACGTTGGTCACACCCTCGCCGCGCTCTATCTTCTCACCATCTGTGATGATGGAGACGTTGTTGAGCGTGAGGCCGTCGACATGATTCAGCACCAGACCCTTGTCTGCGCGGAAGAGTGAGTTGCTGATCACCACGTTCTTCATGGGCATCTCGGGGAGGCCGTTGAAGAAGGCGGCACACTTGGCCGAGCGGCAGGTGATGTTGGAGAGATACATGTTGCGGAACGAGGGGGTCTCCTCGGTGACGGGGGGCACAGGGGCGCCGGGCTTGATGCCGTAGTAGAGGTCGAAGATGAGGGCGTCGCCGGCAATGTCGGTCATCTTGATGTCGTCAACATAGATGTTTTCCACCACGCCGCCGCGGCCGCGGGTGCTCTTGAAACGCAGGCCCACGTCAGTGCCGATGAACACACAGTTGCGCACCACGATGTCTTTCGCGCCGCCCGACATCTCGGAGCCGATGACGAATCCGCCGTGGCCGTGATAGACGGTGCAGCCGTCAACGAGGACGTTGCTGCAGGGGATGCCGCGGTCGCGACCATCCTTGTCCTTGCCGCTCTTGATGCAGATGGCGTCGTCGCCCACGTCAAAGCGCGAGTTGACGATGAGGGCGTTGGTACACGACTCCACGTCGATGCCGTCGCCGTTCTGCGCATACCACGGATTGCGCACGTTCACATTGTCTACGATAAGGTTCTTGCACAGCAGGGGATGGATGTTCCATGCCGGCGAGTTCTCAAACGTGGCGTCCTTGAGCAGCACACGGTCACAGCCGATGAACGACAGCAGCACGGGGCGCAGGAAGTCGTGGGCATAGTCCACGTCGGTCCTGTTGCCTGAGTGCACCTTGCCCTGCAGCTCCTTGTTCTCTGCCACCTCGCGGATACGCTCGTTGGGATACCAGATGTCTCCCTTGGCATTGACGCAACCCTTGGCGGTGAGGGCCTTCCACTGGTCGGCAGTCATCTTGCCCTTCTTGACGGGGCGCCACTTCTGGCCGTTGGCATTGAATGTGCCTTCGCCCGTGATGGCTATGTCGTGTTTGCCACGGGCCGAGAGGGGCGACATGGCGCGGTGGGTGGAGATACCCTCCCAGTCGGATGCGAGCGCGGGATAGTCGGCAAGATTCTCGCTGAAGAGCACCAGCGCTCCGCGGTCGAGGTGGAGCTCCACGCCGCTCTCGAACTGTATGGGGCCTGTGTACCATATCCCTTCGGGCACTATGAGGCGGCCGCCACCCTTGGCGTCGAGATGTGCCATGGCCTTGGCAAATGCTTCGGTGTTGAGCGCGATGCCGTCACCTTTGCCGCCAAAGTCCGTGATCTTCACCTCATAGTCGGGGATGACAGGCGTGGCCGGGACGGGGAGGTCGATGGGCAGATTCTTGTAGTAACCGGAGTAGTCGCCGGCAGTCGCTGAGGCGGCCCACCCGAGTGTTGCGAGCACAGTCAGCAAGCCTAAAAGTCTTGACTTCATTGTTCTTTATGTATAAGATTTGGTAAATAGGAAGTTTGTTTTTACTGCGCGCGGAGGCCCTTGGCTCCGTAGCGGTTGACTGCTCTCACCTTGAGCGAGTTTTTCACCTTGGCTATATTGGCGGCGGGAGTGTCGGTGATGGCCGCGATGTCGTCGCCGTCATAGACGATATAGCCGGTGGCTCCCTCCACGGGGTCCCATGTCAGGGTGCCGTCGGCAAATTTCAGGCCCGAGGGGGCGGGGAGTCTCGTGGCTATGGCACGGGGATCCCATCCCTCGGCGGGGCGTATCACGGCCTCATAAGTGTATGCGGCTGCCTCGGCGGGGGTGAGGGACGATTTGGCCGATCCCTGTGAGGTCTGTCCCGTCTTGCGGTCGCGCACGTTGTAGACGCTCTTGCGGGTAGAGGTGTCGACGGGGCGGCCGTCGCGGCCGATGGTGTTATAGTCGGCAAACACGTCGGGGATGGCGCCCATGTCGCCCCAGCCCTCGGGGTGAAGGGGGATCAGGGAGATGGTGTTGAGCCACACCGTCTTGGGACGCTGCTGCCACGGACGTCCCAGCTTGGTGCGTCCGTCGGCGCTCTCGTCGGTGCCGTCGATGATACAGCTCTCGAGCACATAGCCATACTTCACGTCGGGGCCGTGGTTGGGAGCCACGATCACCGAGCCGCCGCGCAGATTGTAGAATGTGGAATTTTCGACATAGGCGTCACCTCCGCCATACATATAGTCGACAGCACCCTCGATGATGCAGTCGGCGGCATAGTTGCGGCAGGTGTCGGCCGAGACGGTGCGCCATGTGTCCTGAAACGAGCGCAGGCGGCAACGGTTGAGGGCCACACGGTCAGCATTGGAGTGCATGGCCAGTGCCTGAGGCCCGCTGGTCGACTCTGTGCCCCAGTCGTTGGTGAATGTGATGTCCTCGGCATAGAAGTCGGGGCCAAGAATCATGACTGCAGCCGGCCCGAGACCGTGCATGGGGCTCTGAGGATTGTTTTTCGAGCTCTCCCAGTAGGTGGTCTTGTCATAGCGGGTCAGATTCTCGGGCGCGCCACCCTGATTGATGAGGTGGTGTATCACTGTTGTCTCCCTGTCCTGACCGATGAGGTGGATGAACGGTTTGTTCTCGGGCACGACAATGAGCTCGTCATAGTCGCCGCTCTTGACCAATATGGGCCATGGCTCGGTGAGGCCCTCGGGGGCGGCGGCAATGGCCTCGCTCACGGTGGTATAGTCGCCGGTGCCGTCGGCGGCTACCACGGCACGGTAGGGGAGGGCTGCAAATGCTGAAAGCTGGAGCGGCAGGAGTGCCGCAGCAAGTAGTCTTTTCATGGTGTGGGGTGATGAATGATTAGTGACGTGATCGGTGAGGAGATCGGTGGGGAGTTGTTGTTTATGCAAAGATATGGATATAATTCTATCCGTGCAACTGTTTTCGTCGCGCCCCGGTGAGTAAGGGCGCGGTGATAGATGGTAAATGTTAAATATCGATACTGATAAAATACAATATTTTACATAATTTCACATATGCGGCGAAGTGTGAAATGCGGTTTTGGTTTTTTAGCTTTATTTTGCATTAGAGGGTAATGGGCTATAAAATAGCGGATTACAGAACGATAAACGTAGAATATCGTCGATATTTATATAGGTGTGCCGGAGATGGTTTGTGTAATAAGCTCAAAATGACTAAATTTGAAACAGATTCGATGTGAATCAAAACAAATGTTAAAAGCGTTTTTCGCTTCTACACCAATCTTACCTTACATACCTCAAAAGAATCTATCAATCACAGCAATGTTTCAGAAATACAGGATACTTCTCTCCGCTACTGTAATAGCTCTGAGCTCACTCGCCTCGCAGGCCCAGCGTCGACTCCCTCTCCCCGCCGAGCACGACCAGCAGCATAACTCTCTCATCGCCAACCAAAGCCCCTCGGTCAATCCTTTCAAGATCGACAACAATTCCCTCCTTTTCAACGACGTCAGGAATCGTGAGGAGCGCTCCACCGACTCCGAGATTTTTGCCACCTGCTGGGACTCGCAGGCTGTCAACCCCTACGGCAACTCTGTCGACATCCCCGAGCACAAGGATATAGACGTGAGCGAACTCGTGATGCCTGTGCCCGGATATGTCACCTCCAACTTCGGCTACCGTCCCCGTTTCGGCCGCTTCCACTATGGCGTAGACCTCAAGCTGCAGGTAGGCGACACTGTGCGCTGCGCACTGCCCGGCAAGGTGCGCCTCACCAAGTATGACGGACGCGGCTACGGATACTATGTAGTGGTGCGCCACACCAACGGCATGGAGACTGTTTACGGCCACCTGAGCCGCTTTCTGGTGAAGCCCAATCAGGTCGTGGAGGCCGGCGAGCCTCTTGCCCTCGGCGGCAACACGGGGCGCTCCACAGGTCCGCACCTCCACTTCGAGACTCGATATATGGGCATCGCCATCAACCCCGCAGCGATCATCGACTTTGAAAACGGTGTGACCCACAAGGATATCTTCGCCTTTGACAAGCGCACCAACGCCAAGCCTCAGAACTACTCGCCCAAGAAGAAGGCCGGCAAGCGCACCGCCTCCACCTCCAAGCGTCGCGCCCGCCGCAAGTAACAATTCTGTCACATTTCTGTGATTGCCGCACCCCCGGTCCGCATGGATCGGGGGTGCGGCATATATGGGGGTAATTTTTTTGGCATGGGGGATGATTTTTTTGACCCGTGCAGATGCGAGTGTCAAAACTAATCACTATCTATATAATATAGGTGTATCCCCGTCTCGCGGGGCCGGGAGTCGCTGCCGCTCCCGGCGCCGGGAGGCGTGATTATTGTAACATTATTGTGAGTTGTAACAATACTGTAATAATTTTGTTACACTTGTAACAGTCATGAAACCAGCGTAATAGATTGTAAACGGATGAAATCTTTGTGTAATGTGAAATCTTTTTTGTAAAAAAAATCGGTGGGCGGGAAAGATTGTCGTAACTTTGAAGTGTTCAAAGGAACAAAGCAAGGCTCACCGCTCAGATCGAAGTGCTGATCACCTCTTTCTTCCGATGACACTCACGCAAAGAGAAACAAAGAAACAACATTCAGTCACTGCAACAAATACTCACTATTATGGCATCACAGGAATTTCAGACAAAACTCATGAGTCTTCAGTCAAATCTGCTCAACTTTGCTTACATGCTCACCTCCAACCGCGACAACGCATACGATCTGCTTCAGGACACCACGCTCAAGGCCCTCGACAACGAGAGCAAGTATGTGGAGAATACCAACTTCAAGGGTTGGGTGTTCACCATCATGCGCAACATCTTCATCAACAACTACCGTCGTGTGGCCCGCAGCGCAACCGTCGTTGACCAGACCGAGGACCTCTACCACCTCAACCTCTCTCAGGACTCGGGTCTCGAGACTCCCGAGGGTTCGTTTGGAGCTTCTGAAATCACCGATGCCATCAACGCATTTGCCGACGAGTATCGCATCCCCTTCTCGATGCACGTGGCCGGTTACAAGTATAACGAGATCGCCGACAAGATGAATCTTCCCCTCGGCACTGTCAAGAGCCGCATCTTCTTCGCCCGAAAGAAACTTCAGGAGCGTTTCGCCGATTATCGCTGAGCCTCCCGCCGGATTTGTTGCAGTGACCAGCCGCCGGACTGAATGACGGCATCTGCCATCCGATAGTCTGAAAAGATACAAGGACACAAGTCATCCGAATAAAGATATTGTGATATAATAAGATTGGTTTAGTTTATTACTTACGTTTCAACTCCGATAGAGGGACAAGCACAATGTTTCCGAGAGGCAACAATTCCCACTCAAGGTTTTTAAGATAGAAAAGATTGTTTTTCAGGTCAAGGGACACTCCAAGAGTTCCCGCTCATAGATAGATTCAAGGTATAAAGATTGGTTTAGAAACAGAAAAGGCCCGGTCGTGAGACCGGGCCTTTTCTATGGGTGATACCCGCGGTGGGGGATCAATCGTCGATGCGGCGGGCTCCGTCGGAGATGACCACATCGTAGATCTTGGGCTCGTGGCCATAGCGTGCGTTGAATTTCTCGCGTGCCGTGGCTATGAAATGGTCATACTTGTCATCGGCCACCAGATTGATGGTGCAGCCGCCGAATCCGCCTCCCATGATGCGGGAGCCTTCCACGCCACACTCACGGGCTATGTCGTTGAGATAGTCCAGCTCCTCGCATGACACTTCATAGTCCTTCGACAGGCCGCGGTGGGTCTCATACATCAGGCGCCCCACGGTGGCTATGTCGCCGCGGTTGAGGGCCTCGCACACGTCGAGCACGCGCTCCTTCTCCTCGATGACGAATTTGGCACGCATGTAGTCCTCCTCCGAGATCTCGTCCTTTATGGCCTCGAGGGCTGTCATGTCGGCGTCGCGCAGGGTCTCGATGCCCAGCTTGGCGGCCACGCGCTCGCACGACTGGCGACGCTTGTTGTAGGGGGAGTCGACCAGCTCGTGCTTCACCACCGAGTCGACCAGCACCAGCTTGTGGCCGTCGATGCGGAAGGGGAAGTATTCATACTCGAGCGAACGGCAGTCGAGGCGGATCAGGCAGTCCTTCTTGCCAAATACCGAGGCAAACTGGTCCATGATGCCGCAGTTGACGCCACAGTAATTGTGCTCGGTCGACTGTCCTATCTTGGCGAGCTCGAACTTGGGGATGGCACCGCCGTTGAAGAGGTCGTTGAGGGCAAAGGCGAAGCAAGACTCGAGGGCGGCCGACGAGCTGAGGCCTGCGCCGAGGGGCACGTTGCCTGCAAACACGGCGTCAAACCCCTTCACCTCAAATCCGCGTTTGGCCGTCTCGCGACACACACCGAAGATATAGCGGGCCCACTGCTGCGAGGGGGCGTCCCCCTCGCCGAGGCCGAAGGTGGCCTCCTCCTTGAGGTCGAGCGAGTAGACTGTCACTGTGTCCTTGCCGTTGGGACGGATGGCTGCCATGATCACCTTGTCGATGGCGCCGGGGAATACGAAGCCACCGTTATAGTCGGTATGCTCGCCTATCAGGTTGATGCGCCCTGCCGAGGCATAGAGGGTGCCTTTGCAGCCGAAGCGCTCCTCAAAGGCTTTTTCGATTTTTGATTTCAGTTCCATTGAAGGGAGAAAGATTATTGAGAGTGAGAGAAAAGGTGGGAGTTAAAACATCTTGTCGGGATAGACACCCTCCTCGTGGAGGCGGGCAAATTTCTCCACCACACCGGGGCGGTCGGCCGAGTAGGTGACGCCAAACCACTTGGAGTCGGTGTCGAGCACCTTGACCGTGGCCTCGCCGTTGCGGATGAGCGTATCGACACACAGGGGAATGAAGAATTCCGACTTGGGGGTGTCGATATTCTTGTCGAGGAACGTGCGGAACTCGCGATCCGAATAGTCAAAATAGTCGGGAGTGAAGCCCCACAGGTTCATAGACACGGGAGTGGAGGGATCGAGGGTCTGCTCCTTGCCCTCCTCGTCGGTGAACACTATGCGCCCGTCGGGGGCATAGCTTATGGCGGTACGCTCCACCACGCCGGTCAGATTGCCGTCGGCGCCTTTCGAGCACACGCCGCGCGACACTGAGCCGTTCTCGGTCATGGTGTTGCCCACGCGGAATCCCACCATCGAGTAGTCGCCCTTGCGGTCGCGGGGACGCATCAGGTCTTCGGCTATGACGCGAAATGCGTCGCGGCCATAGAAGTCGTCGGCGTTGATCACGGCAAACGGCTCCTTGATGGCTGTCTTGCCCATGAGCACGGCGTGGTTGGTGCCCCACGGCTTGGTGCGGTCGGCGGGACAGGTGTAGCCCTCGGGAAGTGCGTCGGTCGACTGGAACACCACCTCCACGGGGATGTGGCCTTCGTATTTGGAGATGATCTTGTCGCGGAATTCCTGCTCGAAGTCTTTGCGGATCACGAATACCACCTTGCCGAATCCGGCCTGAATGGCGTCATATATCGAATAGTCCATGATGGTCTGTCCCTGCGGGCCAAGCGGATCGAGCTGCTTGAGGCCTCCGTAGCGCGAGCCCATTCCGGCGGCGAGAACAAAGAGGGTTGGTTTCATTGCTGTTGTTTCAGATGAGTTGTTGTATGTGATGTTGATGTTGTCAGGAGAATTTGAATTCTATCGTCTCGGCATATTTCTCGCCGGGGCGAAGGATGCTGGTGGGGAACGACGGCTTGTTGGGCGAGTCGGGAAATCCCTGACACTCCAGCGCCACGCCGGCATAGTCGTCATAAGCGCCTCCGCTGATCGACCCGGGGCAACCTTTGAGCCAGTTGCCGGTGTAGACCTGAACGCCCGGCTGTGTGGTGCTCACCTCGAGTGTGCGCCCCGAGCGCGGCGAGCGGAGGGTGGCCGCCTTGCGCATGGTGCCTTTGCTGTAACCGTCGATGGCGAAACAGTGGTCATAACCCTTGCCTATCTTCAGCGGCTCGAAGTCGGCCCCAAGATCCTTGCCTATGGGCTTGAAGTCTGTGAAGTCCATCGGTGTCCCCGCTACGGGAGCCAGTTCGCCGGTGGGTATCTGAGTGTCGTCGGTGGGGAGATAGCGCGAAGCCTCGAGGCGGAGCTCATGGTCGAGCACCGACCCGGAGTTTTCGCCGTCGAGGTTGAAGTAGGCATGGTTGGTGAGATTGACCACCGTGGGGGCATCCGTCTCCGCCTCGAGACGGAGGGTGAGGCGGTTGTCGTCCGTCCATGTATATGTGGCCTTCACATCGAGATTGCCGGGATAGCCCTCCTCGCCGTCGGCCGAGCGATAGCTGAACTCTACACCGTTGCCACCCTCGGCTATGCGGCTGTCCCACACGCGGTTTTGAAATCCTGTAGGACCGCCGTGCAGGGCATTTGGGCCGTTGTTTATGGCCAGCGAATACTCCTTGCCGTCGATCGTGAAACGCCCGAGGGCTATGCGGTTGGCAAACCGTCCCGGCACCTTGCCGGCACACGGACCGTCGGCCATATAGCTGCGGTGGTCGCGGTATCCCAGCACCACATCCTCCAGCTTGCCGTCGCGGTCAGGCACCCACACGCCCACTATTCCGGCTCCGAGGCTCGAGAGCATCACGCTCGCCCCGACGGCATTGGTGAGTATGTAATATTTCACCTCGGGCAATTCCACCGAGGGATAAACGAGGGTAGTTATCTTCATCTTGATGATTATATTTCGGATGACAATAAGGTTGTATCTGCAAATATAATCATTAATCTTATCGTATCCAAACGCCCCACCCACAAACTTGCCCCCGCGGGGCGAATAAGCGGACCGACGGCTGCCGACCGCACGGGGAATGCGGTCGACAGCCGTCGATATGCTTATGTCAGTATATGATCAGTTCAATACGCGAACATGGGATATGCCTCCATGGTCTTGTTGACGCGCTCGCGCACCTTGGCGATTACAGCCTCGTCCTCGGGGGCGTGGAGCACGGTGTCGATCATCTCGGCAATCTCCTCCATGAGCGGCTCCTTGGCGCCGCGGGTGGTGATGGCCGGTGTGCCGAGGCGTATGCCCGACGTCTGGAAGGGGGAACGGGAGTCGAAGGGAACCATGTTCTTGTTGGCCGTGATGTCAGCATCCACGAGGGCCTTCTCGGCCACCTTGCCCGAGAGGTCGGGAAACTTGGTGCGGAGGTCGACGAGGATACAGTGGTTGTCGGTGCCGCCGCTCACGATGTTGTAGCCGCGCTTGAGCAGAGCCTCGGCGAGGGCCTTGGCATTCTTCTGCACCTGTATCTGATACTCGCGGAACTCGGGCTGGAGCGCCTCGCCGAATGCCACGGCCTTGGCGGCGATGACATGCTCGAGCGGGCCACCCTGCACGCCGGGGAACACGGCCGAGTCGAGCAGCGACGACATCATGCGAGTGACACCCTTGGGTGTCTTCTTGCCCCAAGGATTCTCAAAGTCCTTGCCCATCATGATGACACCTCCGCGGGGTCCGCGCAGGGTCTTGTGGGTGGTGGTGGTGACGATGTGGGCATACTTCACCGGGTTGTCGAGCAGACCGGCGGCGATGAGG
>CAZAWC010000052.1:0-15782 GCA_964488595.1 uncultured Staphylococcus sp. | reverse complement strand
TCAGTCTTCGGAGTAGTGGCGGAGGACGCGGCGGTAGGAGTTGAAGATCTTGGATTTGGAGACGAAGCCGATGTAGTTGCCGTTGTCGTCGACGACGGGGAGGTTCCATGCGGCGGTGCTGTCGAAGGCTTTCATGACGTCTTCCATGCTCTCGTTAACGCTCACACGGGCGGGGGGAATGGACATGAACTGGTTGACATACATGCGCTTGTAGAGCTCGGGACGGAACATGATGTTGCGTATCTCGTCGAGGAGCACCACTCCGAGCAGCCGTCCGTCGGCGTCGATGACCGGAAAGAGGTTGCGCGACGAGCGCGAGATGGCGCGCACCATCTCCTTGAGATTCATCTCCGGGCGCACGCACACGAAGTCGGTCTCTATCACGTTGTTGACCTTGAGCAGCGTGAGCACGGCCTTGTCCTTGTGGTGGGTGAGCAGTTTGCCCTCGCGGGCCAGACGCATGGTGTAGATGCTGTATGGCTCGAACATCTTGATGGTGCCGTAGGATATGGTGGAGACGATGAGCAGGGGCAGGAATAGCTCATAGCCGCCGGTGAGTTCGGCAGTGAGGAAGATGCCCATCAGCGGGGCGTGCATCACGCCGCTCATCACGCCGGCCATGCCCATGAGGGCGAAGTTTTTGGTGGAGAGGTCGAGGTCAAAGATGATGTTGATGGCGTATGCAAAGAGGAATCCGGCCATACATCCTACATAGAGCGAGGGGGCGAAGGTGCCACCCACGCCTCCGCCGCCGTTGGTGGCCGAGGTGGCAAACGACTTGAGGAGCACCAGCGCGGTGATGAATCCGAGAATCCACCACTCGTTGGCGCGGTCGGAGTAGAAGATGGAGTTGTTGACGATAGACGATGTGTCGCCGTTGAGCAGCCCCATGATGGAGCCGTAGCCCTCGCCATAGAGCGGCGGCAGCATGAACACGAGCAGGGCGAGGATGCCGCCCCCCACGAGAATCTTTTTCCACGGCACGGCGAGGCGACGGAAGACGTTCTCCATCATGTTCATGGTGCGGGTGAAGTAGAGCGACACGAATCCGAGGATCACGCCGAGGAGTATGACAAAGGGGATGCGGGCTGTGGCAAACTGTTCGCTCTGGATGAAGAAGAACTCCACGTCATAGCCCGTGAAGACGTAGGCCATCGTGGCCGCTGTGATCGAGGCTATGAGCAGCGGCATCACCGACACGGTGGTGAGGTCGAGCATCAGCACCTCGAGGGTGAACAGCATCCCGGCTATGGGGGCCTTGAATATCCCGGCTATGCCCGCTGCGGCTCCACACCCCACCAGTATCATGAGGATGCGTGGCGACAGGCGGAACACGCGCCCGAGGTTGCTGCCGATGGCGGCGCCCGTGTAGACTATCGGGCCCTCGGCTCCCACCGATCCTCCGAATCCGATGGTGATGGACGAGGCTATGAGCGAGGTGTACATGTTGTGGCGCTTGAGTCTCGACTTATTTTGCGAGATGGCATAGAGCACCCTCGTGACGCCGTGCGATATGTTGTCGCGCACCACATACCTGACGAAGAGGCTGGTGATGAGGATACCCGTCACGGGATAGATGAGATACATGTAGTTGCCCTCGTTGATGGCGAGATGGGCTGTGAGCAGCCCCGAGATGACGTGGATGAGCCACTTGAGGATGAGTGCGGCCGTGCCGGCCACGATGCCCACCACGAGAGCAAGGATGATGACGAAGGTCTTCTCCTGTATGTGGGTCTCGCGCCAGCGGAGCAGGGCCTGAAACGACCTGTCGCACGAACGGCCGCACGTCAGCAAGAGTCTTGCGAGAGAATGGTATATCTTGGATGCCATGAATGATTGGGTCCGGATTGATGCGGAGGTGTCACTTCCCCTCGCCACGCATCAGGGTGCGCAGGGTGTGGAGGGCTATCTTGAGGTCGACCTCGAGGGAAAGATTTTGGATGTATAATATGTCGTAGCGCAGACGTTCCACCATCTGGTCGACGTCCGAGGCATAGCCGTAGCGCACCATGCCCCACGATGTCAGCCCCGGGCGCACGAGGTGGAGCAGAGTGTAGTGGGGGGCTTTCTCGATGATGCGGCGTATGAAAAACTCGCGTTCGGGGCGTGGTCCCACCAGCGACATCTCGCCCACCAGCACATTCCACAGGTTGGGGAGCTCGTCGAGGCGATATTTGCGCATGAACCGTCCCAAGGGGGTGATCCTCGGGTCGGTGTCGGACGAGAGCCGGGGACCGTCGGCCTCAGAGTCGGTCACCATCGAACGCAGCTTGTGGATCTTGAACGGGCGGCGGTGATAGCCTATGCGCTCCTGCGAGTAGAATGCCGGGCCCGGCGACTGGAGGCGCACCGCTACGGCCAGCGCGAGTATCACGGGCGACAGCACCACGAGCCCGATGGCCGAGACGACCACGTCGGCACATCGCTTGATGGCGAGCACCGAGTCTGAGAGATAGGGGGCGGTGATGTCGACGAGGGGATCACCCTTCACATGGTCAAATCGTGTGACGGTGCCAAGGAGCGCCGAGCGGTCGTCGGGGCTGACGAGCACCGGGATGTCGAGCGCAAACAGATTGTAGATAGTACGCTGCATATCTGCGGTGCCGAGGGCCGAGGGGGCTATCACCACCCCTTCGGTCTCGCCCGCCTTGATCTCGGCTCCGAGAGGGCGCACCCCGGTGATCTCCACGCCCGTGTGCCTGCACGCCTCGGCCAGTGCGGGCGAGAGCGGGGAGGGGTCACCCGGCGCGGTGATGAGGATATACTTGCGCGGGGGCTTGCGTTCGGCGCGGCTCTTGATGATGGTGGTGAGGGCAAATCTCACCGGCCACACCGTGATGAACAGCGAGGCGCCAAAGAGGGCCATCACCTCGTAGTGGACCCTACGCATGGGCTGGAAGTCGTTGAGAAGCACCACGAAAAAGTAGATGAGCGTGGCTATCGACACCGAACACAGGGTGCGCAGCAGCTCGTCGACCCTCGACTTGGCGCTGACGCGCATGTAATAGCCCGTGAGGTAGTTGACCAGCAGCATCAGCAGCGGGAAGAGCAGCAGGGTCAGCTTCACGCCTCCCGATCTGAGAAACGGGATGAAGCCGCCGTAGGTGCGCGGTATCTCGGGCAGAAAGAGATAGCGGCACAGACTGAACAGGAGCAGTCCGGCCAGTGTAGCGAGCCAGTCGGCGGTGATATATAGCAGTCTCCGGGCTTTCACGGGCGCAGTATCTTGACGGTCCCGTCAGGGAGCAGTTTCACTACTTTCGATGGTTGGGCCGGTGTGGTGTCGTCGCGGCGGGCGTGCATCACATAGTCTGCGGCGTCGAGTATACGGCTGTCTATCCCGGCATAACACCCCGCTGCCGGCTCACCGCTGATGTTGGCCGAGGTCGACACCACAGGCGCGCCGAGAGCGTCGCAGAGAGAGGCTGACACCTCCTCGCGGGTGAGGCGCATGCCGATGCTGCCGTCGTCGGCCATCAGCTCGCGGGCCACCCCCTTGCCGTGGGGATAGACCACCGTCACCGGCCTCCCTGTCTCTGATGCGAGGGCGAGGGCGGTGTAGGTCAGGGCGTCGGTGTGGGCTGCCAGCATCTCCACCGTCGACACAAGGGTGATGAGGGCCTTGGAGTCGGCCCTGCGTTTGAGGGCAAAGACCTTGCGGACAGCCTCGGCCGAGCGGGCGTCACACCCGATGCCCCACACCGTGTCGGTGGGGTACACTATCACGCCGCCGCGGCGCATGGCGGCGACAGCATTGGCTATATCTTCACTCAGAGTCATTGCCGGCGGTTATTGTTGAGGAGATGATTTGGATGCAAAATTAGACAAAAGTAGCGAAAAAACAAATTTCATGCCCCCTTCCGGGCCCCGAAACATCCTCTCCTTGCCCCGTGGCGGGTTTATTATTGTTAATTATAGCCGATTGTGGCCGTGTTTTGACAAATGTTGCGTATCTTTGTAGGGATATGGTTGTGACATCGATATTTCAGAGCGTTGAGTTCTACGTGATAGCCGTGGTGGTGGCCGCCGCCATCGTGGCCCTGCTGGGGCGCCGTCCATCGGATGGCCCGGTGCGCCAGTACCTCCTCCCGGGAGTCATCTCTCAGGAGGGGGGCGAGAGTGCTTCGTCCCCGGGCATCGAACTGCTGTGCGGCGATGACGGGTTGGTGCTGTTGCGTCGCCACGGCCTGAAGGGTGTGCGCGAGGATGGAGCCGTGAGCCTTGCGGTGGAGGTAAAGGGGTTTGACGTCAGCATCACCGAGCGCGTGGTGGCCGGGCGGGAGCCGTGGCAGCCTGTGGACACGGCCTCGTTTATCCTCGACTTCATGGGTCGCGAACACTACTTCATATCCTATCGCTCCGAGCTGTCTGCCTCGGAGTCGGCTCTCTTTGCGTCGGTGACGCTCCACAACCGTCCCGGCAACCGTGTGGCCAAGCATCTGCAATAGTGCCGCCCCACGCGGGGATTCTAACTTAATTAAAAGATAACTACTTCCTTATTAATCAATAAAAAAACTAACAATCATGGAAATAGGCGAAAAAATAACGTTCCCGGTGAAAGCCAGCCGAGTAGCCGGAGGCAACATGTATTTTCAATTCAATTACAAGGGTCATGAATATGACATCAAGGCATTTGAATTTCAGCGTAAGAACCGTCCGTCGCGACTGCAATGTATAGTCAAGAACATCGGTGCCGACGGATTCCCTATATTCATGCAGGATATAGCGGCCATCATCCCGCAGATCTACACCGTAGGACACACATATGAATTTCGCGTCAAGACCGATTTCAACAGCTCGGGCTATTATGAAGTGGCAGACTGGAACGGATTGATGTTCAGGCTCTATCCCGGCAAGAATCACGACCGTCTTCATATCAATGAGGTGGTGAAATGCCGCGTTCGCGACATCAATCTGGTGCGCATGGATCTGGAGCTGGTGAGCGGCAAGGACCGCGGTATCCCCCTCTACACACTCGAGCAGTTTATCGAGCTCGACTCCACCGGGCTGGGGATGGGGAGGTATCTCCGTTTCCTGTTCCGCAGGCTCCCCGAGATGGCCGAGGCGCGTGCGCAGCTCGCGGCCGGCAATCCTCTGTGGGTCATCACCGTGGCCGACACCGTGTCGCGCCACCTCACCGAGTGGCTCAACGCTCCGGGCCGCGAGCCGGTGGCCGGCGGCCGCAAGCGTCCGCACCGGCGCACCCCGATGCTCAAGAGCTTCAACTCCATCTGCACCAACCTGCTCGAAAACTCGTCATATCTGCGTCAGTGCACACCCCACGAGCGTGTAGAGTATCAGGACAGGCTCAACAAGATCATCACCCATACCTCCGACTATATCGTCGCCCTCGAGAAGATCATAGGGCGCGAGGAGCTGAAATATATCGACGAGACCCTCGAGCGCCTCAAGCTGTCGGGCTATCTCTACAAGCCCGAGGAGCGCATGCGCGTGGCCATGGCGCTGTTCACCCTGCGCAAGAAAACCGTCTCGCAGTATATCGACGACATTTTCGACATCATCCGCGTGTCCCACTCCAATCCGCGCTTCATGCACCTGTTCTCCAAGGCATTCGTGGAGATGCTCGACATGTATATCACCAACGAGAGCCGCCACATAGATGTGCTCACCTCGCCCACCGACCGCACCGCCATCCAGCAGATGGTCAAGGCCCTGTCGTTGCGCCTGCTGCTGCAGGGCGACGAGACCGACTCGCAGCGCGCCCTCTACCGCTCCAAGCTCTACCGCTATGTGACCCTCCTCGCCACCGTAGGAGCCGACCAGCTGGTGAGCAAGTCGCTCTCCACGCTGTTCAACATCTCGGCGCCGCTCGAATTCACGTGGAATGACCTCAGCGACATCAACCTGTTGTGCTCCAAGGTGGCCGTGTCGCGCCCGGCGGCGCTGTCGTCGGAGACACTGCTCTTCGAGGGTAACAATGCCATGATGAGCCTGTCGGGCGACTCGTTCACATTCTCGCCCGTGGAGCGCGGCGAGTCGATGAAATACGGTGTGCCGCAGGACCTGTTCGGCGGTCGCCGCATCCGCATCCTGCTCAACGACCGTGTGCAGGAGAAGCTCAAGGCCTCGCGCAACGACATCACCCAGTTTCACCGCCTGTGGCGCGAGGTGGAGAAATCGCTTTTCTCTCCCCGTCAGAACACACGCCCGGCCATCGAGGGGATCACTCCCGACGTGGGCGACCGCGTGCCCATCGTGATCCTCGGCCCCGTGCCCGGCCACCGCTATGACCTCAATGCCCGCATCGTGGGCGGCTCGTTCATAGGCGAGGGTATCATTACCCCCAAACAGATTGTCTCCTATCCCATCATCCCCACCTCCGACTCGTTCACCGATCCCGAGACCGGCCATCTGTGCATCTATGAGGCTGAGGTGATGGAGCGCGACGAGACCACGGGGCGCATGGTCTTCAACATGCGTGACCTCATTCACCGATACCTCAAGGAGGCCCTTACGGTCGACGACGAATGGCTGGTGCAGGTGAGCCGCGTGGATCCTGACCGCTATCTCTGTATCTCGGAGGGTGGATTCTCCCTGTACCTCGAGCGGCGCGATGTCGACCTCAAGCAGGGTGATTTCGTGATAGCCCACATCGACACCATCTTTCCATATGCGGCCATCAAGGGCACATTTGTGGAACACTCGGACGAGACCTTCCAGCAGACCGAGGCGTTCAAATGTCTCCTCGAAAACTATTGCGATCATAATACCCTCGATCCGGACGACACCGACACCGTGGACGCCTCGGAGGAGGAGGACATCGAGGATGCACGCTCCACGCGCAATTTCATCGAGCCCGAACAGATGCGTGAGCTGATCCACCTCATCGACCGCGAGGGGATGCTGCGCAAGGACCACATCGAGACCTACAACTATCTCGCCGTGGCCCGCATCATGGCCCGTCTGCTCAATGACACACAGCTCGTCACCTATTTCTCCAACCGCATGGAGCTGGTGGAGACGATACGCCTCTTCGGCGACTCGGGCAAGATAGACGACGAGCGCCTCAACAAGCTGCTCAACGACAACAAGGAGTTTGTGGCCTCATATCCCGACATCGAGACACGTCTCACACACCTGCGCATCATCAATACCCTCGACAAGTCATACAAGGCCGACTGGCTCTGGGAGATAGCCCGCGACCATTCGGACGAGACCACCTCGCATCTGGCCCGCTTAGTGCTCAGCTACAATATGCTCGACCATAGCAATGTCTACGAAGTGCGCCGCACACTCCACCGCAAGATCTATCAGCTCATGGACCTCAAGGTGCAGCTCCCCGAGTCGATGCTCGTGGCCGAGGAGGATCAGTTTACCGAGCTCAAGACCTCAATCATCTATCCTGCGGGCAATCACATGTTCCCCAACGAGCGCGAACAGCTCACCGAGATACTCCGTGTGATCTCCTCGTTCCTCAACACCCGCGGCGGGTGTCTCTATGTGGGCGTGGGCGACACCGGCTATGCCACCGGTCTTCACAACGACTTCACATATCTCAACAACCGTCATGAGAACTACGACCTCCCCACGGTCAAGGACAAGTTTGACCGCATGGTGCGCGACGCCGTGCACAACCGTCTGGGGCGTGTGGCCAACAGCAAGATCTCGACAGACTTCGAGATGGTGGGCGACAAGGTGATATATCGCGTGGACGTGGATCCCTCGCCCGAGGTGGCCCTCGTCGACGGTGTGGCCTACGAGCGTCAGGGCAAATCGAAATGGGCCATCCCGGCGGCCGACCTGCCGGCCTTCCGCGCCCAGCGCGAGCGCACAGGCTCCTGCTGATCCGAGCGGGTTATTATCTATCCCCACGTTGACAGTTTTTTTGAACATTACGAATCATGGACACGACAGACAATAATACCGCTGCGGCTCTCACACTGCCCGACGAGGCTATAGATGCCATTTTCGGCGGACACTGTGTGCTGTTTCTCGGCAGCGGATTCTCACTGAAAGCCAAGAATGCCACCGGCAATGAACTCCCCGGCGTGGGAGGCCTGAAGAAAATCCTCGAACGGGAGACAGGCCTCGAGGCCGAGGACCTCGAGCAGGCAGCCGAGGACTATATCGCAGTGAAGGGGGAGTATAATTTGGCTCCTCTGCTCAGTCTCCTGTTCAAGGCCACGGAGGTCACCGACAGCCATCGCGAGATAGCCGCCGACTCATGGAAAAGGGTCTATACGACCAACTATGACGACGTCTTCGAGGTCGCCTCGGCAGCCCACAAGCGGGTGCTCACACCCGTGACCCCTTCGCAGAATGTGCGTGATTATAACGACAAGAGCGACATCGTGGTGCATATCAACGGCAGCCTCGACAATCTCCTTTCCGATAGTCTGACTCAGGAGTTTAAGCTAACTACAAGTAGTTATGATGTCGGGTCGGAGTTTGTCAAGTCAGAGTGGGGCAGTCTGTTCAAATATGATCTCAAGGATGCCGATGCCATCTTCTTCATCGGCTTCTCGCTCGACCACGACATAGACCTGCGCCGCCTGATAGTGGAGCAGAGCGTCAAGGACAAGACATATTTCATCGTGAGTCCGCACGAGAGTGAGGCGAAAGTGCGCAAACTGAGCCGCTACGGTCATGTCTATCCCATCGGGGTGGATGAGTTTGCCCGTCAGATGCAGTCGAGGAGGCGGAGTCAAGTCCCGGTGCCAATGAGGCTCGAGAGGCCTCTGCTCTGCTTCAGGACTGTGGCTGAGGGGGGAGCCCGTCCCTCCATCAACGACCGTATCGTCACCGACCTGCTGCTGCGCGGCATAGTGGACCGCGATGCCATACGCTATTGCCTGCGCGAGGGTCAGGAGACGGACTATCTCTACTATATCCGTCGTCGCGAGCCGATGGCGAGGATCCTCAACCTCATAGACCGTGGCACCAAGAATATAGCCGTGCACAGCGATCTCGGCAACGGCAAGACACTCTTTATCGACGGGCTGGCCATGACCCTCGAGGAGCATGGCTATAAGGTGTTCATATTCGACCGTGAGAGGGCCTCGCTCGACCGGGAGTTAGAGCAGATATGCAACAGGCCTGACAAGCGGGTGGTGTTCATCATCGAGAACTATGGCCGCTATTCGGATCTGCTCAAGCGGTTGACCTGTTTCCGCTCGGATCAGATACTCATCGTCACCGAGCGCTCGGCCATCCACGAGCTCAGGTATTCGGCACTCGAGGAGATCATCGGCGGCGAGATAGCCGAGATAGACATCAACAAGATGAGCGCCGATGACAGGGCGGACCTGATAAGGATTTTTGACAATGCCGGCCTGTGGAGGCACCTTGCGGCCCATCACGGCGAGCGCAAGGACGAGTATATCCGCACCGAGTGTCGCAACTCGCTGCGCGGACTGCTGTTGGGGCTCTTGAAATCGCCCCACATCCTTGACCGCTTCAAGAGCCTGATCACCACCATGCAGCAGAAAAACGACTTTTACGAGACCGTAGTGCTGGTGATGCTCAACTCGCTGTTCAGCCTCAACCTCAATCTCGACATGATAGAGACGGCGCTGGACACCTCGGTGTCAAACAACGGCCGTTTCATACGCAACGAGAATGTGAAGGAGCTCATCGACATTGGAGGTGGGGAGATCAAGGTGAAGTCCGCTCTGATGGCCGAGGCGCTTCTCGGGAAGGTGATCAATAAGGAGACCATCAAGAATGTGCTGGTCAAGATGTTTCGCAACTTCGACCCTCATTCGGGCAACAGCGACTATCGCCGTGTCCTCCAGATAGTGATCCTCTACACCAACCTGCGGCGTGCTCTCAACAGCGACGAGCCGGGGACGGATTTCACGGAAATGATAGTGAGGTTTTTCGAGGAGATACGCGACACACGCTTCTGCAAGAACAATCCCCACTACTGGCTGCAATATGCCATCCTCACGCTCGACCGTCAGGATCTCGACCTCGCTCAGATCTATTTCGAGACCTCATATTCGCTGGCCAAGCGCAAGCCTGACTATGACACGTATCAGATAGACAATCACTTCGCCCGCTATCTGCTGGAACGTGGCTCGTCGGTCGACAAGGATGCTCCCTACATGGACTATTTCAACAAGGCCCACAGGATACTCACGGACAGGAATCATCAGAAGGATACGAAATACTATCCCTTCAAGATGGCTCAGCTATATGAGCCGTTCTACGAGGCTCATGCCTCGCATATCAGCGACAAGGACAGTGCTATAATAGCACGCTCGGCCGAGGAGATACTCAACATGATGGGAGCATATCTGAGACGTGTGCCCGAACACCGCACCCACCCGGCGGTGAAGGATGCCGAGAGGTCGCTGAAGCGCATCCTCGACAACATCACGCGCCGGTGACGCTCATGTGCTGACTCCGCAGGGCCGGGTCAGTACATGTGATAGTCCATGGAGAGCACCTGAAATTCGGTGCGGCGGTTGATCTGGTCGGCTATCTCCTGATCTTCTGGCGAGAGTGTCTCGATGAAGGCCTCGTCGAGCACCTGCCCCTCCTCAAACTGCGGATAGAGGCGCGCTATGCGGCGGGTCACCGTCTTGGGGCGCGACTCGCCATATCCCTGTGCCTGCAGTCGCTCGGCCGGGATGCCGGCCTCGATGAGATAGTTGACCACCGAATCGGCGCGGCGACCCGAGAGGGCTATGTTGTATTCGTCCGATCCGTGGCGGTCGGTGTGCGAGGCCATCTCGATGGTGATGTTGGGATTGTCGCGCAGCATGTCGGCGATCGAGTCGAGGGCCGCGCACGACTCCGGGCGCAAGGTGGCCTTGTCAAAGTCGTAGAAGATGTTTTCGACGATGTTGGGCTTGTGGATGGACGAGAGGATGAAGTCGATGCCATACTCGGCATCCTCCTCGGCAGTGTCGGATGTGAACTGCTGGCGTGCGTTGAGGTATCCCTTGGCACCGGCCATCATCACATAGTTGACTCCACGCTCGAGGGGGAATGAGAACGACCCGTCGTTGCGGGCGATGGCCTTCTGATTCGAGCCGTCGTCGCCCACGATGCGGATGACGGCGTTGGCCACAGGCTCCTCGTCCTTGTCGAGCACCCACCCCGAGATATTGACCTTGAGATCGGGGAGCTCGAACGAGTACAGGTGGTCATATCCGCGTCCATCGCCACGGTTGGAGCTGAAGAATCCGGCCTCGCGCCCGGGGGTGGCATAGGTGATGCCGAAGTCGTCCCCCTCCGAGTTGATGGGCGCACCCATATTCTCCACATGCCAGCCTCCCGAACGGGTCAGCGTGGCGCGGAATATGTCGAGTCCCCCGAGTCCCGGATGGCCGTCGGAGGCGAAATACATTATGGAATCGGTGAGCAGGTAGGGAAACACCTCGTCGCCCGGGGTGTTGATGGCCTCCCCGAGGTTTTCGAGGCTTCCGGCCCGCTCGCGCAGGTTGATGCGCCACAGGTCCTTGCCGCCGGTGCCGGGCATGTCTGACGTGAAGTAGAGCCATTCGCCCGAGGGTGACACAGCGGGGTGTCCGAAAGAGGATATGGTGTCAGGGATGATGTCAAACTTGACCGGTGCGCTCCACTGCGCGTCGCTGCGCTGCGAGGTGTAGATCTCCGTGCCCGTGTTGGAGCCGGCCTTGCGTATGGCGCGGGTGAGATACATGGTGCTTCCGTCGGGCGAGAACGAGCATATCCCCTCGTCCCACTCGGAGTTGAGTTCTCCCTCGGCTGGCTCGGGGCGTTGCCACACCCCCTGCTCGTTCTTGCGGGCCATCCAGATGTCGCTGCGCTTCATGCCGGTGATCTCGCTGCGGGCAGTGCCCTTGACCTTCTCGTTGGTGGTGGTGAAGTAGAGCATGTCGCCGTTATACATGGGGGCGAAGTCGGAGCGGCGCGAGTTGAACAGCTGGGCGTTGCGCACCACATAGCGGGTCTTGTTGCGCTTCAGCTCCGCAGCCTTGCGGGCGCCGGCCAGAGCGCGCTCGGCATATGCGTCGCCCGGAAATTTAGCCAGATATTCCTCATAGGCCTTCACGGCCTGCGCATACTGCCCCTGTCCGTGGAGCGAGCGCGCGAGGTCGAAGACTATCGCGCTGTCGGGGTAGCCATAGCGCAGAGCGTTCTGATAGGCTGCGGCTGCGCGTGCATCCTGCCCGAGGCGACTGTGACACTCGGCCATCTTCCATGCCACCTCGGCCCTCTCGGCCCTCTGTTCGCGGGGCTTGAGCTTATTGTAGATCTTGCGATAGGTCTTGGCCGCGTCGAAATACTCTCCACGGGCCATCTGCTCGTCGGCTGTCTTGAGCTTTGCTCCGCCGCAACCGCACAGCAGGGCTGCCGCAAGGGCTATGTATATAGTATGTAGCAGATTGCTTTTCATATAGAGAGTAACGGAAAATCCCGCCCGATATTGAACGGAGCGGGATTTTTCGACGCCTGAGGGCGAGGCATGTGTCAGAATGTCACGTTGTACTTGCGCAGCATCTCCACCGGGCGGTATGATTCCTTGGCATATCGCAGACCGGGGTCGCCGGTGTCCTCCTCGCGGTTGATGTAGCGCAGGTCGGGATGGCGTCCGAGCATCATGCCGGCAAAGAGTTTGTTGACCGTCTCGCCCGCACCGGCTATCTCGTGATTCATCTTCTCGATATGCGTATAGAGTGTGTCGCCGATCACCTCGCCCATCGTGAAGGCCACGATGCCGTGGGCCGGAGTGGAGAGGAGTGCGCCTTCAAATCCGTAGAGGGCGGGATTGTCGAGCACCTCCATGACCTGCTCGCGCTCTATGTCGGCAAGGGCGGGCTTGGAGAGGGGCAGCGAGAGTGCGCCATAGAACCGGCGCACGTCACCGATGTTGGCGGCCGTAATAGGCTCGAAGGTGTAGCCCGGATTGTCGGCCATGAAACGGTTGACATGATTGCGCTTCTTGGAGAGTTTCTTGCCCGATAGCGAGTCGAGTGCCGAGGCCTCGTAGAGATAGTCGCTCCAGTCGTCAAGTGGGGTGATGATGCGTGCGCCACACTCGCGCATGGCTTCGGCCTCAGCCTCGGGGACGGCAGAGAATGTGAGCGGCAGTGCATCGTGAGCCTCGCAGTAGCCCTTGAGCAGTTCGATCGAGTCGGCCAGATCCATCTGTCCGAGCGGCAGTGAGAACGCCGGCCGTGTGACATCGTCCTCGGTGACTCCTTTGATGAATAGCGTGTCGTCGACGATGGCATAGGAATAATTGAAGTAGCGCGCCCACATGAGCAGCCCACCGATAGTGAAGTCGCATGTGCGCGACGTGGAGGCGGCGAGATAGGGACGGATGGTCTCGATGTCAGACAGCCCGAGGGGCTTGAAGACGAGTTCGGACGGGGATGGGAGGGTGACTACTGAATTATGCCGGGGGGAGGATGAACGTGAGGGTGTCATAACAGGAGAGTATTAAGCGTGAAAGAATCGTAAAAATTAAAAAGTGTCGATATCGTAAGTCTTTACTTACAATATCAACACTTTTAGGGGGCTTGGTGTTCAGTCGGTCTACTTCTCGAGGCCGAATCCGCGGCGGCGCAGGGCGTTGCGCATGCCGAACTCCATGGCCTCGACATAGTATGAGATGATGTGGGCGGCCCAGTCGTTGGTAGTCTTGGTGCCCTCGCGGGTGGCGTTGTAGCGGGTCACGGTGTCGTTATACCGGGCGAGTCTATCGGCCATGGCCGCGTCGTCGTCGGGATAACGGTTGTCAAACACCACCAGCTCCCTCGGCTGTTTGGGCTTGAGGTCGGGGGTCTCGCGGGGCACGCCGATGGCCAGTCCGCACACCACATATGTCTTCGGAGGCAGCCCCAGCAGGGTTGAGATGGCTTCGGGGGCGGCGGTGCGCGCGTAGCCTATGGGGCATGTGCCGAGGCCGAGAGACTCAGCCATGGTGATGGCGCTCATCATGGCCAGCGAGGCGTCGACGGTGCCCACGATGAGGCCGTCTGCCGTGTCGTTGAACGCCGGCATCTCCACACCTATCTTCTCGCCGATCACCGAGATCTTGTGAAAGTCGGCCAGAAAGAGCAGGAAGTGAGAGCAGGTCTTGATCTGCTTCTGCCCGGTGAGGGAATAGAGCTTGAGCTTGGTGTCGGTGTCCGAGACGTCGATGACCGAGAATTGCTGGCCGTTGTAGGACGTGGGTGTGTTGCGGATGGCCTCGATGATGAGATCCATCTGTGAGGAGGTGACCGGGGTGTATTCGTAGCGGCGTATGCTGCGGCGGTCGAGCAGGGTATCTGTTACACTCTTCATGATCCGGTGTGGAGTTTTTTGGGGTTAGTACAGGTGTATTCTTAAAGGTCGTAACACACGAGAACGCAAAAAAGTTTCCCGGCCTTGAAAAAAATTCGTAACTTTGCGCAGTCATTTACCCGAGCGCCGTCGCTCCCTGTCGTGGGGGAGACCGCTCTCAAGAATCACGATACACGCATGCGAGATTACAAGCGCGCCACCCTCATACTCGAGGACGGCACCAAATTTGAAGGCAAATCGTTCGGCTACGACGCTTCGACCGCCGGCGAGGTAGTGTTCAACACCGCTATGACGGGCTATCCCGAGAGTCTCACAGACCCTTCATACGAGGGTCAGATACTCGTGACCACCTACCCGATACTCGGCAACTACGGAGTGCCTCCGCGCAGGGAGAAGGATGATGTGAGCGAGTACTATGAAAGCGATCATATCCACGCCCGCGCCATCGTGGCACAGGACTACAGCTATGACCACTCCCACTGGCAGGCCGACCGTTCGCTCTCTGACTGGCTGCGCGAGGAGAAGATCCCCGGCATCTATGGTGTGGACACCCGCGCTCTCACCAAGCACCTGCGCGAACATGGCTCGATGCTTGGCAAGATCGTAGTGGAGGGGTGTGAGGAGCCTGAGTATTATGACCCCAACAAGGAGAATCTCGTGGGCAAGGTGAGCTGTAAGGAGGTCGAGGTCCATGGCGACGGCGACAAGACCGTGGTGCTGGTGGACTGTGGCGTGAAGCACAACATCATCCGCTGTCTGACACGCCGCGGCGTCAAGGTGGTGCGCGTGCCGTGGAATTATGACTTCACCACCATCCCCTACGACGGTCTGTTCATCTCCAACGGTCCCGGCAATCCCGATATGGCCGGCGAGACCGTGGAGCTGATACGCAAGGCCATGGACAACGGCAAGCCCATCTGCGGCATCTGTATGGGCAATCAGCTGCTGGCCAAGGCGGCCGGCGCCAAGACATACAAGCTGAAATATGGTCACCGTTCGCACAACCAGCCTGTGCGCCGTGCGGGGTCTGACCAGTGTTTCATCACATCGCAAAACCATGGTTTTGCCGTCGATGACACCACTCTGCCCGCCGACTGGGAGCCGCTGTTCATCAACATGAACGACGGTACCAACGAGGGTATCCGCCACAAGACACGCCCCTATTTCTCGGCTCAGTTCCATCCCGAGGCAAGCTCGGGACCAAAGGACACCGAGTTCCTGTTTGACGAGTTTGTGTCGATGCTCAAATAATCACGATTCCCTTCACCACCATTTCAATTTACACTTAGAGAAGATGCGTAACGAGAAGATCAAGAAAGTGCTGCTGCTCGGCAGCGGCGCCCTGAAGATAGGCGAGGCCGGCGAGTTTGATTACTCCGGTTCACAGGCTCTCAAGGCCATGAAGGAGGAGGGGATCGTCACAGTGCTGATCAACCCCAATATCGCCACCGTGCAGACCTCGGAGGGGTTTGCCGACAAGATATATTTCCTCCCCGTCACCCCCTACTTTGTGGAGAAGGTGATACGCAAGGAGCGGC
>CAZAWC010000051.1:0-16007 GCA_964488595.1 uncultured Staphylococcus sp. | reverse complement strand
ACGAGGGCCTCGCCGGCGGCATAGTCGCCCTCGCTCTTGATGCGCTGGATCTCGCCGAGCAGCTGGCCGAACAGGGAGCGCAGCTTGGTGTAGTCGTTGATGCGGACATAGGTCTTGCCGTCGCGCTTCACGAGCTCGATCACATTGTCGGGCTGCCCCTTCTCATAGACCCACTTGGCTATGAGCTGGCGATTGCGCATGTGGGCCTCCTCGATATCCTTGCCGGGCTCCACACGCATCAGCTGGGTCATGAGGCCGTTGAGGATATACTTGTAGTATTCGGCCTTGTAGGCGTCGGGGTTGTCGAGCAGACCCAGCTCGAGCAGCTTGGGATCGGCCAGATAGTAGAGGGCGAAGAGGTCGGCGCGGGTCTCCTCGAGCGTCGAGCCGTGGGCACGGAGGGCATCGGGGTCAACGCCGGGGAGCAGACGGCCCGAGCCGTGGCCCAGACACTCGTGGAGGTCGGTGTGGAGATTGTCGGTGATGAACAGGTACTTGTCGAGCAGCTCCGCGGTCTCGCTGTCGATGACAAACTCCTCGTTGAATCCGTTGCCGTGCGAGGCCTGATCGTAGGCCTCGGTGATATTCTCGAGGGTGACCGACTTGGAGCCGTGGGCGGCGCGGATCCAGTTGGCGTTGGGGAGGTTGATGCCGATGGGTGTGGCGGGATAGGAGTCGCCCGCAAGGATGGCGGCGGTGATCACCTTGGCGCTGACACCCTTCACATCCTCCTTGCGGAATCGGGGATCGACCGGCGAGTGGTCTTCAAACCACTTGGCATTGCCGGCTATCACCTCGGTGCGGTGGCTGGCCTCGTTGTTCTTGAAGTTGACGATCGACTCATAGGCGCCGGTCATGCCGAGGGGGTCGCCATAGCTCTCGATGAATCCGTTGATGAAGTCGACGCGCGAGTCGGTGTCCTCGACCCATGCTATCGAATAGTCGTCAAAGGTCTTGAGCGAGCCGGTGGTGTAATACTCTATGAGCTTGGCGATGATCTCCTTCTGCTTGTCGTTCTCGGCATACTCGGCAGCCTTGTTGAGATTGTCGACGATGCGGGCTATGGAGGCCGAGTAGAGACCGCCGAGCTTGTAGGTCTGCTCGGCTATCTTGCCATCCTCCTTGACGATGCGGGTGTTGAGGCCCCACGACACGGGGGTGAGGTCGGTGGTGTCCTTGAGGGCTCCATAATAGGCCTCGACCTCGGCCTGTGTCACGCCGGGGGCATAGAGATTGTTGGCCGAGGTGGCGATGAGGTCCTGACCGGCGGCCTGATTGACACGCTTGGGCATCACCGTGGGGTCGAATATCACCGTGATGAGCTCGTCGAGCCCCTCGGGGCGGAGCGAGTCGGGGAGAGCGGCGACACGTTCGCGCAGGAACTCCTGAGAGAAGACGGGGGTGAACTTGTCGGTCGAGTAGTGGTGGTGGATGCCGTTGGCAAACTCTATCTGCTTGAGATAGAGCTCGAGCCCCTTGTAGTCGTCAGAGTTCTTGTCGCCGTCATAGGCGGTATAGACATTCTCTATGAGGTCGCGGATGGCGAGGTTATAGCGGCCGTTCTGATCCCAGAGCATGTCGCGGCCGGCGATGGCAGCCTCGGTGAGATAGTAGATGAGGATGCGCTGGCGGGGGGTGAGCTCCTCAAACCCGGGCACTTTGTAGCGCAGCACTTCGATGTCGGCAAAACGGTCCACGGTGTAGTCAAAATTGTTTTCGGCCCGGGCGTCGGTCTTGGAGCCGCACGAGGCGAGCATCATGCCGGCGGCCACCGCCGTGATTAGTGATTTCTTCATATGTTGCGATAATGATTGTTTGACTTGCGGCATGCGGTGGGGTCACTCCACCTGTAGCACCAGCCCCTTGAGGTATTCGCCCTCGGGATGATATATGTTGACGGGATGGTCGGCGGGCTGGGTGAGCTGATGGAGTATCCTCACCCGGCGCCCCGAGCGGGCGGCGGCGGTGAACACCGCGAGGCGAAACTGTTCGCGCGACACGGCCTGCGAGCACGAGAAGGTGAACAGGATGCCCCCCGGGGCTATCTTGCGGAAGGCGGCCTCGTTGAGACGGCGGTAGCCGACGAGGGCATTCTTGAGGGCGCTGCGGTGTTTGGCAAACGCCGGGGGATCGAGGATGATGAGGTCGTAGGCATCGGCCGGCATGTCGGCCAGATACTTGAACGCATCGGTGGCAAATGAGCGGTGGCGGGTGTCGCCCGGGAAGTTGAGCTCCACATTGGCATCGGTGAGGGTGACAGCCTTGGCCGACGAGTCGACTGAGTGGACCTCGACGGCACCGGCGCGCATGGCATAGACGGAGAATCCTCCCGTGTAGCAGAACATGTTGAGCACTCTGGCCCCGCGGCTGTATCGCTCCACGAGGGCGCGGTTGTCGCGCTGATCCACGAAGAATCCGGTCTTCTGCCCCTTGAGCCAGTCGATATTGAAGCGCAGGCCGTTCTCGGTGGCCACGCTCGAGGTGCATGAGCCGATGAGGTAATCGTTGACGGGGTCGAGGCGGGCCTTGTAGGGGAGGGTTGTCTCACTCTTGTAGTAGACGTTGCGGATGCCGGCGCCGGGCAGGGATGTGAGCTCGCGGGCTATGGTGTGGCGGGCATAGTGCATGCCGGGGCTGTGTGCCTGAAGCACGGCGGTCTCGCCATAGACGTCGACCACGCAGCCGGGCAGGAAGTCGCCCTCGCCGTGGACCAGACGATAGGTGTTGTTGTCGGGGCGGATGAGGCCGAGCCGCTCGCGCAGGGCATAGGCCGAGCGCAGACGCGAGGCATAGAAGGTGTCGTCGACAGCCTCGTCGGGGCCGGACGTGAGGATGCGCACGGCTATGGAGCCGATCTCATAGTGGCCGCGGCCGAGAAAGGTGCCGTCGGCGGCGTGCACCTCGACGGTGTCCCCCTCCTCGAGGCTGTCGGGGAGAGAGTGGATGGCCCCCGAGAATACCCACGGGTGGAAACGCAGCAGCGAGTCCTCCTTGCCGCGCTTGAGTGTGATGATTTTTTCCATCATATACTCTATATTATATATAAGGTGTGGCCTCGCGGCCCGTCATTTGAAGAACGCACGGAATATGTCGTTGCCGTTGGCGTAGAGGAGCAGCATCAGCAGGAACAGCATGCCCACATACTGGGCCTTGACAAGCACGGAGAGGGGCACCTTGCGCCCGGTGACCACCTCCCACAGCAGGAACATGATGTGGCCGCCGTCGAGCGCGGGGATGGGAATGATGTTCATAAAGGCGAGGGCAAGCGAGATGAAGGCTGTTATCTCCCAGAAGGACAGCCAGTTCCACCGCTCGGGAAACATATTGCCTATGGAGCCGAATCCGCCCACCTGCTGCACCCCCTCGGATGAGAAGACATGCTTCATGGAGCCGACATAGTTGGAGAGCGTGGTGGTGCCGAGCTGCCACCCCTTGGGGATGGAGCCGAGCAGGCCGTAGTGGATGCGGACGGTCTCGTAGACGTGTGTGAGGTCGCGCAGCTGGAAGCCGAGCTTGCCGCCGTCGGTCGGAGTGACGCGCACCACTGTCCTGCGGCCGTCGCGCTCCACCTCTACCGGCACCTCACGCCCTGCGGCGGCAAGGAGCGCGGGGGTCAGCTCGGTAAACGAAGGGGTGGCCGTGGTGTCGACGCGGAGTATCCTGTCACCCTCCCTGAGGCCGGCCTTGGCGGCGGGCTCGCCGGGCACGAGACGGTCTATCACCACAGGGACACGATAGGCCATGAAGCCCTTCTGCTCGTTGAGGCGGAATATGAAGTCTGAGGGGATGGCGATGGTCACCGTGTCGCGATGGTCGCGGAGCACTTTCACCTCCTTGGCCTCGATCATACGCATCATATAGTCGGCATCCGAGGCATCGAGCTTGCGCCCGTCGGCCGACAGGGGGATGTCGCCGTTGCGGAATCCGGCATCCTGCGCGGCAGGGACAAAGTCAAATCCCTCGGTGGCGGCATCAAAGGGGATATAGGCCTCACCCCAGTGCCATGCTATGCCGGCATATATGATGACGGCGAGCAGGAAGTTGAACAGCACACCCCCGGCCATCACCAGAAGGCGCTGCCATGCGGGCTTGGTGCGAAACTCCCACGGCTTGGGCTCGGCCGCCAGATCCTCGGCGCTCTTGGTCTCGTCGACCATGCCGTCAATGTCGCAGTAGCCTCCCAGAGGCACCCAACCTATGCCATAGATGGTGTCGCGCCATGAGGTCTTGCCGTCGGCAGGCGCCGGGTGGGGCTTCCCCACCCTCACTGAGGCCAGTGAGCGCTCCTCGTCGCCCTGCCCCTCCTTGCCGCGTGAGTAGGCGCCAAACTTCACCACACCCTCGCGCGGATAGTACTTGACCAGCGAGAATCCGGGATTGAAGAACAGGTAGAAGCGGTTGACCTTGATGCCGAAAAGGCGCGAGAAGAAGTAGTGGCCAAACTCGTGGATGATGATGAGCAGCCCGAGCGCAGCGATGAACTGCAGGGCCTTTATGAGAAATGTTTCCATAGATGGATTGTGCGTACAGTGGGATGGGTGGATGATGCGGAGGGGTCACACTCGCTCGCTCACGCGGCGTACGGTCTCGTGGTGGGTGGCCACATAGTCGTCCAGCGTAGGCGATGCGATGTGTGGGATGGTGGCGAGGGCCTCGGTGATGGTGTCGAAGATGCCGGGAAAGCTGATGCGCCCCTCGAGAAAGGCAGCCACGGCCACCTCGTTGGCTCCGTTGATGATGCAGGCCGTGTTGCCACCCTCGGTCAGGGCCCTCTGCGCGAGGGTGAGACAGGGGAATTTCACGGGGTCGGGCTTCTCGAATGTGAGCGAGGCATAGTCGGCCAGCGAG
Source organism: uncultured Staphylococcus sp. (assembly GCA_964488595.1). Taxonomy (GTDB): domain Bacteria; phylum Bacteroidota; class Bacteroidia; order Bacteroidales; family Muribaculaceae; genus Duncaniella. The sequence continues at coordinate 11,159 of CAZAWC010000051.1, read as the reverse complement.
AGGGGCCGCTCGGCCGACGGGAGACGCGAGGCGTCGCCGAGGGCATAGCGGATGGGGAGGTGCATGTCAGGGATGCCGAGCTGAGCCTTGACAGCCCCGTCGATGAACTCGACCATGGAGTGGACGATGGACTGAGGATGGACCACAGCCTCTATGCGGTCGGGGGCTATGCCGAACAGCCACCGGGCCTCGATGATCTCAAATGCCTTGTTGAGCATGGTGGCCGAGTCGATGGTGATCTTGGCTCCCATGGTCCAGCGCGGATGGCGCAGGGCCTGAGCCGCGGTGGCGAGGGCGGTCTGCTCGGGGGTCCATGTGCGGAACGGGCCCCCGGAGGCGGTGATGATGAGCCGCTCAACGGTGGCGGGATCCTCGCCCACGAGACACTGGTAGATGGCCGAGTGCTCGGAGTCGACCGGGATGACACGGCTCGCCGACGTCTCGAGCAGGCGGGTCACCAGCTCGCCTGCCACCACGAGGGTCTCCTTGTTGGCCAGAGCTATCTGCTTGCCGGCCTTGATGGCGCGGACGGTGGGCAGCAGGCCGCTGTAGCCCACGGTGGCGGTCACCACAGTGTCAAAGTCGGGCCGCTCCATGGCGTCGGCTATCGCGGCCTCACCGGCAGCCGTCTCGATGCCGAGGGGTGCGAGGGCCTCGCGCAGACGCTCATAGCGGCTCTCGTCGGCTATCACCGCGAGGGCCGGACGATGGGCCATGGCCTGACTGATGAGCATGTCGACATTGCGCCCCGCCACCAGCACGGTGGCCTTGAAGCGATCGGGAAATTGCGATATTATGTCGAGTGTCTGCGTGCCGATGGAGCCTGTGGAGCCAAGCACGGCTATATTATGTGGCATGGATTGGTCGTATCAAGATGGTTTCAAGTTACAAAGTTACTGATTTTTCTCATATTATCCACGACACCATGTCGAATCCGGGGCGTTTCGGCACACTTTTTGCTTGATTTGTTGTAAATTTGCACTCAGTATGACAAAAAATCCCATAGACATCCGCGAAATATCTTCGCTGCTCGACGAGGGGCGCATACTCGCCTCGCTCGATATCCTCGACAATGCGGCGGAGGCCTTTCGCCCGCTGGCTCACTATAAGGCCGAGCTCAACCGCCTGCGCGAACAGTATGGCTATATGTCAGACTTTGCCCTGCGCGGACTCCCTGACCCGGGGCTGCCCGACAATGTGGCGATAATCGCCGAGGGCATCCGCTCGGCGGCCGACTCCATGAGCAGGACCCTCACCGCCCTTGACGCCCCCACGCTCTACTACTCGAAGGTGCGCACCGCCGATGCGGGCACCGGGCGTCCGGTGGCGGACATTCTGGCAGACTACCGCCGCATCTCTGGACGGCTGTCACTGGCCTCCCTCGCCGAGAATCCCGGCAAGGCCACGCGCGACCTCACCACCGGCGCCGAGGCCTATGAAAAGGAGCTGTTTGACACGCTGTGGATCTCCTATCCGCTCACGGCCGGCGATGCCGAGGCTCTGAGCGGGATGATAGCGGACGATGCCCTCCCCTCCTATGCCAAGTCGCTCGCCGTCAGCGGGCTGACGCTGGGCCTCATGGAGTGGTATGACGCGCGGCGATTGAGGCTGCTGATGGATGCCTGCGAGGCGGCAGACGATGCGGTGGCGGTCCGCGCCCTCTGCGGGCTGCTCATAGGGCTGTGGATGTATCGCGGGCGCCCCATGTCGCGCTCCCTGCGCGAGCGGTTTGACGCCCTGCGCGAGCGCGATGGCTGGGCCACAGACGTGCGCACCGCCACCATGCAGTTTATCCGCGCACGCGACACCGAACGCCTCACCCGCAAGTTTAACGACGAACTCCTGCCCGAGATGATGAAGCTGCGCCCCGAGATAGAGCGCCTGCAGCACCGCCACTCCGACCCGGACAGCAATCTCATCGAGGAGAATCCCGAATGGGCCGAACTGCTCGAGAAGTCGGGCCTCTCCGACCGCCTCAAGGAGATGCAGGAGATACAGGAGGAGGGGGGCGACGTGATGATGGCCACCTTCTCGCGGCTCAAGACGTTCCCGTTCTTCCACGAGGCGGCCAACTGGTTTCTCCCCTTCCACACCTCACACTCGATATTCGCCACCCCCGAGGCCGAGACCTTCTCGCGCATGCTCGGGATGATGGGCGATGCCGTGGCCTTCTGCGACAGCGACAAGTATTCCATCGCCCTGTCGCTGGGACAGATCCCGGCCTCGCAGCGCGAGATGATGGCCGACCAGATCCGCATGCAGGGCGACCAGCTTGACATGGCTGCCGCGGCCTCGCCCCGGCAACTGTCGCGCGAGAGGCTCACGGTGGACTACGTGCGCAATCTCTATCGCTTCTTCAAGCTATTCCGGCGCAAGGCCGAGTTCAAGGACCCCTTTGCCGCCGGACTCAACATCCCTGCTCTCCCGGAGCTCCGTGATGTGTTTGACGACCCGGAGACCCTGCGCCTGATCGGAGAGTTCTACTTCCGTCGCCGCTATTTCGCCGACGCATTCAGCATCTTCGAGCGTCTCGACCTGCTCGCGGCCCCCGAGGCAGAGCTCTATCAGAAGATGGGCTATTGCCGTCAGGCTCTCGGCGACACGGGCGAGGCCATCAGATATTACGAACAGAGCGAGATGCTCAATCCCCGCTCGCGATGGACGCGCCGCCGCCTCGCGTCGTGTCACCGCCAGCAGGGCAACTATGAGGGCGCGCTACGGCTCTACCGGTCGCTCTCGGAGGATGACCCTGACGACGTGGCCCTGACCCTCAACATCGGTCTGTGTCTGCTCAAGCTGCGCCGCTTTGACGAGGCTCTTCAGGAGCTGTTCAAGGCCGAGTATCTCGGCACCGACTCGCCCAAGGCCCTCCGCGCCATAGTGTGGTGCACACTGCTCGGAGGCGACTACGAGCGCTGTCGCGTCTACACCGACCGTGTGCTTGCCCTCCCCGACCCTACTCCCACCGATCTGCTCAATGGCGGCCATCTGGCCATGCTGACGGGTAGTCCGGCCGAGGGGGCCCGCCTCTATGCGGCCTCGATCGCCGCCCGCGACTTCGACACCGAGGCCTTCATGGCCGATATGGCCCGCGACCGGGCCGCGGTGAAGGGTCTGGCCGCCCTGCCCCCCTGCCTGCTCTCCATAGCCGCCGACCGCGCCACGGTGCTGGCACGCGACATGGGGGCCCGCATCTGACACAGCTCAATCAACACGTTTATACACATCATATTAACCCCGCAGAGAATTGAAAGCCACTCTACTCGCGGCAGCCGCCGCAATGACGATCATGACCACACAGGCACAACAGAATCCGTTTTTCGAGGAGTTTTCGGGCACGCCCCACTCCACCACACCTTTTGACCGCATCACCGTGGCCGACTATGAGCCGGCCATAGACCGCGGCATCAGACTCGGGCTCGAGGAAGTGCAGGCTATCGCCGACAACCCCGAGGCACCGACCTTTGAGAACACCATCGCTGCCCTCGACCGCTCGGGGCGCGACCTCGACCGTGTGCTCAACGTGTTTTACCCCCTGCTCTCCTCGCTCAGCGACGACGCAATGATGGAGCTGTCGATGAAGATCACACCCCGCCTCTCCGACTACTCCACGGCCATCTCGCTCAATCCCGCCCTGTGGCAGCGTGTGAAGGCCGTCTATGACTCGGCCGACACCACCCGCCTCGACGCCGAAGACCGCATGCTGCTGCGCCGCACATATCAGAGCTTCGCCCGCAACGGTGCGCTGCTCGAGGGAGCCGACCGCGACACATATCAGCGCCTGTCGAGCCGTCTCAGCGAGCTCACCACCCTCTTCGGGCAGAATGTACTCAAGGAGATGAACACCTACGAGATCTGGCTCACCGCCGACGACCTCGCTGGCCTGCCCGAGAGCTCGGTGGAGGCCGCCGCCCTCGCCGCCAAGGAGAAAGGGCGCGAGGGGGAATACCTCTTCACGCTCGATCAGCCGGTGTATATGGCCTTCATGAAATACAGCAGCCGCCCCGACCTGCGCGAGAAGATGTATCGCCTCTACACCGGGCGCAACACCTCCGGGCAGTATAACAACCTCCCGGTGATGCAGGAGATAGCCGAGACACGCCTCAAGCTGGCCAATCTCCTCGGCTACAAGACATATGCCGACTATTCGCTCGCCGAGACGATGGCCAAGAATCCCGACAATGTCTACAAGCTGCTCCACTCCCTGCGCGATGCCTACCGCCCCGCCCTCGAGGCCGAAATGAAGGAGCTCACGGAGTTTGCCTCGGCCACCGAGGGGAAGCCCGTAGAGATCAAGCCGTGGGACTATTCATACTATTCCAACAAGCTGCGCAACGCCAAGTATGCCTACAACGAGGAGGAGATGCGCCCCTACTTCGAACTCAACAACGTGATTGACGGCGTGTTTGGCCTCGCCACCCGCCTCTACGGCCTCACATTCGAGAAGAATCCCGACATCCCGGTCTATCACCCCGACGTGACCGCCTTTGACGTCAAGGACAAGGACGGGTCATATCTCGGCGTGATCTACACCGACTTCTTCCCCCGCTCGTCCAAGCGCCCCGGGGCATGGATGACCGAGTTCAAGAGTCAGGAGACCACCCCCGACGGTGTCAACTCGCGCCCCCATGTCACGATAGTGATGAACTTCACCAAGCCCACCGACTCCAAGCCGTCGCTCCTCACCCCCTATGAGGTGGAGACATTCCTCCACGAGTTTGGCCACGCCCTCCACGGGCTCATGGCCAACACGCGCTATGCGTCGCTCTCGGGCACCAACGTGCTGCGCGACTTCGTGGAGCTCCCCTCGCAGTTCAATGAGAATTATCTCACCGAGAAGGAGTTTCTCGACGGCTTCGCCCGCCACTATCAGACCGGCGAGCCCATCCCCGCCCAGCTGGTGGACCGCATCATCTCGTCGGCACAGTTCGGAGCCGCCTACGCATGTATGCGTCAGCTCAACTTCGGCCTCATCGACATGGCATGGCACACCGTCACCGAGCCTGTGGCCGACCCGGCCGACTTCGAGCGCACGGCCACGGAGAGCGTAGCCATATTCGCCCCTGTCGAGGGGTCTATGTCGTCGCCCACCTTCAGCCACATCTTCTCGGGAGGCTATGCGGCAGGCTACTACAGCTATAAATGGGCCGAGGTGCTCGACGCCGACGCCTTCGACCACTTCAAGGAGCATGGCATCTTTGACCCTGCTACGGCCGAGTCGTTCCGCCACAACATCCTCGAGCGCGGAGGCACCGAAGACCCCGCCGAGCTCTACCGTCGCTTCCGCGGCCACGACGCCACCATCGACGCCCTCCTGAAGCGCGACGGCATCAAGCCCGCCATCAACCTCAACAACAACCGCAAAGACTGATCCCCCGACCCCCACAGGAATCAACGCACCATATTCAAATTAAAGCAGGAGATAAACACATGCCCAGACATGTGTTTATCTCCTGCTTTGGTGAATTATTTCACAAATCGTCAATCCATCGCATCCTCCAAGAATTTTTTGAGTTGTTTCTTGTCGGGAAGGCATAACTGATAGGTTGAAACAAACAAAGAATTATCCATACCGGCTAAAGCATACTCCACCATTTGTTTCCCTTTTCTGGTACAAAGTAGTATTCCAACCGGAGGATTGTCACCCGGATTCATTTCGTTTTCTCGGTAATACGATACATATGCATTGAGCTGACTCAAATATTCATGCTTGAACTCATCATTTTTCAACTCTATCACGACGTTGCAATGCAGCAAGCGATTATAAAAAACGAGGTCAGCGAAATAATATCGGTCGTCAATAATCATACGCTTTTGGCGTGCCTCAAAACAAAAGCCTTTACCCAATTCAAGCATAAATTCCTGAAGATGAGATATGAGACTGTTCTCCAAATCACACTCTGTGATATATTCTCCCGCATTTAGTCCGAGAAATTCCAACGTCAAAGGGTCTTTGATTAGAAGAACGGAATTCTGATGCTGTGTAATTTCCGAAAGCTTCTGCAATACCAGTTCAGGAGATTTGCTCAGACCTACACGAATATGCCGATTTGTTGAAATTTGCCTTCGAAGTTCCTTAACACTCCACACATTGCGCATACACTCAAATTCATAGAAGAAACGAATAAGGGGATCTTCCACAGTAAGAAGTTCAACAATATGGGAGAAAGAGAGATTGGAAATAAGCGAATTTGGAGGTGTTGCGAATTTATCCGATGGCGTCGGATAAATCTGCCGAGAGTTGAAACTGTGGAAATTAAGGGGTAAAGGGATATTCCCCAATTTCTCCGACAGCATCGGATAAATTTGTTTAACCACATCTGCTAATTGCGGATACGCTAAATAAAAGTTACGAGAATTTTGTAAAAGAGTGACATTAATGCCCTTGATTTTTACACGGGCAACGATACTCGGCAGCAATCTTGCACCATACTGAGCGCGGTCATTTCCGCATTGCTCATATTCCACAATATATCGCCCCACCAACCAATTCCTTATTGTTGCAAATCGGTTAATCGCATTAACCGCCGATGTTTGCAATGCGGAATGGATTGTGGATATACATTGAGAGAGAGTCTCAAAGCTGAGACTCTCAAACGTCTGTGGATTATGGGTAACGATTTTTGCCATACAACTTTCTATTTCCAATTGCAAAATTAGCAAAAATCTTTGAACGCGAGTTCGGGATAACAAGGCAAAAAAATCCCGGTAAATGGACACAGATACTTATGCGGTGCCTGCACAACATTATCTTGTCGTAGAGTGTAGTTTCCCACAGCAACTCCAAGGTTAAGCTACATTCTCGCAAGGTTGCATTGTGGAATGGTTGGGCGCCGGAACAGGGCGAGGCTGTGTCAAAATAGGCGCAGCCTCCTTTACTTTATAATCTACTGAAAAAACAATCGAGTAGGAGGTAAACACTAATCGTAGGTGTTTATCTCCTGCTTTGGTGAATTATTTCACAAATCGGTGGGGGTATGTCTGAGATTCCACCGTCATTGCATAGATTCAACAGGCAAACCATTTTACACCAAATCCTATAATGATGGCAATGGTGAAACTGGCTAAAGTACCTATGAGGACATATTCTGTAACTTTAATATCACGTGTCCTATTAAGCTCCCCAAATCTGAAAACGGATTTAGCAGCAAGGAGGAATCCAATACCTTCTATATTCCCCGAAAAAACAAATGTGAGTATCAGCACTCTTTCCAGATAACCTATCCATTTTCCTGCGTTTGGTAATCCCTGTAATGATTCTTCTTGTGATTCTACTGTTGACAACGATTGACTCGGTATCCACCCTTCAAATTCCATAAAGGATTTTATTAAAATAGATGTAGGCACCAGTACTGCTATATAGGATGTCAGTATGGCCCAATAAGATAGCGAGAGGTAAGATGAGGGAATACTACTCCAGCCTCTAATACAAAGTAGCCACCACAGTGAAAAAATCGCTATGTAATGTGCCAGTTGATCCAATAAAAACGCAGGTAATCTTTTGCCATTACAAGCGGCCTTTATAAAATCAATTACGAAGTGACTGATAAAAATGAATACCGGGACTATCCAAAGAGACCATTCGGCAATAAATACATATGAAAGAATCGCTTGAATACCACTATGAATACCAAGACCTATAAGTCTCTTGGATATTCTTTTACTATACTTCATTTTGCACATCTTATCCGTTTGGAGCAAAAAATCTCCGATGAGATGTGCAGCAATAAGTTTTATGAGAACCGTTATCATACTTAATTTATATGTTCGGATATTAACTTTTCATATCTTTTAATATACGCTTCAATAAGCTCCTCCTTGGATGCCTTTAACGATTTGTCTACCATTTGACGTGAGATCGCAAGTTCGTGTGACAACTCCACATGACTCTTCGATGATATAAGGCTCATCAATATTATTTTGCTTTGATTCAGAGTCCAAGAGCTCACTATCTCATCCGCAAAAGCTGTTGGCAGTTTTAGTTCCTCGTTCACCTTATCCCAGGGAGTTCTTATTTCCAGCCGTGACTTATGCATATCATCAAGTAGCCTCCCTGACAATCGATATGCTTCACCATCACTCGTTGAGAGAGAGTCTGACTCATAGTCCAACGTACCTACACCAATGGCAAGACGCGCATCCAAGACATTGGATTCATAGAGTTTATGACTACGCAGCCATGCTCTGATAGCAAGAGCACACCTGAGTGCATGTACTGCATCAGGTACCCCAAGCTGAAAACTATCTCCCCTAAAAATCTCAATAGACACTTTTTGCACCGGTGATAACACTTCGGGTATAAGTTGTAGGTTATCCAGCATAACATCCCTCCCCTCCACTGATAATTTAGTGGAGTTCACGATATCTCCGGTTATGATTGCGCCTAACCTCATTTTAAGGAATAATTTTTCGTAAAGATAAGTATAATTTTCGAATCATGCAACCAAATATGGTTGCATATCCACAATGCAACCATATTTGGTTGCATTGTGGAATGGTTTGGCGCCGGAACAGGGCGGGCGGCCTCCGGAATGGAGGTCGCCCGCTGTGTTTGGGGTGCTGTCTTCGGTTACTCGTCTTTGGGGGCGGAGAGGTGGAGATAGTAGTGCTTGGGGTCGGTGGCCACGTCGACCGCCATGGTAAACACGGGGTTGAGATTGTTGACCACACGATAGTAGGTCGATTGCCCGAACAGGTCGCGCCCGATGAGGCCCTTGATATTGCTCTCGATGACGGGACGCGAGCGGTCAAACTGTTCCTGAACGAAGGTGATGCTGTCATTGTCGGCCATCGCGCGCAGCCCGGCTATGAGCTCGGGGGTCACGGTGAAACCGTTTACGAACTTGTCCTCGTTGGGATACTGCTTGGTGAGCTTCTTGCGGTTGTCAAGCACATACTCCAGACAGTAGCGGTTGAGCACGCCGCGGGCCACGAGCTCGCGATAGTAGTCGGAATACATGGTGGTGTCGATGGGCACGAAGTGGTCGGGCATGATGCCGCCGCCGCCATAGACGGGACGTCCGAGGCGCAGGGTGGTGCACCGCAGTGAGTCGGGGAAATGGATCGAATCGGCATAGGACAACTCGCCCGACTCGAGACGCTTCACCATGTCGAGGCTATAAGTTGAGTCGTTGCCGCTGGTATAGGGCTTCTGGATACAGCGCCCCGATGGGGTGAAGTAGCGCGACACGGTGAGGCGGATCATGGACCCGTCGGGGAAGGGGAAGGGTCGCTGCACGAGCCCCTTGCCGAACGAGCGGCGTCCCACTATCACACCGCGGTCATTGTCCTGTATGGCTCCGGCGAGGATCTCGCTGGCCGAGGCAGAGTTCTGATTGACCATCAGCACCAAGCGCCCCTCCTGAAAGATGCCGTCGCGATTGGCTATATACTCGCTGCGGCCGTTCTTTGACGACTCGGTGTAGACCAGCATATTGCCCTTGCGCAGAAATATGTCGGCAATGTCTGTGGCCGAGCGCAGATAGCCGCCGCCATTGTCCGAGAGGTCGAGGATCAGGTGTCGCATCCCCTTCTTCTTGAGTTGTGCGATAGCTGTCTCCACCTCCTCGGCCGTCTGTGCTCCGAATCGGGTGATGGAAATATAGCCCACCGAGTCATTGACCATATATGAGGCGTCGAGGCTATGGATGGGTATATCATCACGCTCCACGCGGAACGACAGCAGCTTGGGGCTGTTGCCGCGCTTCACCTTGAGCATGGCCGTCGACCCCTTGGGGCCGCGCAGCAGCTTGAGGATCTGCGAGTTTTTCATCTTCACTCCGGCAAGGATGGTGTCGTTGCACGAGATGATGCGGTCGCCGGGCTCGATGCCCACCTGCTCGGAGGGACCTCCGTTGATCACCTCTATCACCACGAGGGTGTCCAGATCCATCTGAAAACGCACACCGATGCCCGAGAAGTTGCCGTTGAGCGGCTCGTTGAGATCGCGCGTCTCCTCGGCGTTGCTGTAGAGCGAGTGGGGATCGAGGGTCTTCAACATCCCCTTGATGGCATTCTCCACCACTTGAGTGGTGTCCACCTCGTCCACATAGAAATTGGCGATGATCTGCTCGGCATAAGCGACTTTTCTCGCCGGGTCGAGCTGCACCTGCGCTCCCAGCGAACCACCGATGAGAGCCAGCATGATAACGAGTGCTGATGTGAATCGTTTCATTTACCGTTTGTTGAGATTAGGTTTCTTGAGTCGAAATATAAAGGTCTATATGATACTGTCTGATGATGAGCTATGGCAGAAAGGTGGCGACGTCATGGCCATGCGAGGCGAGCTCGCGCACCACTGACGATGACACAGACGCATCCTCGGGGAGGGTGAACAGCAGGATGGTCTCGATGCCGGATATGGTGCGGTTGACGTCGGCCAGCGCCCGCTCATACTCGAAGTCGGCCACGGTGCGCACTCCGCGCAGCATGGTGCCCGCTCCGTGGGCGCGGCAGGCATCGACGGTGAGCCCCGTGTAGGTGACCACCTCGACCCGAGGGTCGGCGGCATAGAGCGCCCGGATAGCCTCTATGCGCTCCTCCACCGTGAGCCAGCCACGCTTGGCGGGATTGTGGCCGATGGCTATTATGAGCCTGTCGGCAAGGGGGAGGACGCGGTCCACAAGGCTCTTATGGCCTCGTGTGAAAGGGTCGAACGACCCGGGGAAGAGGATTGTTCGGCGGGGGTCACTCATCCGTGTCGAGAGGGGCTTCGGAGTCGAGGTGCGAATCATCCTCGACCACAAGATTGTCAATAATGAAGTTTTGCCGCTCCATGGTGTTCTTGCCCATGTAGAACTCGAGCAGCTCGTCGACGGCATCCTCCTTGCGCAGACTCACGCGGTCTACCCTCATGTCCGGGCCGATGAAGCCGCGAAACTCGTCGGGCGAGATCTCGCCAAGACCCTTGAATCGGGTTATCTCGGCATTCTCTCCCAGACGGCGTATGGCCTCGACGCGCTCCTCGTCGGTATAGCAGTAGTATGTCTCCTCGTTGTCCGAGCTCTTGGCCCGCGCCCCCTTGCGGGCGGTCTTGGCATTGCGCACACGGAACAGCGGGGTCTGCAGCACATAGACATGCCCTTTCTTAACCATATCGGGGAAAAACTGCAGGAAGAACGTCAGCAGCAGCAGGCGGATGTGCATGCCGTCGACATCGG
>CAZAWC010000050.1:0-16044 GCA_964488595.1 uncultured Staphylococcus sp. | reverse complement strand
GCGCAGCAACCGCAAGGCATTCTGCTACCTGCTCGTGCCCCCTCACGTCCCCCTCACCCCGATTGCGCGGCGCCGCCTGCAGGCCATCGAGAGCTTCAGCGAGCTCGGCAGCGGAATCCACATAGCCATGCAGGACCTCGACATCCGCGGCGCGGGCAACCTCCTCGGGGCCGAGCAGAGCGGCTTCATCGCCGACCTCGGCTACGAGACCTACCAGAAGATACTCAAGGAGGCCGTCACCGAGCTGCGCACACAGGAGTTTGCCGACCTCGGAGCCGAGGCTACCGCCGACCGCAGCGACGAAGATGAGTTTGTGGCCGACTGCAGCGTGGAGAGCGACATGGAGCTGCTACTCCCGGCCGAGTATGTGCCCACCGAGAGCGAGCGCATCGCCCTCTATCGCGAACTCGACGGCATCGAGCGCGAGAGCGACCTGCTGGCGTTCCGCGAGCGCCTCGCCGACAGATTCGGCACCATCCCGCCCGAGACGCTCGAGCTGCTGCGCATCCCCCGCCTGCGCCGTCTGGCCCGCCGTCTGGGCATAGAGAAGGTCTCGCTCAAGCAGGGCAAGATGTTCACCTACTTTGTCGACGACAACAACAAGGCATACTATCAGAGCGAGATGTTCGGGCGCATGGTGGCCTATCTCACCTCACATCCCCGCCGCGTGCAGATACGCGACCGCGAGGGGCGCCGCTCGTTTGCCATCCTCAACGTGCCCACCGTCGAGACCGCCGTGGCCATCCTCACAGAGATCATAGGCGAGGAGCGCCCGTGACACGCCCCGCCACCCCGCCGGGCAAGAAACAAGCAGGGCTGTCATCGCGACAGCCCTGCTTGTTTCTTAACCTTAAATCTAATACCATGAAAACACAGTGCAAATAATAGTAACTACATCATTGAAACATCCCACCCACGGAAAAAGTTTTGGCCCTGAAATTGATTTAACATTTGTTAACCATCCATAACAGGAATTATTTGTAATTTTACCCTCGAAACTATCTAATAAGGGTAATTATAGCCCCGGATTAACAGCAACCAATCACCACCTATTGTCCAATGAGTGCAAGACTATTGCTGATTGACGACGAAGAGTCGATCTGCGAAATACTCAAATACAATCTGCGTAAGGAGGGTTACGAAGTCGACACCGCCTACAGCGCAGAAGAGGCTCTGGAGAAAGACCTCACAGTCTATGACCTTTTCATCGTCGACATAATGATGGAAAACCTCTCGGGATTTGACTTTGCCAAGCGCGTGCGCAACAACGGCGAGACCGAGTCGGCCCCCATCATCTTCTGCTCGGCCCTCTCGGGCGAGGACGACACCGTCATGGGCCTCAACATCGGCGCCGACGACTACATCACCAAGCCCTTCAAGATGAGCGAGGTGATAGCCCGCGTCAACGCCGTGCTGCGCCGCACCCAGCTGGCCCGCAAGGCCGCCGCGGCCCGTCAGGAGGCTGCCGCCGCCGCGGCCGAGCCGCTCGAAGCCAAAGTGACCTATCAGGGTCTCTGCATCGACCCCAACGACAAGGTGGCCTATCTCGACGACGAGCGCATCCCCCTCACCAAGACCGAGTTTGAGATCCTATACTTCTTCCTCACTCACCGCAACCGCATCTACTCGCGCCAGGAAATCATACACCGCGTGTGGGCCGACGACGTGGTGGTGACCACCCGCACCATTGACACCAACATCACCCGCCTGCGCAAGAAGATCGGCGAGTATGGCAACAACATAGAGACACGTCAAGGGTTCGGATATGGATTTAAAGAGAAGGCTTAACTTCCATTGGCAGCTCTTCATCCCGCTGGCATCGGTGCTCTGCATCGTGTTCGGGATCATCATCTGGTATCAGTATCACCGCGAGGCCGTCTATCGCAGCGAGCAGATCACCGGCCAGCTCGACATGATCAACCGCCGCGTCATCAAGGCCTATGAGAACGACCAGACCCTGCGTCCGTTCAACCAGTTCATCGCCTCATATTTCAAGGACTCGCCCTTCGAGGGGGTGCGCATCTCGGTCTATAACGACATGGGCCTCCTCAAATACTCGCTCGGCGTGCCCATCCCCTTCGAGCTCGACCCCAAGCAGGTGCTCGCCCAGCTCCCCGGCAGCCCCGAGGCGCTCCACCGCAAGCACCTGAGCCGCGACGGCGAGGTGTATCTGTCATCGACCGTCACCAGTGGCGACGGCCGCATCAAGGTGCTGTCAGCCATCCCCTTCAACCCCGAGGTGCAGGACGCCATCGACATCAACGGACAGGTGTGGCTCGTGATAGGCGGCTGTCTCATCGTGACGCTGCTCGTCACCTACTACTTCACCCGCATGCTGTCGCGCAACGTGCGCCTGCTCAAGGACTTCACCTATCGTGCCGTGAGCGGTGGCAAGTTCACGGGGCTCGACAAGTTTCCCAAGAACGAGCTGGGCGACATCTCGCGCGAGATAGTCACCCTCTATCGCGACCGCATGGCCGCCATCGAGCAGATCAAGAAGGAACGCAAGGCGTCGATACACGCATTCGAGGAGAAGGCGCGCATCACCCGCCAGATGTCAAACAACATCAACCACGAGATCAAGACACCCGTGGGCATCATCCGCGGATACCTCGAGTCGATCCTCGGCGACCCCGAGATGGACGACGCCACGCGCAACCGATTCTTGGAGCGCATGCTCTCCAACGTGGAGCGCCTCTCCAACCTGCTCAACGACGTCTCTACCATGACCCGCCTCGAGCAGGGCAGCGACAAGATCGCCGTGACCAAGGTCGACATGTATGACCTCGTGTTCCAGATCGACTATGACATGGACGCCAACCACCTCGCCGGCGACATGGAGTTCACCTACGACATCCCGCTCGACTGCTACGTGGCCGGCAATCCCGGCCTCATCAACGGCATGATCTGTGGCCTCATACGCAACTCCGCCATGTATTCCGGCGGCACACGCATCGGCCTGCGCCTCATCTCCGAGAACGAGCGCTATTACGTCTTCACCTTCTATGACGACGGCACGGGTGTGGCCGAGGAGCACCTGCCCCACCTCTTCGAGCGATTCTATCGCGTGGACACCGGCCGCTCGCGCAAGCAGGGCGGCACAGGCCTCGGGCTCCCCATCGTCAAGAGCACCGTCACCACCCACGGGGGCACCATCTCGGTGCACAACCGCTCGACGGGCGGCCTCGAGTTCATCTTCTCGCTCCCCAAGTGGACCGGCGAGGAGTGACGCTCAGTCCAGCTTGATCTCGGCACGCGCCATCTCGTCATACTCCTCCCATCCCGGGTCGTTCTCGCAATAGATGCTCAGCGGCAGCAGCGGGAAGGGAGCCAATACCTCGTTGAGCTTGCGCCCGAAGATGTGGGTCGAGAGCGTGTAGAATATCCAGTCGCGTCGCCCGTCGCCCGTATAGATGCCAGTGAGCACGGCCACAGGGTCGCGCTTGAACTCCTTCTGCAGCGCCTCCTGCACCTGTTCCATCATCTCGGCGGTCGCCTCCGTCGGCATCCCCGCCGGTGTGGCCTCCGCCGCATAGTCCCACGTCACCTCCACACGGATATTGAAGCGCGGATTAGAGCGGAATTTGTCCACATCCCTGCGCCCGGTCACCATCACCGTGCGCCCTGTCTCGTCGCTCTCGGCCGGAGCGGTCCACCAACTGCCTGTCTCGGGTATCATCGTTATAAAAGGGGTGAAAATACTGATTACTGTCGTTCGTTTGCTGAAACACACACACTTGGCCACAGTGTCGGCCCACGGTGTTAAATTACGCAAATTTACACAAGAATTTTGACATTGACAGCTATTTAGATTAATTTTGTGAGGAAAATTTTCATCTATTCAATTTCATTATGCTTGACTTTGTGACATGGACAGCCGACCCGGTGTGGTTTCACATAGGGCCATTCGCAGTGCGTTGGTACAGCCTGGCCTTCATGGTCGGATTCCTCATCGGCTACGAGATCGAAGCCCGCATCTTCCGCCACGAAGGCGCTCCCGAGCGATGGCTGGGGATACTGCTGCTGTGGACGATGGCCGGTACCATCATCGGCGCCCGTCTGGGCCATGTGTTCTTCTACGAGTGGGACAAATACAGTCAGAACCCTATCGAGATCCTATACGTGTGGCACGGAGGCCTCGCCTCGCACGGCGGCACTATAGGCATCATCCTCGGAGTGCTCTGCTTCTCGTTCTTCACCACCCGCCGCAATCCCATCTGGACCTTCGACCGCCTCGTCATCCCGATAGCCCTCGTGGGCGGACTGATCCGTCTGGGCAATCTGGCCAACAGCGAGATATTCGGCCACGCCACCACCCTGCCGTGGGGATTCATGTTCGTGCGCTCGGCCGAGTGGCACCAGCTCTACTACGGACAGGCCTGCCACCCCACCCAGATCTATGAGGCGCTGTGCTACTTTGCCCTCTTCGGGCTGCTCATGTGGATGTATTGGAAGAAGAATGCCGAGGAGCGGCCGGGGCTGATATTCGGCGTGTTCTTCATCGGCATATTCCTGCCGCGTTTCCTCATCGAGTTCATCAAGAACCCCCAAGTGGAGTTTGAGCAGGGCATGGCCCTCAACATGGGGCAGTGGCTCAGCATCCCCTTCATCGTGGCCGGCATCATAATGGTGTGGTATGCCATGACCCATCCGCGCATCCACATCGACTTCCCCGACAGATATGCCGACGAGGAGCCGACCCGAAAGAAAAAGTAACCCCGCCGCACTCTCGACACACGCTGCGCCCCTCAGCACCCACGCGCCTCTCGGCTCACAAGCGCCACTCGGCTCCCACGCGCGGAGATTTGGCGTCCCTGCCGGACGCCCCAAGTGTGGTGCCGCTTATGCCCCACTCGCCTACGCTTCGCTGCGGCGGGTGGGGCTGTTAATTGTCACAATCACCGTGCGGGGAGACAGGGCATGCACGGCGGGGGCTGAGATTAAATTATTATTTTAACTGCACCGGGATAGGAGGAAAGTCACTTTTTTTCACTATCTTTGCACTCCGCAACAAGCAATAGCAGAATCATCATCTCCCCCCGACATCAACATCAGATATGATTGACAAGATAAATCAGATTAGAGCCGAAATCGACACCCTCACTGCAGCCGACCTGCAGGAGGTGGAGGCTCTCCGCATCAAATATCTCAGCAAGAAGGGCATCCTCTCAGCGCTGATGCAAGACTTCCGCTCGGTGCCCGCCGAGCAGAAGCGCGAGGTGGGCCAGCGTCTCAACGAGCTCAAGGAGGCCACGACGGCCCGTCTGGCAGCCATGCGCGAGACTCTCGAGAACGCCGACACCGTAGACACCGACCTCGACCTGACCCGCACACCTATCCCCTTCCCGCTGGGCACACGCCATCCCCTCTCGCTGGTGCGCGAGGAGATCGTGGCCATATTCTCGCGCCTCGGATTCACCATAGCCGAGGGTCCCGAGGTGGAGGACGACTGGCACGTGTTCTCGGCCCTCAACTTTGCCGAGGATCATCCCGCGCGCGACATGCAGGACACATTCTTCATACAGCGCAATCCCGATGTGCTGCTGCGCACCCACACCTCGTCCGTTCAGGCCCGCGTCATGGAGAAGACCACACCCCCCATCCGTGTGCTCTGTCCCGGCCGCGTGTATCGCAACGAGGCCATCTCGGCCCGCGCACACTGCTTCTTCCATCAGGTGGAGGGTCTGTATGTCGACGAGAATGTCTCATTTGCCGACCTGCGCCAGACGCTGCTCTACTTCGCTCGCGAGATGTTTGGCCCCGACACCAAGATCCGTCTGCGCCCCAGCTACTTCCCCTTCACCGAGCCCTCGGCCGAGATGGACATCTCGTGCAATCTCTGCGGCGGCAAGGGATGCTCGTTCTGCAAGCACACGGGCTGGGTGGAGATCCTCGGCTGCGGCATGGTGGACCCCAACGTACTCGACGCCTGCGGCATCGACTCCAAGAAATACTCAGGCTTCGCTCTCGGCATGGGCGTGGAGCGCATCACTAACCTCAAATATCAGGTCAAGGACCTGCGCATGTTCTCCGAGAACGACATGCGCTTCCTGCGCCAGTTTACCGCCGCCCATTGACCGTCAAGGAACGCTATCGCAGAGTGCTCGAGCGCTTTGAGGCCGCCATGCCGGTGGCCGAGACCGAGCTCTGCTATGATACCCCCTTCCACCTGCTCGTGGCCGTGATCCTCTCGGCCCAGTGCACGGACAAGAGGGTCAATCTCGTCACTCCGGCACTCTTCGAGGCCTACCCCACCCCCGGGGATATGGCCGCGGCGAGTGCCGACGACATTTTCCCCTATATCAAATCCGTCTCCTATCCCAACAACAAGGCCCGCGCGCTCGCCGGGATGGCGCGCAAGCTGGTGGAGGAGTTTGGGGGCGAGGTGCCGTCAGACATAGACTCGCTCATGTCGCTGCCCGGCGTGGGGCGCAAGACGGCCAACGTGATCCTCGCCGTGGTCTACGACCGTGCGGCCATGGCCGTGGACACCCACGTCTTCAGGGTGAGCGAGCGCATAGGGCTCACCACAGGGGCGCGCACACCGCTGGCCACAGAGAAGACGCTCATGCGACATATCCCGCCCGAGATAGTGCCCAAGGCCCACCACTGGCTCATACTCCACGGGCGCTATGTGTGCAAGGCGCGCCGTCCCGACTGCCTCAACTGCACCCTCACGGACGTGTGCCGCTATTATTCAAAAAACGGAGAAAAGCAATAGCCCCCACCCCGCCCTCAGAAGCGTATGCCGGCCGATATGGTGGCCGAGGGGGTGGAATAGAAGTGGGTGTAGGCCGAATTATAGGTAAGATAGGCATACAACCTCAGATTGAGCGACGCGAACAGGGCACGATGATTGTAGACAGCCGCCAGTGAGCCCTGCACGTTGTTGGAGATGAGCGAGCGCATATTGCGGCTGCGCGAGTCGCTCCCCACTATCTCGCGATAGCCCATCGAAGCGGTGGCGAAAATGTTTATCAACCATTTGCGGGGACGGATCACCCAGTTGTAGGTATAGCCACCGGTGAGATTGTATGACCGGTAGTAGGACTCATACTGTGCGTCGTCAAACGGCAGATAGTCGAGCATCTCGGCCGGCAGCGACGAGAAGTCCATCTGCATGTGCTGCTCCACAAACCCTATTCCCGCCAGCCCGGTGCCGGCGCTCTTGAGCTGATACTTGGAGAAGCTGTAGGCAGCCGCGTGCGAGTAGCGGAGATGGTTGAAGAAAAAGACCATCTCGGCGGTCTTGGAGTTGATCGACACGTCGTCAAAATGATAGCGGAATGACTTGCGGTTGTTATAGTCGCCGAGGCGCGTCAGGATCATGCCCCCCTTGCTGGTGAGGCTCTGATAGTTGATATAGAAGCGCGAGGTGGTAAACTGGAAGTCGAACGTGCGCCTCGTCGAAGGCTCGGAGAGGAGCTTGTTGATGTTCCACATATATCCGATGCTGACGGCCATGAAGCTGAGGCGCACACCGGCGTCGCTGTAGAGAGTGGTGTGCATGTCGATGTTGACATCGTCGGGAAACATCATGGTGGTGGTCTCTATCCAGTTGACGCTCTTGCCCATCAGCTTCCAGTTCTTGCCCGTCCCCACCACATAGGTAGTGTCGTAGGAGTTGAAGGTGCGGTCGCCCCAGTTATAGACCTTGAGGGCAAATCTGGGAAATGCCGGGTAGCACACCGAGCTGTCGTTGAGATGAAAACCGTTGCCGAACAGCTGGCGTATCCAGTAGGCCTTGGACACGGAGTCGCATCCGCAGGCACCCGCGTCGGGCGCTTCGGGCGAAGCCGCGGCGAGGAGGGCTGTCAGCGATATGAGCAGCGATGTCACTATGGTGCGCATGCTATGCATGTGATCAATAGTCGAAGTGAAGTGTGAAGTCGTCTATGGTGAGCACCGAGCCGTTGCCGCCGGTGAAATAGTCGCCCAGCCACGAGGCGGAGGCGGTGCAGAGCAGATAGCGGGGCACACGCGATGTGGAGCGGTAGTCGAGTTCTATCTCGAAGCGTGTCCACTCGGGCACGTCGGCATCCCACTCCATCTTGCCATAGGCCACCACATAGTCACCCTCCGGGTCAAAGAGCTGACGGTTGGAGGGGTTGGTGCGTATCTCGAACGGCTCTGGGCTGTCGATGAGAGCCACCCAGACGATCCCCTTGTCGGGGGTGCCCTTGAGATTCTCAAATCCCGATGTGGTGTTGGATATGGGGGCCGAGTGATATTTGGCCCACCCGGTCATGCGCGTGGGGCGCAGGCTCCACTCGCGGCCGAACGACAGGATGCCGTTGGTGCCGTCGGTGCGCACGTAGCGGCCCGCGAATATATTGCCCGCGGCCAGCTTGCCGATCACGCCGATGCCCACGAAACGGGTCTCGAGACAGGCGGCGCGCCCCGTGCCGGTGGGTGTGTCGTCGGTGGGATAAGAGTTGCTCGATCCGAGAGTGGTGGCACCCTTGTTGCCGGTATCCCAGTAGGGAGTGCCCCCCTCGGCCCACGGATCCCATATCTTGCCGTCGAGCCACCACTGCTCGAAGTCGCTGTTGGGCATCTGAGCCTCGGCCTGAGTGGTAAACTCTATCTCGGCGCCCGTATCGGTGCCGCTGTAGGCGCGTGCCACATAGGCCGTCTCGGGACGCAGGCCGGTGAGCCGGCCTGTGAACGAGCCGCCGTCATGTGTCACGGCTCCGTCGGGCAGACGGCTCCATGTGGCCGACGAGGCCTCGCGATATTCAAATCCGTTGTCCTTGCCGGCCTCGCCGCTGCCATAGAGCCACGCCACGCATGTCCATGCGTCGACGCGCTCGGTGGTCACGGTGGCCTCGGTGGGTATCACATAGATGGTCCAGACGGTGGAGCGGCCATGCTCGGCCACGCTCACCTCCACGGGGGCGGTGAAGTCTACCTGCTTACCCTCCAGATCGGGGCTCATCACGGCGCCGGTGCCACCGAGCTTGATGGAGGTGACCCGGAGACGGTCTATCGGGGCATGGGCCGCCACATAGGCGATGACACGGTGGCCGGGAACGTCGATCACCGACGAGCCCACCTGCTGGTCGACGGTGAAGTAGCGCTCGATGTTCTGCACGGCGCGGATGGTCCACTCATACTCGTGATAGAGCACCACGGTGGTGGTGACGGGCGAGGCGAGCGACGTGCCGTTGAGGAATCGGGCCGAGTCGGGCCACTCGGCCGTGGAGGGCGACAGGGTGAAGCCGTTGAGCACCACATTGTCCATGTCGGCGGCCTCGTCGAGATAGACGGTGACCACCGAGGCTACGGAGTCGATAGTGGCTGGCTGGAGAGCCCCCTCGACCTCAAACGAGGTGAAGTTGACCTTGATGTGCGGATACGGGATATTGTTCCTGATACAGCCGGCCATTGCCATGAGCAGCACACAGGCCGACAGAGCGAGCGATATGCGATTAGATGCTGACACCGAGTCCGAAATTGATGTTAAACAGGTTAAATCTGAAGTTAGCGCCCGAGGATGTGCGGCTCCCCTCGTCGGCGCCGTTGGTGTATTGCTTGTCATGAGTGGCATGGATGCCAAACACTCCGAACGACACGTTGAAGCAGACATTGTCCATAATGAACATCGTCACGCCGGGCGAGAAGTTGAGGCTCCACTTGGTGGTGAGGGTCTTGGTGTCGCGCGGCTCGCCGTCATAGCTGCGCAGGAATCGCGACGACCCCGACCCGAAGGCCAGATCTATCTCGTTGAAGATGGCAAAACGCTTGTCGGTGCCGAGGCCCACATAGTTGCGGTAGAACACCGACGAGGTGTACATCTGCGAGTAGTAGCTGATGTCGCTGAGGGTGAAGTTCATGTCGTCGTCGATGTCGACCGACATCCCTCCGAGGTCGGCGATGGACCGCGCGTAGACAAACTTCATGCCGATGGACTGATTGTTGCGGAAGAAGTAGCTGAACGAGGGCTGCACGGAGTAGATCTTGCCCTTGAAGTTGAAGTCCTTGAGCAGGGAGAGCACCTGCACGTCGTCAGACTTGAACTCGCCATAGCTCGCCGTGAGCCCGAACATCCACTGTCCCTTGGGGATGAAAAGGAAGTTGAAGAGTCCGCGGTCATAGCGTCCGTAGTTGGGCGCAGGGAGCACGATAGGCACCGTGTCGCGCCCCACCACCACCGTCTGCGATAGCAGCTCGGGATTGATGGTGGCCAGCACTATCTTGCCTTTCTCGTTGACGGGATAGCCGTTGACGGTGTCCGTATAGACCGGGCCGGCCACCGGGGGCAGATCAGGCTTGATGTATGGCCCCTCGACCTGCGGGCCTCCGGCAGAGGGCAGGTAGATATAGACCGTGTCGGGGCGCGGCGGCTCGGGGCGGTGGTAGGTGGTGGTGGTGACGGTCGTGACCGTGGTGACGGTGGTCACCGAGTCGACCCCCTCGGGGACAGCCGTAGCCGAGGCTCCGACTCTGGCCATGCTCACCGTGGGGGGCTCTGCGGCGCGCGCTACACCCGAGGCCATGAGGCACACAGCTGCGAGAGCGCCGTGGAGTATCGTCGTGGATAGTCTTTTCATGCGTGGGGTAGATTAGCGTGGTTACAGATAGAATGCCACCCCGAACGAGATGGAAAACAGATTGATCTTGAAGTTGGCGGCCTTGCTCTTCATGTCGGCCACATAGACGCGGTCCGTGATGGAGTGGGTCTTGTTGTAGCTGAATCCCAGCACACCCACACTCACCTCGATGGCCGAGTAGTTGTTGAGAAACATTATGCACCCCGGAGTGAGGCCGACGTCGACCGAGAGGTTGCGCGAGTAGGTGCCCGTCAGGTCGTCACCCTCGCCGTTGACTATCTTCGACTGTCCCCCGCCCAGCTGCAGTTGCACCTCGTTGAAGAATCCGAAGCGCATCGAGTTGCCCAGCGAGATATAGTTGCGGAATGAGGCGGTGCCATAATAGTTGTGGGTGATGGCATAGAGCTGGCCGGGCTCATAGGAGGTCTCGGAGTCGATGATGACCTCGGCCGAATTGAGGCGTGTGCGCTGGCGCGAGTAGGCCAGACGGCCACCTCCGGCCAGATTGTTGCTGAAGGCATAGAGCAGCATGGGGCTGAGCTTGAAGCTGTAGGTGTCGCCACCGAGATTCTCGACGATGAAAAACTTGTAGTTGTCGAAATCGCTCTGCGAGTAGCTCACGTTGACGCCCGTTATCCACTGGCCTTTGGGGATAAACGTGATCTGCTCCAGACCTCGTTTGAACTCCTCCTGTGCCTGCACGGTGGCCCCGCACGCCATGGCGAGCGTGACGGCCATGAGGACCCGAAGGATGCTATGTCGGAGATATCGCTGCATGTAGGGGGGATGTGTGGTGTATTCAGTGATGGGATATTGTCAATAAGCGAGTGTGACGTTGTCTATCCACAGACGGCCGCCGGCCGAGATGGCCGAGGGGGCGTCTGGGACGGTCACTATATGGGCCGTCTCCTCGTCGATGGTGCCGATCTGTGCCGACGAGGCAAACATCACCCTGATGGAGGTGGCCTTGATGCCGAAGCAGTCGTAGGTGAGCGGCACGCTGAACGCCGTGTAGGTCGACGCTATCGGGAGCATGGCCCGGGCCGAGGCGATGACCCTCTCCTCGCCGTCCACCTCGCCGAGCACCTCCACCTTGGCCAGCCCCGAGGCTGAGCGGTTGGCATCGACGGGCAGGAAGCGGTAGTAGCCGTTGAGCGAACGCGGGCGGCTGCTCCACGCTATCCCCTCGCGATAGGTCTCGGTGCAAGTGGCTGCATCAAAGCTGTATGAGCCCAAGAACAGCTTGCCGGCCGCCCTGTGGGCTATGCGGGGCACCACGGGCGAGTAGTCCAGATAAGGCTGTCCGGTCTGTATATAGTCGGGGATAGGCTCACCGTCAGTGTCAAAGGCCACGGAGGTGAGGGTGACGGCATAGTCGCCGCTGAACACGTCGCCCCGCGTCAGGGCCACGGATGGCTGCATATACCAAGAGTTATGGTTGGCAGCGCGTGTACAGAAAGTCTTGGCATTGGTGTTGGCCCACCCCTTGGGCACCTCCTGCGCATAGGATACGTGGTGGCAGAGGTTGACTATCTCCACCGTGGTCTGCGAGAAGCGGCCTCCCGCCTGGAGGTTCTTATAGTTCACCCCATCGGTGCGGTCCTCGAAGTCGGGATTGGGGAGCTGGGCGGTGGCCTCGGTGCGCACCCTGACGGGGTCGGTGAACACCGGCGAGGGTGCTGAGGCAGACATCATGGTGGCCTTGAACGTGTAGGTGCTCGAGGGATTGAGCCCGATCACCACGATATATCCCTTGTCGGGATAGCGCTCATAGAGAGGGCTCTCCTTGCCGTCTATATAGAGATTGACTCCGGTGGTGATGACCGGCACCAGCGCCGGGTCGGCGGCCACGATGCGCACCACAGCGGTGGTGGCATAGGCATCGACATCAATGCTATAGTCGGGCTGTCCGCGCTCTATGGTGAGCTCCTCCCTGAGGTTGCCGCAATAATAGACCCTGACGGCGACGGGCGCGCTCCCGGCGGGGACGTCAAACGCCACATCATACACACCCCCGGGCGCGGAGGTGACGCTCACCGGCGTGGGGCTGAAGGCCCCGGTGTAAGGATCGGCTGTCTCAACAGTGATATTGTCGGCAAACCGCGAGGCATCGCAGCTTATGGCGAGCGTTGCGCGGTCTACACCGATGATGGCGTTGGAGACGGAGGTGATCTGGAGCTCGACGGGAGAGGTGACGTCGACGAGCGTGACAGGCTCGGAGGCTATCTCCATCTCATCGACACCCTCTATGGTGAAGACGGTGGTCGAAGCGCAACCGTCACTGCACACGAGATAGGGGAAAAGGGGCGAGAAGTCGATGGTGCCCCCTGAGGCGGTGACACCGGGCCTGAAACCGAGTGCGGCAAAGGCCTCGCGCTGTGCCTCGCTGAGGTGCAGCAGGTCGGCCGCCACAGGAAATCCGGCGATGGCCGAGAGCGACGGCGATGTGACCGACAGGAAGACGTGGGAGAGTGTGCTGGTGCCGGCGGCTACGGTGGCGGTGACGGGGCAAGGGGCATTCTCACCCTCGGGCACACTGAGCACGGTGTCCCACGAGGTGGTGATGACGGGAGCCGTGGCCGCAAACAGGTCGTCGGTGAGGGCTATCGACTCATGTCCTGACCCCCAGTCGATGTCGAGCACAGGGCTCGTGGCGCCGGAGGCAGTGATGTCGGCGGTCACGGCATAGAGAGCCGCCGGGATGGTCTCGAATTCGGCCACGCGCAGGCGCACTGACTCCCCCTTCCCGTCGGCGACAGTGACATAGATCAGTGTGTGGCCGGGACGCATGCACAGATATGACCCGGGCTCGGCTTCGGGGTCGAGGAGGCGGAACTCGCCCGAGGGGGTGTGGAGTTCGAGCCGCTCCACGGCATATCCGGCCTCGGCGGGCAGCGGGCCTCCGGAGGTGAACAGGGCCACGGAGAGACTCAGCGGGAGGTCAACGCTCACCGTCGTGCCCTCGACCACCCGCGCGGTGACCCCGCCCGCAAAGGCGGGGACGTCATAGCCCTCGGCGAGCGGGTCGCCGGCCGTGGCGGTGAGTCGATACTCGCCGTCAAAATATTTTTCGTTCTGCGGGAAGCTGGCGAATCCGTTCCATGTGTGAGCATAATCGCCCGCCAGTGAGATCATGGTGATGTCTATATCCTCATCGGCCACCTCATAGGGCACCGGCACATCGCCCGGAGTGCCGTCGGGGCGCAGCAGCATGCCGGGCATCACGATATTGAGGTCGAGCCGGCCCACGCCGAAAAGATCGGCCCGCGAGTCGGACGAGCAGCCGCACACAGTGGCCATCACGGTGGCCATCACGGCCGTGACGACCGGGAGGGCACATCGGGTGATGATTCTGGTCAGGGATTCGGTCATACGAGCGAGAAGATGTGGAGGTTGGGTCTCAGGTTCAGAGGTCGGTGCGGGTGGCGCTCACAGGCTCTTCCATGAATATGGAGGCCATCTCTGTGAATTTCTCCGGATTTTCGGTGGTGAGATAGCTCACCGTCCCCCCCTTGGAGCACTCGGCCTCCATCTCGGGATGGCGGGTGAGATAGTCGGCGAGGCTCTTGGCCACGAGCGCGCCCTGAGTCACCACGGTGGCGCGTCCGGCCACTTGGCGCTCTATCTTGGAGAGGAGGAGCGGATAGTGGGTGCATCCGAGGACGATGGTGTCGGTGTCGGGCTCCTCGTCAAAGAGGGCTTCGACATACTTGCGCACGAAATAGTCGGCCCCGTCGCCGTCATACTCGCGATTCTCCACCAGAGGCACCCACATGGGGCAAGCCTGCGAGACGGTGCGGAATCGGGGGAAGAACTTGGCAATCTCGATGTCGTATGTACCTGACGAGATGGTGCCCGGGGTGCCGAGCACGCCGATATTGCCGGTCTTTGAGATGCCGCCGAGGGCCTCGACCGTGGGGATCACCACGCCGAGCACGCGGCGCGAGGGGTCAAGGCGGGGCAGGTCGTTCTGCTGGATGGAGCGCAGGGCCTTGGCCGAGGCGGTGTTGCACGCAAGGATGACGAGGTGGCACCCGGCGGCAAAGAGCTTCTTGACGGCCTGTAGCGTGAACTCATACACCACGTCAAACGACCTCGTGCCATATGGGGCGCGGGCGTTGTCGCCGAGATACAGATAGTCATACTGCGGGAGCTCCCTGCGGATCTCCTTGAGGATAGTGAGGCCTCCGTAGCCGGAGTCGAATATGCCGATGGGTGACACTGCTTGTGAACGGGTATTAGGATTGTGAATGGAATGGGAGGAGAGAGGGGGAGTATGTTATGGAAAAGTCAAAATGTATAATTCATAATGTCCGTAGCCATTATGGATTATACATTATGAACTGTCAGTCCTCGGAGGGGACGGCGCCGTGAGGCTGACACTCCGCGCGGGAGATCAGAGCACGAGGCGCAGCAGGTAGTCGTAGAAGTAGCTCACGATGCCGAGGCCGATGATGCCGGCCACACACACCCACATGGCCACCCTCTCGGAACATGCCGAGCGGAATGTGGCTATCGGGCTGTCTGAGGGGTTGATGAACATCGCCTTGACCACGAGCAGATAATAGTAGAGCGAGATGATGGTGTTGATCAACGCTATGAGCACCAGCACATAGAGGGCCACCGAGGCGCCATCGCTGAGAGTGGAGGTGAACACGAAGAATTTGCTGAAGAATCCGGCGAACGGGGGGATACCTGCCAGCGAGAACATGGCCAGCATCATCGTGAAGGCCAGACGGGGATTGGTGGTGTAGAGGGCGTTGTAGTCGGTCATATCCACCTTGCCCGTCTCGTTCTCGATCGCTCCGATCACGCCAAAGGCGGCGAGGTTGGAGAACACGTAGACCAGCACATAGAACATCAGCGCGGCCACGCCCATGGGATTGTCGCCCACGATGGCGAGCATGATATAGCCGGCCTGAGATATGGAGGAGAAGGCGAGGAATCGCTTCATGTTGGTCTGACGCATGGCAAAGAGATTGCCGACGGTGATGGTGAGGATGATGAGCGCATAGAGCATCCACTCCCATGCCTCAGCCCACACGGCGCCAAACACCTGAGTCAGTACCACGAGGAAGGCAAACGCGGCCGAGCCCTTGGAGATGACAGACAGATAGGAGGTGACGGGGGTGGGAGCACCCTGATAGACGTCGGCGGTCCAGAGATGGAAGGGAACAAGCGAGAGTTTGAATCCGAATCCGGCCATGAGGAAGGCGATGCCCACCACGAGCATAACGCCCATATTGTGGTGCATCATGCCGGCCATGGCGCTGTAGTAGAGCGAGCCGGTGAGACCGTAGACGAACGACAGGCCCATCAGCAGGATGGCCGACGAGAACACGGCGGTGAGCACATACTTGATGGCGGCCTCGTGGCTCTCATAGCGGTGCTTGTCGAAGGCCACCAGCGCACACAGGGGGAGCGAGGCGGTCTCGAGACCGATGATGAACATGAGGAAGTGGCGGCTCGAGATCATCAGATACATGCCCAG
>CAZAWC010000049.1:15754-16859 GCA_964488595.1 uncultured Staphylococcus sp. | reverse complement strand
TTGAATGAACCGAATTTGATTTTTTAACATTTATTGATTTGCTAAAATTGTGATATATGAAATTCTTACAAAAGATTAATCATGGTATAAATTTTATTCTAAAATTTTTCCGTATATGTGTATCCGAACCTTATATTCAGCTAAAGTGTGTTATAATTGCAGGTATGCTATGCTTCATTTTATCAACAAAATATCAAATTGACAATACAAATGAACAAAATCGTCGATTAATCATTGAAAGTGATAGAAAATCTGCAGAAGATATTTTTAATGAAGTAAGCTGTTTAATGGACGATAGACACTATAAAACCAGGCGTCTTTTATCTGCGTATATTGATAACGATAGTATTCTTATTCCGCAATATAAAGCATCATTAATCCTTCAGATGGAAGGATGGAATGAAAATGAACATCGGTTACAATTCCTTTTGGAATCATATTTTGGCTCAGATATGGCTATTTTATATATGAATAGCATTCAAAGTCCTATGTTTAAAACAGGGATGCATATTATCCATAAAGGTGCTTCCACACGTAAAGAGCAAGATAGTTTGAAGCGCATGCTAGAGGATATCGATATAAATATCAAAATTATTGATAAGAGAATGATTAAGGCGATCCGAGAAAATCGGGTAGGAAGAGATTTGTCGTGCCCCCCTATGTGATAGGCGATATATTAAGGCCAATATCTACATCAATATTTTTTCATGGGGAATGTTGAGGAAACTGTGGGGTGTACTTGTGAAGCATAAGAAAAGGACTCAATACGTTTCGGATGGTTTGTGTTTTATTGATATAAGACAGCTATTGGACATTCATCGGCAGTCGTCAGGCATGTAGAACTTTATATAATATAAGTCTGTTCCTCAATCAGAATAACGATTGGTTGGAATACCATTGACAAGATTGTTCACGCTGAAAAGAAAAGTAACATAAAGTAGCGCAATCGTTACGCATATTAACGGATCAGTAGATTTTTCGGTTGGTCACGGGGGATAATTAACCGTATATGCTTAACTTTGTAAAATGTAACAGACAAATGTAGAGTCCAACAGCAAATGCAAGGTTAAGCAACTTGTTGGAAAAATCGCTTGAGTGGAGAATC
>CAZAWC010000049.1:12821-15654 GCA_964488595.1 uncultured Staphylococcus sp. | reverse complement strand
AGACTATGAATCTGTGCCGAAGAATATGTCATAGATATATTCGTTTTCGGGCAGGGCGAGCTGCACCTCGAGGTGGCTCGGCACACGCCATTCGATGGTCAGGCCAAGCTCCTTTGCCACGCCCTCGATCTCTCTCATGTACGATGGCTTCAGGTCGCGAGCCTTGATATTGAATCCCGGCTCACAATTCGTATAGACGTACACCACTTCCAGTCCAGAATATGATCTTTTCGATTTCCTCAGAGAGTCGATCAGATCATCCTTCTTCTTGGCAAGCGACGAGGTGTAATACTTACTCTGAAAACCAGTCAGCCTCCCGTTGTGCATCACAGGATTTGTCTCTATGCCCGGTTGACTCTTGAAGCGGAACAACCCTATCCTGTTGTTAGTCTCGGCACAGAACAACAACATTCCCAGACGTTCAAACTCAGTCGTCTCACAGCCGGCGAATTTTGTTCTGAACACTTCCCAGTTGACCTTTTTATCCTTCGTAGCCATACACCGATTCAATTATTCATGAACAAAATTACGAAAAATCCTCACCCATCCAAAACATAGATCGGGAGTTCGATCAATGGCAGCACTTTCGGCAAGGTCAGAAGAATCGAAAGATCACCGACAGGAGAGTGTTCAGAATGATTGCCAGACGGTGTGTAGGCGCGGGTCACGGGCCATGGCGGTGGGGTTCGTGCCGGGGATGCCCTGAGGCACTTCGCACCCCAGCGAGTCATATAGTTCAGCCCAGAATCGGGGGAGTTGCCCGTCGGCGTCCAGAAAGTTCATGGGAGCCGAGGGAAAGACAGCCGAACTGTCCCGGTCGAGAAACGCCAGCTGCACCAGTTCTGAGCAATAGACAGCGTCTGGTCCCGGGGCGAAACGCCAGTCATAAGGGCGTCCGATGAGTCTGAGAGCGAGTCCGGGAGAAGCCGCCGCAACATCTTCATCCACATAGCGCATCGCTACGGTCGGGGCTCGGTCCAAGAACTCGCGCAGCAGCGTCATCGTCACCCCTCGGCGGGGTACGGCCTCCACCACATAGCCTCCGCTATCGGTGCTGATATATATGCCCACATGGTCGTATGACAGCGAATCGGTCCCTGTGGCTGCAGCAATGGCGTCGGAGAAGTCATCACCCCCGGCCACATGAAACAGCAGGTCGCCTCCCTGCAGCGGGAATCGCACCGCGAGGCATGACGAGAGGGCACATAGGGCCGCTACAGAGGCCGCAATTAACGTTTTTCTTAATTCCATGCCGCGAAATTACGAAAAATTCACACATTATCACTATCTTTGCAGCGCAATTAATATTATTTCATCACGGTCGGTCCAGCTCCCGCACCGCGGCTCCCGGCCATCAGCAACATTAGTCATATGAAGCGACATCTACTCATTGCTCTCCTATGCGGCGCGGCTTTCACAGCAAGCGCGCAAGCTCAGTACACCACTCCCGGCGACGGCACGGAATACACTCTCGCCCTTCTCGCCGCCACTCCCGGCAGCGGCGTGGAGCAGACGGCGCAGGGCGTCTTCGCTCTCTCGTCGAGCATCACCATCTCCGCCGGCGACTCTTTCACCGCCGCCGGAGCCACATCCATCCTCATGGCCGACGGTGTGGAGATAGATCTCGAGGGCACTTTCAATCTCGACTGCGCCGCACAGCGCCTCAGCGTGTCACCCACAGACGATAGCGCCGCGCCACGCGGCATCGTGATCCGATATGAGGGAGCGACTCCCGCCACCATCCGCGGCATCGACTTCACCGGAGCAGCTCTGCGCGACTCCGGGGCCAAAGGCCTGATTGTCGACGACTGCACATTCACCGCTGCCAACGGCAAGCTCTCTACCGTGGCAGCTCTGGCCCTCGGTATGGCCGGCGCAAGCTACACCATCACCGATTGCCACTTTCAGGACTGCACCGTGCCTGCCATCGGCAGCGCGGCCAACGCATTCTGCGGACTCGACATCGAGCGTTGCACATTCAACAACAACAACACCGACAACACCAATAAACCCCAGCTCAACCTCACGGTGGGCGGTGACCTCGACGTCATCGTCAAGGACTGCACCCTCACAGGCACCGGCCTCAACATGGTGGGCGGCATTGCCGTGGGCAATCTCTTGGTCAACCCCGGTGCCAACCGCATCAGCATCCTCGGCTGCACCATCACCGGCCACCGCTATGGCATCACAGGCGTAGGCCCCATGACCATGGAGATACGCGACAATACCCTCGTGGACAACCGCTATGAGACAAACCCCATGAACGGTGGCAGCGGCATAAGCCTCGCAGGCTACAACTATGGACTCGACGCCATCATCTCGGGCAACCACATCGAAGGGTCGCTCTGGGGCATCACCCTCATCCAGTGCCGTGACGTCAACCTCGGTCAAGTGGGCCGTCCCGACAGTCCCGGCGGCAACGTGTTTGTCAACAACGGCAACGGCGGTGTGCCCTATGACCTCTACAACAATCAGGCCGCCACTGTCTACGCCCAGCTCAACACATGGGCCGTCCCCGAGCAGACCGCCGAGCAGATAGCCACAGTGATTTTTGACAAGGCCGACAACGAGG
The DNA here is from genome assembly GCA_964488595.1 of uncultured Staphylococcus sp. GTDB lineage: Bacteria > Bacteroidota > Bacteroidia > Bacteroidales > Muribaculaceae > Duncaniella. The sequence goes on along the minus strand of CAZAWC010000049.1, from coordinate 13,082 downwards.
CTTTGGGCGAAGTGATATACATGCCAGCCGCCGGTGACTCGGGCATCACTGACATCACCACACCCGACTCCGACGCACCCGCCATATATTACAACCTGCAGGGTGTGCGCGTTGACGCTCCCGGCCGAGGCCTCTATATCGTCACCCGCGGATCACACACCACCAAGGAGCTCCGCTGATCCTCGCCTCTCACTTTCTTAAGGTCTCAATACAACACAAGTCATACGTGACGTCACGTATGACTTGTGTTGTATTATTATC
>CAZAWC010000049.1:1533-12721 GCA_964488595.1 uncultured Staphylococcus sp. | reverse complement strand
GCACCCCTACTCCGGCACATAGATTATGTCGCCGTTCTCAAGCTCATACGCTGTCCCGACACGCTTGCCCTTGTTGCCCGACGAGGTCTGACTCTCCGATGGTGTATAACGGTTGATTTTCTCGCCCTCCTTCGTAATAATTTCCATATTCTCTTTGCCCGGATTCTTTACCATTGTGAAATCCTCGGTCGAGAACATTTCCGTCATATTATATCTGCTCACGAGAGCCACCATCAAAGCGACCGCAAACACCATCGCCACATCAAACAGGTTGCTCACCACGCTCATCGGATCGGAGTCATCGCCCCGTCCGAGTATCACACGTCGGCGTCTCATTCGTTGCCCTCCTTGAGTGTCTCCACGATGTAATCCAGCATCATCAGATCATGAAGGGCCCAGCGCTCCTTGGCCTGCAGTGTGACAAAACCTATGGCACTCACCACCAGTCCGACCACCGTCGTGGCAAAGGCCACCTGCATATTGTAGGCCATCGAAGCGATGTCGCCGGTAGCAAGCCCCACCAGAGCCGGACCCATAGGGATGAGTGTGCCCATGAGTCCGAGGATAGGACCCATCTTGGTGAGCATCTTTGAGGTAGCCACATTTCTGTCGGCCTCCAGTTCGTATTCGGACACCAGCATATCGAGGCGTGCCCTGTTATCCCTTGCCTCATAGAGACTTCTGATGCACATTATGACAGGGTCGTTGCTCTGCTCGGGGAGCGATGAGACAAAATCCCCCACCCCCGAAGGTTTAAGATCACGCACCCCGCTGCCGAGCAATGTCGCCGTCCGGCGCTGAGTCATGTACTGACCGAAAAACACACCGATCAGTATTATGGCACGGATGAAAAAATAGATCAGCAACACTATGACCGGCACAAGCAGACCGGTGGATATCCAGTAGAGGATGTTTGAAATTACATTCATGACTGTTTATTGAGTTTTATGTTTATACCAGATGAAGCCGGTCACACATCCTGCGGCTCCGATAGCAGTTATGGCACAGAGCGCAGAGAGATTGAGCTCATTGATGCCCGTCGTGGCAGTGCGTCCATTGACCGTGGCCACAATCCCGAGAAGAGCGATGATACATGCCGTGTAGAAAACCAGCTCAAGTCTTATTTCCCTCTCGGACAAGAGATATTTCACTACCGCGGCCATTAGCGGAAACAGCAGCGCTATCCCAGCTCCCGTAGCGTATCCTGCCGCTTTAAAGTCAACTCCCGGCAATGAGAAGAACAGGCTGGCAAGAGCATAGAGCATCACAGGATATATCATCACGCCGGGAAGCAAATTGAGTATCCGGCGCAGCATGTGTGCCCATCGGCCGGAGTCCTGACTCACCGCACTGACGCAGAAAGCTATCTGCAGCCCAACGTCTATCGTGAGTATCACCGCCATGTCGAGCATCAGATCCGGCGACCCTAGCCACGCCTCGATCCGGGTCTTGGACATCGACGCGGCTGTGTCCGTCATCAGTACGGTCACCATGGCCGCCACGACAGCCTCGGCCACCATGACTACTGGCCGCATGAAGGTGAGCCTTAGTACGAAACAGAGCGTCACCAATAGCATTATGAACAGTAAGGCCGTTTCCATCACTTCACACCGGCGCGGCGCCGTCTTATCACCACAATCACCGCCAACAGACATATCACCACCAGCCCGGCCACAAGCGTCCCGCTCACATGTCCTGTTGTCTCCTGAATGGTGTTGAGTTCATCCTTCTGCATTACGACACCGTCATCGTTCACCCGTTCGGCCCTGATCTCCGCCACCGCCTTGTTATATCCGTCAGCCGTAGGGGCATCGACCTTAGAGGCGATAAAATCGCGCAGCTTAGGATTGTCACACACAAATCCCGAGCACGAGGCACCATACTCCCTGACCATCTCCGTGTGCATCCGTGCCAGTTCGGCTATCTGCTCGGCCGAGGCTCTCCACATCCCCTTGCGGGCTGTCTCGAGCATCACGGCAGTTACTTCCTCCAGAGCAGCCGGATTGACCGTCGAAAAATACTCCTTGGTGCCAAGATCAAATCTGTCAGTGACATATGTTTCATATATATCATTCCACAGCTCATTGTCTATCACATCAGGCTTCATCACATTCCATCCATATGTGTTTCTCACCACATCAGCTATGCCCGACGCATCTCCTGCGCCACCCTTCATCTTCTCCCGGATATACTCGGGATTGAGTATGGTGGTGCGGCTCTCCACACCTATCGCCTCCTTCACCTCCTGCATCCTCACTCGGTTGCGGTTGCGATAATCGGCCAGATACGCATCGGGGTCCTTGCCTGTGACATTGCGCACGGCGAGGTTCATGCCACCCATGAACTCATATACATGATCGAGGCTCAGTGTGCCCCACGTGTTGCTCTGACGAGGCTGCACCACCACGTCAGTCCTCGTCAGTGCGGCCTCAAAGGCATAGTCGCGTAGCTTCTCCCAATCCTTTTCCGAGTCGTAGGAGGCACCCATATTCCGTATATAGGTCTCTGCTATCTCACTCTCATCCTCCCAGCGGTCACCGGCCTCCACCATCTCCTGAATTCCGCTGCCATAATTGCCGTCGATGCCTCCGAACACGCGTGAGTAGGAGATCTCGCGGGCCTCCTTGGGCGAGACACCACGGTCCACGAGATGCCTCTCCGACTCGAGCACGCCCTCGTTGACGTAATTGGGATACATGTCATCCGTTGACCCTGCGGCCATACCTACTGCACGTGAGATTAGAAATAGTCGCGAGGCCGCAAGGTCGCGGAGCTGCCCCGATGTCTGCACCACAATGTCGATGCGCGGGCGCCCGAGCTCCTCCGACGGGATCAGTCGCAGATCGGTGACACGCCCGAAACGGTCTCTCACAGGCTCTACGCCGAGCATATAAAGTATCTGGGCTATCGTGGCACCCTCTGTCTCGATAAATTCACTGCTCCACAGCGTGTAGCTCACCTTGCGCGGGAGCGAATCATTGTGAGCCTCGCGAAACATTTTCAGCGTATTTTCCGCCAGTTCCTTCCCCTTTTCCCATGCCACGGCCGAGGGGGTCTCCTCTGCGTTTATCGAGAACATATTGCGACCTGTCGGGAGTATGAGCGGATTGAGCACAGGATCTCCGCCTGAGGTTGGCGAGATAAATCCACCGTTGAGTGCATTGACGATTGATGACAACTCTTGGCCGGGGCTATCTTTCAAAGCCTCCGCATAAGCCGATACGTTGGCCACAGCTTGCACTATCTCCATTATCGCCGCAGACTTCTCGATCTCATCCTTGGTATGCACAGTCGGATGACTTTTCTTCATAGCCTCGCTCATCTTGGCTTGCGGACCCGAGGCCGACATCATGGACCCCATCATTTTGGACAGCAGATCCTTCGATCCGTTGACATCCTCCCTGATCTGTTTGGCCTCACCAAGCTCACTCGCTGTGATTCCGGCTATATCACAAATCTCCCTCTCTGAGGCAGCCCTGTTTTGGGACAGCAGCTTTCTGACCAGTGTGCGGGCCGGAGTGAGATAGCGTGTCGTGAAGGCAACCCCTTTCGCCCATTTCTCACCCGCAGCTTTTCCTCTCAGCCTGTCGAGCGAATAGAGACTGTAAGCTATCGGATCGACAGTCATGGCATAGACTGTCGACTGCAGTCTGTCGCTGTCATACGGCACGCCCATCACATACAGACTCCCTGTTATCTTCTCGTTGGCAAGTTCCTCGGCATAGGTCTCCACCCTCGAGATCTCGGAGGGTGAATAAGGCACAGCGAGCACTCTGTCAAGGCGGAGTTCACGGTGGATACCAAGCTCCACCACATGCTTCTTCACCAGCCGTGATGCAGCGTCAAGGCGGGTCTGGTCAGGACGGTCCGATTCGAGCAACTTGTTATATGAGATAATCGCATCCGACAGGTTTTTATAAATTCCCCTCACATTGCTTTCCATGAACGGCGGGGTGAGATAATTAATGATACCCGCATAGCTGCGGCGCTTGGCAATCATAGCCTCTCCCACATTGCTTGTGGAGTAGACATAAAAGTGTGGTGTGGTGCCTATCAGGCGGTCAGACCAGTCACGGCTCCCGAGGGCCACCTGCTTGCGTGGTGTGAACTCGAGCGACCCATGCGCGCCGAAATGGATTATGGCATCAGCACCAAAGCCCTCCCGAGCCCACAGATATGCCGCCACATAGGCATGCGGAGGAGCCATATCGGTGCCGTGGACTATCTTAAAATCATCATCACCGCTGCCGGCAGCTGTCTGAGGGATGAGCACGACATTGCCAAACTCGAGCCGAGCTACGGCCAGTTCTCCACTCTCTGTCCTCAACCCCGACCCTGGAAAAGGGCCATCCGCGTCATTTATCTCCCGCACCATATCCTCGCCGAGCGCTCTGCGGGTCATGTCGCGATATTCCTCGGCGGTGATGATCTGCGGACGGGCTTGGGCAACAAAGTCGTTCTTAGCGCCCATGGCGTAGTCGCCGAACACACGTCCGCGTTCGTTGATCAAACGCCCCAGTTCATCTGCCGACGGAGGAAGATTCTCCACCCGGTATCCTTCGTTTTTCAGTCTGGTCAGCAGATTATACAGCGACGGCACCACTTCCATCCCCTCGGCCACCAATGAGTTCTGACCGGGACCCTTGAAATAGAATATGGCCACTTTCTTGTCGGCCTCCGGCTTGGAGCGGAGCATGATATAGTTGTTTACCGTCTGCACAAACTCGTCCAGTCTCCCGGGGATTGCTTTAACCTCCGGCACACCGTCTTCTCCCTCATACTGAGCGAACAACGCCCACGGACGGATGGCACCGTCTATCTCTGGAGTCACAATGCTCTGCGAGAGGAATCCGCCGTTCATACCCATCTTGTCATCCATCCACTCGTCATAGTCACGGTTGACGTTGAGCGGGGCGAACAGCGGGATATTGTTGCGGACGAGAAACGCCACCACTGCGTCCCCGAGACGCCCGTGTGCCATATTTATCACAGCCGAGGGCGCGATACTGTCTGCCATCCCCGTTGCCACCGCACGCTGCATGTTTGTGATGGGATACACCACATTTCCCGTAGCCTCGAGACCCGCTATCAGTTGGTCAGGCACACCCATCTGTCCTGTGAGAATTATTCGCGGAGCGCCGCTCCGTGTCTCGCTCGTGGTTGCGAGGAAGTGTTCATACTCTCCCAGCGAAGCGAAATAGAGCATCTGTCCATCCTCTCTCCGCGGGTGATAAAACATCCCCGACGGCGCAGCCTTCGGATCAGATATTTCCCCTACTGACAGTATTTTGCCATCTATGAATTTGCGCACATAGTTGAGCATGCTTCGATAGTTTTCTCTTCCGCCACCCTGAAGATACTGACGGATTGCCTCTGCGTCTATCGAGTCGAGCGACACCACAAGATTCTCAGGATTGGTGGCTGCGGTGGTGAGCACGGGGACCCCTCTCCCGGCGGCAGCCGACAGGATGTCACGTTGCTCGGCGGTGATGCGAAGACCCATACCGTTGACAAACACCATGTCATACCCACCTGCCTTGTCTATATCCTCCACATCGAGAGCCTCTATCCTGATGACCGAATTGTCGTTAGAGCGTCCTATCTCGCTGAGAGTTATCGGCTGATAGTTGACGAAAGCTATGCGTGTTCGCGAGCACAATGCGCTCCACAGCCATATGCCCACAGCTATCGCCGTGACAGCGACAGCGGTTATGATTATGTTTTTTCTTCGTTTCATCGTATCATTAATAAGTTTTATTTTTTGAATAATCTGTCAATGTCAACCGAAGCACCTATGTTGAAGGAGATGCCGGTCGTCGACGGTGTGCTGCTGTAATTATAGCGCGGGATGTAATTAAACAGGTTGTCCACCGTCAGGATCAGATTGAGCCACCCGTATAGGCTATGCGTCATATTGAGTTTCCACATCGTATAGCCGGGATACTTCACCCTCTCCGTTTCCTCATACGAGGTCATCGACGTAAATTCATCGACGCACACTGCCGACAGGGCTCTGCCGTTGAGCGCCACCGAGAGACCGTAGTGTTTCCACTTTCGGGCATAGTCCACCCTCAGTGTGGCCGTGTGCGGGCGCGTGGAGGATGAATAAGGTTCTCCCGTGCCCACATGCTCGCGTGTGAAGATGTATGACAGTCGCGTGCCGAGGCCACAGTCTGAACGCCACGACACGTTGGCCTCAAGACCGGCCACCGTGACTTTGCCAATATTGGAATATTCCATTCCGGCGAGGGTGCGGTTCCAGATGGTGGTGATTCGGTTGTCGACGAGATTACAGAAGGCTCCGGCATTTGCATTGAACAACCCGGCGGTATATTCGGCAGACAGCTGAAAGTTGTCGCTCACTTCGGGCCTTAGCGCCGGATTGCCATAGATCATGAAAATACTCGCCATGTCAAAGTTCATATACATCTCCTTGAGTGTCGGTGCCCGGAATCCACCGGCATAGCTGCCGCGAAGGTTGAAACGCCCGAGGTGATACATCAGATTGACACGCGATGACAGGTGCTTCACATCAGCCTCCGAGAAGTAATCATACCTGCATCCGGTCACGACATTCAGCCGTCCGAAAGTCAGGTCGAGTTGCGCGAATCCGTCGGCCGTGATCTGGCGGTGGCTCCCGTTGGCGGCAAACTGATAAGACATCAGATAGTCTCTCATCACGTCACCACCCGCCGTGAGTATGTGTCGGCTGCCTAACGTATGATTGAATACTATCTTGCCGATATGCTGCACGTTCGAGTAGTCACGCACATCCCTGTGGGTCAGCTTCACAAAGTCACTCTTGTCATATTGGTCAAAGGAGTAGCTTGCCTCGATATTAGTGCCCGGGCGCAGATCGTAGATGCCTCTCACCCCCGCCGAAAAGTCGCGATAACGGTCGCTGGTCGTGACCTGAGTGTTGCGGTCGCGGTAGAAGTATCCGGCACGTGCTATGATCCTGAGGCAATCGATCGGCTTGAGGGTGATCCGTTCGCTGAGATTCCACGTCTTGCCTCCATAGAATCTGTTGTAGTCACCCGGATTTTTCATGTCATAGGAGTCTATTGACGAGTATTGGGCCGAGGTAGAGGAGGATATAACTCCCCTGTTGAACGAAAACACACCCCCATATCGCCGGCTGTTGTGCTTGCCATAGCGGCCGTTGAGGTTTAGAGTCCAAGGTTCGGTAGCCTCGCGAGTGATGATATTGACCACTCCACCCACGGCATTCGACCCATAGAGCGACGAAGCGGCGCCTTTCACTATCTCGATCTTGCCGGCATTGTTGAGGTTGAGGCGGTCATAGTCCACATTGTCGAGCGTCTCGCCTGCCATGCGCTCGCCATCCACGAGAAACAGCACCGAATTGCCCCCGAATCCCTGCATGTTGAGCGACATCTGCTGATTCATCGAATAAGAAAACTCTATGCCGGGAAGTTCTGTCTGCAGAAGATCGCTGATATTGTTAGCGTCGCTCTTGCGTATGTCTGCCGACGTGATGACACGGGTCAATATCGGCGAGTCGGAGATCAGTTTGGGAGTTCGTGTCCCGGTGACCACCACGTCGTCAAGCGTGCGGTTCCAGACATTCTCGAGCGAGTCGAGCCGGGCCTCGGCCGACGGATCAGGCTCCGGGTCGCCGGCACTGACAGTCACGGCACAGGAGGCTGTCATAAGGATCCAAAGACAGGCCATCCTCCACACGGAGTTATCAGAAAGGGTAGACATATTCGATGGTTAGATGCCCCTTGACAAGCTGATCATTCATATAGTCTCTCAGCTTCAGCCCCACACGGGTGCCGTCGGCGAGATAGACGATATAAACACGCCCCGAGGGGGTATAGATGGGGGGCATCGTTGCGGTGTCTACGTCGAGCCACTTGGAGACCTCGGGATTATAGAAGGATGAGGAATATGTCAGATAACCGTCCATCATGGTCGACATGTCTGCCACGACACGGTCCGTGGTCCACACATCGCTGACGAGAGCGGTCTCGTCCACGGCTGCAGTGCGCGCCATTCCAAAGTCATCAAACGCCGTTTCGATGGCCCTTCCGCCGTTGGTCTTCACATCATAGCGATGGACTGCGATATCCCACTCTGCAGGAGCCTCGGCCTCAATATCGCGGGTCATGACATTCCTCTCCGAGAAGTCGATATACACCCATTTGGTATAAGACGTGGCGTCGATGCAGAGCGCTCCATCATCGGCAAATCCGTCGTCTGTCCCGCGGGCATCCGGCTCGTCATAGATACCGGACATTATGCCATTGCATGACGGGAGCAGACACATGCAGACTGCCCCCGCCAATATGAAACTTAAATATTGATTCATCTGCTTATTCGGCGGGGGCATCCCCTTCGTTAAACTCCACGATGAGACCGCCCATCACCGACGGGCAGGAGAATGTAAACGACGTGGCGCCCGGTTTGACCACACCTGTCACATTACAGTCATACTCCTTGATGTTGCCGTCCATCCCCATCGACCAGCGTCCGTGGCCTGCGACGGAATAGCCCGCTTCGCCTTCGGCCACTGTGGCGGCCGTTACAGATACAGTCCCCCATGAGTCGGACACAAAGGAGATGTCAACTTTCCCGGCTGTGGCGCTTTCGGTCACTATCACCTTTTGGTCCGTACTCAGATCCCCTTGAAAATATGCACAGGAGGCAAGCGTATAACCTGTGAAAGTGCCCGAGGCCTCGGCGGCAATATTTACGGGTGCATCCTTGTCATCATTGCCACAGGCGGTGGCGATGATGAGCAGCGACATTGCTATCAATGATTGAATTCCTTTCATTCTTTGTCCTGTGTTTAAAAATATTTGATTATGATTTCCGGATGCAAAGTTACTACCCTGACCAAGGTCAGGTCAATACCAAAAAATCGGACTTTTTTCTACGTCCGATACTCAAAAACAGTGTGACCCACCTGCCAAAACACCCATTTTTAGGTATGGTGAGGATGGGTATTGGTTTTTACCTTTGCATGGAGTTTTCGGCTCCGTTTCAACTACACTGAATAATGACAAAGAATCGCAATATCTTCACCCCCGGCGACCGTCTCCGCCTCATCATCGAGGAGAATCCTCACCTGCTCGGCGTGCTGAGCCGCTTCGGGTTGTCGTTCGGATTTGGCGACAAGACTGTAGCCGCCGCCTGTGCTGCGGATGGCGTGGACACCGGATCATTTCTCGCGGTGTGCAATCTGCTGTGCGACAGAGGTTACACGCTCTATGACGTCTCACTCCCGGCCTTGATGAGCTATCTTCGCAAGGCTCACGACCACTTCCTCGGCTTTCTTCTCCCTGCCATCCGTCGCAAGCTCATCGAGGCAATCAACTGTGCCGATGTCAACGACATAGCCTTTCTGCTGCTGAAATTTTTCGACGACTACGTGCTCGAGGTCCACAACCACATGCAGCACGAGAACGACGAGGTGTTCAGCTATGTGACCCACCTTCTCAATGGAAATGTGAGCGAAGCGTTCAGGATCACCGACTACTCGCTCAATCATGTGAGTATGACCGAAAAGCTCAACGAACTCAAGGATATATTCATCTGCCACTATCACGTGAGGGACAACGAGATCCTCACATCCGCTCTGCTCGACATTATCCATTGCGGCAACGAGCTCGAGCGTCATTGCGAGATAGAGAACAAACTCTTCATCCCAGCCGTTGAAAAGCTCGAGAAGTCGCTCAAGCTCATGGCCCGCGACAAGGAGCAGATGGAGTGCCACCCGACGGGCGGCAACAATCTGGTGAATCTGATGACCGAACGCGAGAAAGAGATTATCGGCTGTGTGGCCCGCGGAATGTCAAACAAGGAGATCGCCGCAGCCCTGTGCCTCTCCATCCACACCGTCACCACCTACAGGCGCAACATCTCCAACAAACTGAGCATCCACTCTGCGGCCGGGCTCACCATCTTCGCCATCCTCAACAAGCTCATAGACATCACTGAGGTCAACCCTCACATATGACCGCCCACGCACTATCCTCAGAACACCTTGAGCGCTATCGTCGCACAAGCCTGAGCATCTGACAGGGCATGGTGGTGGTTTGTGAGGTCAAATCCACAACAGGCGGCCACTGTATGGAGCTTATGGTCAGGGAGATGGCGGAGCTTGGCCCTCGACGCCCTGAGAGTGTCGAAGAACATGTAGCGGGGATAGTCCATGCCATAGGCCTGATGGACAGCGCGAAGACATCCCTCGTCAAACGGGCTGTTGTGGGCCACGAGCGGCAGCCCCTTGATGCGGGGCGCTATCTGGGCCCATACCTCGGGAAAGGTGGGTGCGCCATCTGTATCCCGGCTCGTGAGGCCATGGATACGAGTGGTGAAATAAGAATAATAGTTGGGGTAAGGACGGATGAGGCTGTAGTATTCGTCCACCACCACGCCTCCGCGCACTATGACCACGCCGACACTGCACACGCTCGATCGGCTCCCGTTGGCGGTCTCGAAGTCAATTGCCGCAAAGTCCTTGATCATCTTTCCTCCTCGATGGATTTTTTCAACTGATTATTGTGGTACGTCCATCATACATAGTATGTGGTGTCGGCACGCAGCACGGGATTGCTGTTGAGTGTCACCTCGCCGCGCAGATCGCGGCTTATCCTCTGCTTCACCTCCTCGGGAGAGAATCCGCGTCCGAACAGATACATCAGCTTGGTGATAGCGGCCTCGGAGGTCATGTCGTGTCCCGACACCACCCCGCACTCTGCCAGAATACCGCCCGAGAGATAACGCCCCGGATGGACACCGCCGTTGACACACTGCGTCACATTCACTATCACCAACCCGCGCTCTATGGCCTGACGCACCTCGTTGACAAACCACTCGGCCGTCGGAGCATTGCCGGCGCCATAGGTCTGCATCACCACCCCCTTGATGCCGGGGGTGAATAGGAGGTGGCGCAGCGTGGAGCGGGTCATGCCGGGGTGCAGCTCGATGAACATCACCCCCGTGTCCATTGACTTGTGGACCTTGAGCACACTCCCCTCTGCCGGGCGCAGCAGGGCCTTCTCTGCAAAGTGGATGCCAAGACCTATCTTGGCGAGATAGGGATAGTTGTTGCTCTTGAACGCATTGAAGTTGTCGGCACTCATCTTGGTAGAGCGGTTGCCGCGCTACGGCGACCTCCGAGATCTACTCGCTTCCCCTACCCGACGCGCTTCGGATC
>CAZAWC010000049.1:0-1523 GCA_964488595.1 uncultured Staphylococcus sp. | reverse complement strand
GGCGGCGGCTATCTGCAGGGCCGTGATGAGGTTTTCCTCACCGTCGGTGCGCACCTCACCTATGGGCAGCTGCGACCCGGTGATGATGACCGGCTTGTCGAGCCCCTCGAGCAGAAACGATAGCGCCGACGCCGTGTAGGCCATGGTGTCTGTGCCGTGGAGCACCACAAAGCCATCATATTTCTCATAATTCTCTCCTATGGCTGCCGCTATATCACACCAACCTTCCGGCCCCATGTCTGACGAGTCGATGGGTGTGAACTGGATATTATCTATATCATATCGGAGCATCTTCACCTTTGGCACATTGTCGATGAGGTGGGTGAAGTCAAACGGCCGCAGCGAATGAGTCTGCGGATCCTCGATCATGCCGATGGTACCTCCGGTATAGATGATGAGTATGCGTGGCTTTTTCATGACTGATGCCGGTGGATGAAAATTGTTAAAATTTCATTGTCAGCCTATCTTGGCTCCGGGGGCCACCGGAGCAGAGGGCTCGATGAGCACGAGCGATCCGTCGGCATTGACAGCCGACAGTATCATACCCTCCGAGACTATCCCCTTGAGCTTGCGGGGCGGGAGATTGGCTATGAAGCATATCTGCTTGCCCACAAGTGCAGAGGGGTCCGGATAATATTTGGCTATGCCGCTGACTATGGTCCGCTTCTCCATTCCGTCGTCGAGCAGGAAGCGGAGCAGCTTGTCAGCCTTGGGCACCTTCTCACACTCGAGGATGGTGCCGACACGCAGATCCGAGCGGCAGAACGTATCGAAGTCCACATCCTCGGACTGCGGCTCGGGGCGCCATGCGGCTGCCTTGTTGGCCTCCTTGATGTCGGCAAGGCGCTTCATCTGTGCCTCCACGGCCGCATCCTCGATCTTCTCAAACAGGAGCTCGGGCTGCTTCACGCGCTCGCCAGCCTTGAGCAGATCAAAGCGACCCAGCATATCCCAGCTGAGCGTCCCGAGGCCGAGCATCTCGGCGAGACGGGCAGCACTGAAGGGTGTGAATGGCTCGAATGCCACGGCTATGTTGGCACAGAGCTGCAGTGCGGTATTGAGGATAGTGGCCGTGCGGTCCATATCGGTCTTTGCCACCTTCCACGGCTCTGTCTCCTGCAGGTAGCGGTTGCCCAAACGGACTATCTCCATGGCGTGCTTGAGATCCTCGCGGAAGTGGAATGTATCGAGAGCCTCCGTGAGGGCCTCCACGGTGGTCTTGACGTCGGCGTGCAGACGGGTCTCGAGGTCTGTCAGTTCGCCGCATGCGGGCACGGTACCGTCAAAATATTTGTGGGTGAGCACCATGGCACGGTTCACGAAGTTGCCGAGGATGGCCACCAGCTCACTGTTGTTGCGGGTCTGGAAGTCGGCCCATGTGAAGTCGTTGTCTTTGGTCTCGGGGGCATTGGCCGTGAGCACGTAGCGCAGCACATCCTGCTTGCCGGGGAAGTCGGCGAGATACTCATGCAGCCACACGGCCCAGTTGCGCGAGGTCGAGATCTTGTCGCCCTCGAGATTGA
>CAZAWC010000048.1:0-17245 GCA_964488595.1 uncultured Staphylococcus sp. | reverse complement strand
GCTTCGGAGTAGCGACCCGAGACTGACGGTATATCCGTGAGTCCGTGCGTTGTTGTTCCGAAGCTTTTGTTTATTTGGGACAGATGAAAAAATTAGCTATCATTGAGTTAAGTAATGAGCAGAAGAAGCGCTACAAAGGGCATCTGAACTTGTGCGAGATAGACTTGCCGGGGCAGACGGCCATCTGTCGTGGCAAGGTGCTGATTGTTGGTGTCGGGGGTTTGGGTAGTCCAGTTGCCATATATCTGGCGGCCGCCGGAGTCGGCGAAATCAGCATAATGGATGCCGACACAGTTTCGTTGAGCAATCTTCAACGTCAGATAATACACGGAACGCACGATGTCGGCACTCTGAAAACCGAATCAGCCAGTCACGCCATGAATAATGTCAATCCAGAGGTCAAGGTGACACAATATCCATTTTCACTCACGCCCGATAATGCGGAGACGATATTCGCTGATTATGATTTAGTAGTTGACTGCACAGATAACTACGACACCCGCATATTGATTAACGACACATGCGTAAAGATGGATAAGCCATTTATATACGGGGGAGTCTCTCGCTTCCAGGGGCAGATTTTCACCCATGTCCCAGGGTCTGCCGACTTCCGCTCATTTTTCGGCGACGAAGCGCCTGAGTTGACCGAACCCTGTGCCGTCACTGGAATACTCAATTCCGTGGTAGGTGTGATTGGGTCGCTCCAGGCTACCGAGGTAGTGAAATTTTTAGCCGGCACAGGGGATCTGCTTGTCAACCGGCTCCTCATTTTTGATGCCATAACAATGAGATTCACGACACTTGAGTTAAAATAGGATGTATATGAACAGCTCTATACATTGCCATTATATTAGATTTCTTTCTATCATATTAGGAGCGGTGAACTGTCTCGTTGCTACTCATGCGCAGGAAATGCCCGACTCAATATATGACGAGCTTGATGAAGTAGTCATAACCAAACGTGCCCAAGGAAGTTATCGACTCTCAGGCCCGGAGACGGGTTTCCAACTTAACAAGACTGAGCTATTTCGCGCCGCTTGCTGTAATCTGGGCGAAAGTTTCACAACAAACGCTTCGGTTGATGTGGACTATTCCGACCCGGCCACCGGTGCCAAACAGATAAAACTGCTTGGACTTTCCGGTTCTTATGTGCAACTCATGACCGAAAATCTGCCGGCATTCCGTGGTGCCGCTATGCCTTATGCGTTACGCTATATTCCGGGGCCGTGGATGAAAAGCATCCGAGTGTCGAAAGGGAGCAGCACCGTCAAAAACGGTTATGAATCCATAACCGGGCAGATCGATGTGGAATATCTCAAGCCGCAAGACGAGCGCAAGTTGCTCTTTAACACCTATATTGACAGCGACCTGCGCCTTGAACTGAATGCTGATGGCAATGTGCATATCACCGACAAACTCAACACCCATGTGCTGGCTCACTATGAAGACCGCTATCTCAATCACGACAACAACAACGATGGATTTGTGGATATGCCCGACCTGCGTCAGATCAATCTGATGAACCGTTGGAACTATTTCGGCAACAATTATATCTTCCATGGAGGAATCTCTTTTCTTGACGAGAAAAGCAGTGCAGGCCAAATCGATCGGCATACAAAACATACCACGGATCCTTACCGCATCGACCTCGACACACGCCGCTATGAGGGGTATATGAAACACGCGTTCATACTCAATCGAGAGAGGAATATGAATATCGCCCTCGCCTGCAATATGTCGATGCACCAACTCGGGGCAACATACGGCCACAAACTGTATCATGTGAATGAGAAAGCGGCATTCGCCCAACTGATGTTTGAGACCGATTTCATGGACGTACACTCCCTGTCGGCCGGCTTGAGTCTGAATTATGACTATTTGGGACAGCATCTCCGTTCCACTCCAGACCCAGACATCGCTCCCGATTTAATTCGTGAGCGGGAGACCACTCCCGGCTTGTATGCTCAATACACCTTCAAATCCGGCACGAAGTTCACGGCCATGGCAGGAATCCGCGCCGACCACAGCAGCCTTTATGGCTGGTTTGTCACACCGCGCTTCAATTTCAGATATACTCCCATCGGCAGGTTGACCTTGAAGGCTTCTGCCGGAAAGGGTTATCGCACTGTTCATCAGTGGGCCGAATACAACTATCTCCTCGCTAGCGGACGCGAGATGGTGGTTGAGAATCTCAAGCAAGAAGATGCCTGGAATTTTGGATTTAGTGCTGATTACTCCCTCCCGATTGGCACTCAGCATTTGCGCTTTTCCGCAGAATATTTTCATACGCGATTCCGTCAGCAGGCCGTGGTGGATTACGACAGTGCCCACGACAAATTGATGATTACCAACCTCAACGGCAAATCATACTCCAATGTGGTGCAAGCTGAGATAGGTTTTGAATCCAATTTCGGTATCAGTGCCACGGTGGCTTACCGTTTAAATGATGTTAAAACCACCTACTCAGGCAGATTTATGGAAAAGTCTCTGACTTCAAAATATAAGGCATTGGCAACAGTGTCTTACAAAACACCGCTTGAACTCTGGCAATTCGATGCAACATTCGTGATGAATGGCGGAGGGCGCATGCCTTCGCCCTATACCCTTGACAATGGGGAGATAAGTTGGCCCGAGCGCTTTAAGGCCTTCCCGTCGCTCAACGTTCAGGTCACACGATGGTTCCGCTATTTTTCGGTCTATATAGGCGGAGAAAACCTCACCAATTTCCGCCAGAAAAATCCGATTGTCAACGCCTCTGACCCATGGAGTCCGTCTTTCGAGCCCACCGTGGTGTGGGGGCCGGTCAAAGGGGCAATGGCCTACGCAGGAATAAGAGTTGAATTCTAAACACAAAAACATATTTTACAATGAGAAGAAAGATTTCAATCATCGTAGCAGCAATAGCTATCTCCGTTGGAAGTCTCATGGCAAAAGACATCCAGACTCTCACCGTCACCACCCAACCTCAGATGCACTGCGCAGCTTGCGAGACACGCATCAAGAATTTCCTGAAGTTTGAGAAGGGAATCAAGAAAATCGAGACCAACATCGCGGCTCAGAAGGTAACGGTGACCTATGATGCCGACAAGATCAGCGAGAAATCCATTATCGAAACTTTCAATAAAAATAAATACGAAGTCAAGAAGGTGGATGACAGCACAAACGACACAAAAAAGAATTAACTATGCTTGAGCAGATAAAACTCAGAGCCTTGGCAGATGGCACTCCTGCCACAATCGAAGAAGCACTGAATCTTAACGAAAACTATACCACTGACGAACTTCGAGAGGCTGCCGATGAGATCAGGTACAAATGGTGTGGCGACGTGATTCACACCTGCTCTATTGTCAATGCCCGCTCTGGAAAATGTGGCGAGGATTGCAAGTGGTGTGCACAGTCGGCGCATCACCATACCGGGGTGAATGAATATGATTACATTCCTCGCGACGAGATGATGTCGGCTTTTCACGCCAACCGTGACCTCGGAGTGAGATGTTTCTCTCTTGTTACGAGCGGACGGCGCGTTCAACCCTCCCACATGGCATATTTCTGTCGCCTCTACAAAGAGGCTGCTGCAGAGGGTGGGGTGAAACTTTGTGCATCAATGGGATTGCTCGACCGAGAGCAATTACAACAGCTTTACTATGCGGGCGTGAGAAAATACCACTGTAATCTTGAGACCTCGCGTCGCTATTTCCCCATGCTATGCTCCACTCACACCATTGACGACAAACTATGCACAATCAAGATTGCACGGGAGATTGGTTTCAAAGTGTGTAGCGGCGGAATCATAGGTATGGGCGAGGATATGCGCGACCGTCTTGAATTGGCAGAAATGGCACGCGATGCCGGGGCTGCATCAATCCCTATAAATATCCTTCAGCCAATAAAAGGCACACCGTTGGAAAATATCAAGCAAATCTCGGAAGATGAAATCACTCGTTCTGTGGCTTTGATGCGAATGGTCGCTCCAAAATGCACTCTTCACTTTGCCGGCGGCCGCGCACAACTTTCGTATGAAGCAATGAAGCGCATTTTGCGAGGCGGCATGAATGGTGCATTGGTAGGTGATATGCTTACGACGGTTGGCAACGGAATTGAACAGGACTATTCCTTGTTCAACGAAACCGGTTATACAATATAATAATAAGTCAATTCCAGACAAAGTTAGAATCTGTCCAACGATAACATTTTGACAACATAATCGGATGTAGAATATGGTTAATATCTGACGCTGTGGCACTGAGAACGTATTTTACACGTAGATCCCCGACTTCGACACATATAGTGTTTCGTGCGAGACTCATGTAAACAAAACAGGTTAAAGAAAACATTTAATCACTGTATCACATATTGACGCTCTAACACGGCGCCACATCTGATTGTTCTGCCCCGGAGGGATAATAATATGGAGGGTATTCAGGCGTTATAATGTCAACGGGGGTAGCTCCCTAAATCCCAGTGATATGAAAACTCTCCGACAGGTATTTCTGATCCTCATTGAATTAAGTGTGTCTTTAACGGCCGCGGCAATCGACCCCGGTAAGGGCTACCGGGGATTCGTGGACGCGAATCTTGATCTCACTTTCAATCAATCCGGGGCTCCGGGCAAAACGACTGCCTATTATGGTGTCTCAACCTCTCATGGCTATCAGTTCAACGATCACTATTATTTAGGCGCCGGTGTGATGATAGAATACCATAATCGCCTGTACCATAACTATGGATTCAATTTCCCGATATATCTCCATACCCGTACAGACTGGCGGTTAGGACGTTTCCCATTATATGGCGATGTGCGCGTCGGCGGGGTGATATTTGGCGAATACAGGTTTTATCTCTCTCCCACAGTGGGCTACAGGCTTAATTTAGGAGGTAAGAGCAATCTCAACTTCGGAATAGGCATGACCTTCAGGGGCTATGGCTGGAGCGATCAGAAGACCCTCCACCCGCAGCTTGCCGTCAGGGCCGGCATCGACTTCTGACCTAAGAGAATAGATTTATTTATAATTTTCAAAAAAAATCCGGTAATTGTTTTCTATAATAGAATATTTGGTGTATATTTGCATCGTGCATCGCTTGCCGAAGTCAGATATGAGTTAGGCAGTTTGTGCGCAGACATAATATGAAAAGCGTTTATCCGCGCTGATTCTTGACGTTTCGAAATTCTCGCAAAATTTCAATATTCATGTCAAGGATTGAGCAACGGTAGATGCCCGTGGTGTTGTAATACTTTTGTTTTCGGCATGATATCTCGGGAGAGATATTACCGAAACAATTATTGCATATACCAGCGTGGGCTTCTGACGTTGCCATCCGACATGAATAGGGCAATGCGAGAAGCCTCGAAACGTAGGATGGTAACAGATACAGATCCTGCGCTTTTTTTGTTTTTATAAGGTTGGATCGGGGGTCTTCCAACACACGCATTAAAGTCCCTTTATGAGAAAGTTTTTTGTAGGGCTTGTGGCTTTTCTGATGGCATCCACTGTCAGTGTCGGCTATGCCCAAATATCTAAGGAGCAACGTAAAGAGCGTCAAGAGACTGAAAAAGAAGCCCGCAAGCAACTCAATGCAAAAGCCGGGAAAGATGCCCGCAAACAGGCGAAGCAAATGGAAAAAGATGGTTGGAAGGTGGCTCCCGGAGCTCTCCCCCTCGAAAAACAGTTGGACCGTGCCTTCATAATGATGCAGGAATACGATTATGACGGGTATCCCAAATATATAATGGCTGAGGCCATGAGCACCGCGGGCAATTATGATGCTGCAAAGATGCAAGCCTTGACATTGGCCAAGCAGAATCTGGCCGGTTTGATTCAGACAGAGGTTGGTGCAATGGTGGAAAGTTCCGTGTCAAACGAACAGCTGGAGAAGGGCGATGCGGTCTCGATTACAAGAAGTTTGATGGAGAGCAGGAACCTTATCAGTCAAAGTATAGGGCGTGTGATACCTGTCGTGGAAGCATATCGTGAACTGAATGGAAGCACACGTGAGGTGAGAGTGCAGATTGCCTATAGCCAGGAAATGGCCCGAAATATAGCAAAACGAGCCATAATGCAGGATCTTGAGACTCGCAGCGACTCGCTACGCACCAGATTGGACAAGGTATTGAACTGGTAGTAAATGCGTCTTTTGGTCACACTTTTCCTATATTTATTTGTCATGATGGCCTATGCCTCGAAGCCTGTAAAGGTGAGCGGGGAGTATGTCTATTATGGCCCGGAGACAATGTCGGTTGAGGATGCAAAGCGTGAGGCAATTGAACGGGCCAAGATCCAAGCTCTCGAAAATGAGTTTGGGACAAAAATCGCTCAGTCTACCTCCACAATGGTGAGTTCTGATAACCATAAATCCAATACTCGTTTCTCTTCGCATGGTCTTTCTGACGTAAAAGGAGAGTGGATAGAAACAATCGGTGATCCACAGCTTGACATTTCGTTTCGAGATCATAATATTGTAGTAACCTGCCGCATATCCGGGTTGGCAAAAGAACTGAAAGGCACACGCGTGGAGTATGAGGCTTATACGCTGAGGAATCTTCCTGACAGGAATTGTGCGTCGACCCGGTTTTCCGATGGTGACGATATGTTTTTATTCTTCAGGTCGCCGATAGGAGGATATCTTAATGTATTCCTGCTGTGTAATGCTGAAGATGAGGCATACTGCCTGTTACCTTACAAAAATGGTAAAGGAGTATTCTATATATCGGCAGACACGGACTATTATCTGTTTTCCAAAGCTCACGGCGGAAAGAATGCCGCGGAGATCGACGAGTATACACTTACCGCAGAGGGTGACACGGAATACAATGATATAGTGCTGGTGTTTTCTCCCGAGGAGTTTAACAAGACCGGTCTATCAGACCAATCATGTTTAGCTCCTAAGATGACTACAATATCAAAATTCAACGATTGGCTGGCAAAGCTGAGGACGAAAAATGACAATGTGACAACATCAATCATAAACATCACGATAAAAGGATAGATACGAACAACTGGTCTGATTAAAAAAAGCCTCGTCAACCAGTTGCAGTCCAGAGGCTTTGTAAAAACAAATAATCTTTTTTTGCATGAAAAAAGTTGTGAAATTAGCTCTCGCATGTGCTGTAGCAGTGTGTGCAGCGAGCTGCTCGACAACCACACCTGTCGCAGCAACATCCAACCCTGTAGGTAACAAATGTGGTGTTGCCAAGACCACCACTGTGCTGACCATCTTCGGTGGTTCTGCCGATTGCGGTATCAACAAGGCCGCTAAGAACGGAGGTATAACCCGCATCTCTCACGTAGATGCCTTCCAGAAGAACTATCTCGGCATCGTGACTATCTACGGTGTCCGCGTTTACGGAGAATAATTGACAATAACGGTGGCATCATTGTATATTGGTGCCACCGTTTTAAGATAATATCATGAGGAGATTTTTATTATTCGCGTTCGGGTGTATCTTTATCTTTTCAGTCGGTTATTCACAGTCGGCTGATGGAAGATACAACAGTCTGCGTTCGCGGGATGGGATGCTGTTCTTTATTAATCCACAGCAGGTTAAAGAGTTGTCGGGCATCAGGAGATTTGAGTATGATGTCACCTTGTTGAGTTGGACAGATTCAGTTACGATTAATTACACGTTCGAATCAGATATAATGAATGTGCCGGATAATTTTGAGATTATTTGCGGCGACACCATTATGACAGGTAGTTCCTACTCTCCTTTGTTTGTGGATATAAAAGGTAATCACTTTGAGGTGAGAATGACCTCAAAATTTGGTCTAAATCAATTTCAAACCATGGTTAATTCATTGACCTCTCCTGTATTCCGCTTTACTCAGGCCCATGAAGTCAAGAGTGCCCGATACAGGGAGAAGGCATGGCTGAAAGATAGAAAGAAACTAAAGGATATATTTCAAATTTTCAATTTGTCACGATGAAATTCAAGGCATTAGTATCGACGCTTGTTTTTGTTACAGTCCTCATATCCGGATCGTTTGAAATACACGCGGCAAAAACAGTCAAAATCAGGCTTACCGGCACTATATATGAGCCGGTGGTGTTAAACGTTGGCGATACCGGGAGGCAAGAAGTGGTGGCATCATTACCCTATGAACTGGAATTGGAAAAGACACAACTCCCGATCAAATTGAGCTTCAAATCTCAAACTTACCTCTATTACGATATAGATGTCCCCAAGAAACCATTTGACACTACGGGGCATGTATATCTTGTGAAGGTAAATGAGACAGCAATGGCCATGAGAAACAGCGTGGGTGCACAGCCTTCAGCCCAGCCTCAACCGATCATGGGGCAAACCACTCTTGATGGGCCTGTGTCCGGCATAGATGTCAAGCACGGGGTAAATGCCGCTCCTATAACGGGGAAGAAGGATGATAATACTGTTGCATTAATCATTGCCAATGAGGAGTATGAGATGGCGGCAAATGTTGATAATGCGACAAGTGACGGACTTGCCTTTAAGGAATATTGCCTTAAAACACTCGGTATCTCTGCTGCTAACGTGCGATATGGCAACAACTTGACTTTCGGTAAAATGCGTAAGGCGATTAATGATGCTCTTGACCTTGCAGAGATTCTGGAGGGAAAGGGCAACCTCATAATCTATTATGCCGGACATGGTATCCCTGACAATAAAACCAAGGATGCCTTTCTTATGCCGACCGATGCCGACGGGACGGATTCTGAGATTTGTATGTCCCTGTCAGACCTTTATAAGAATATTGATCAAAGGAATATTAACAGATGTATTGTATTCCTTGATGCCTGTTTCAGCGGAGCACAGCGCGGAGGTGATATGATTGTTGCCGCTCGTGGTGTAAAACTTAAGGCCAACGAGGCCGCCCCCATGGGTAAAACAATAGTTTTCAGTGCCACTTCTGACGACGAAGCCGCATTTTCTCACAAGGAGGAATCGCATGGTTTATTCACCTACTATCTTTTGAGCAAGTTGCAGGAGACAAAGGGGAAAGTAACACTTGGCGAACTTTCAAAATATCTCAGAGAGAAGGTGGCTTTGGAATCAAGACGTGTCAATAATATTGCCCAGACTCCGAGAGTCTCTGTTTCGCCCGGGCTTGCTGATTCGTGGGAGTCAATAAAATTGGTGAGATGAGGTCATACGTCCTGATATTCATATCACTTCTGCTTACTGTCTGCGTCGACTCCTGTAATGGCCGGGGTGACTTATCCGCAGGATATGACACCTCAGACATCATAATAGTAGATACCACGGGACTCTATTATGAGGTACCTCACATTGAATCATCTGTGATCGCTACGCCGGACCAACTGCCTGAGCAAATCGCTATGTGTGTGTTAGACACACAGACCAATGTCAGTGTGATGCTACTTAATCTCGTGACTCATGTCACAGACAGTCTCGGTGCCCGCAGGACCGTTGATATGATAACATCGCAGGGCAGAAAGGTGGATTGTCTGATTCTTGAAGATAAGATTCGACATACGCACTTTATGAATCAGCTGGCATGGAACTTCAGACACGTCATCAGTTTTTTCAACAGAGTTGACACCGTGAATGTGACATTCTATGGATATGTGTTTGGTAATCATGCCCTTGTGGTCACTAAAGATACAACAGATTGTGACCAATTCTTTGATCAATACGTGCAGGGGCTGAAAAGATTCTGACCTTCGAGGGATATTTCGGATAATCATTACCCTCAAGATCTATCATCGCCCCCTGTCTACCTGCTGAAAATTAATTATCCCATCTGTCCATACACTTTTGTGAGTATATTTCCATCTCTTTTTTCCACTTTCTGTAGCCTAAGATGGCGATGATGGTGTAGATGGCGTAGAGGATGGCGTAGAAGTAGCGGTCTTTGTAGATGTAGAGCCCTACGCAGATGCTGTCGACGAGCACCCATGCCCACCACTGTTCGATATATTTGCGGGCCAGCATCCATGTGGCTACGATGCTCATGGCTGTGGTGAAGGCGTCGAGATAGGGCACGGTGCTGTCGGTCCACGCCACCAGCCAGTAGGCTATGAGGGCGTAGACGCCGAGGAAGGCGACGAGGCATCCCCCCAACACGCGCAGGGGGATGCGGCTGATGGGGAGCTGCTTGCCACGGCGCCCTCCGCGGGTCCATGCGCGCCAGCCGTAGATGGCGATGAGGAAGTAGTAGATGTTCATCGCGAAGTCGGCATAGAGCCCTGCGCGATAGTAGACCCAGAACGAGATGGCGGGCATCACCACTCCGGCCACCCACATCTTGGGGTTGGCGTGATATTCCCACCAGATGTAGAGGAGTCCGACCGAGAAGCCGATAAACTCCATGAGGCGGTCTATGGTCAGCAGGCTCTCCATCCCGGTGGTCAGAATTTGATGGTCACTGTGCCCGAGAGGTTGATGCCGGCCTGGGCCGCGAGGCCGCAGTAGCGGTAGATGACCTTCTCGCCCTTGTCGTCGACATAGTAGCCCGCGCCGGCATAGCCGTTGCTCTCATACTTCTCGTTGAAGAGGTTGCGGACGGTGAGGCCGGCCGTGAGGCCGCGCAGGCCGCACACGCGCCCGAAGTCGTAGCCCACGGTGAGGTCGCTGACACAGTAGGCGTCGAGCATCTGCTCGGACGAGTGTGCGTTGCTCAGATACTGACGGGAGACGTAGTGGGTCATCAGCGAGGCCTCGAGGGCACGCCAGTGGAAGTTGAAGGCATTGTTGGCTGTCACCGAGGGCGAGAAGGCGATGGTGGTCGAGCCTATGTAGCGGCTGATGGGGTTGGTCCACTCGTCCTCATAGATATATTCAGTGAAGTCCTTGATGCGGTTGCGCGAGAAGGTGGCGTTGATCTGCCAGTCAAACCATGCGCAGGGCTTGAGGGCGCCCTGCAGCTCGATGCCACAGCGGTAGCTGCGCGGGGCGTTGACGCTGAGCGGATTGCCTGTGTCGGAGAGGGCGCCGGTGAGGACGAGCTGGTCCTTATAGTCCATGTAGTAGAGATTGGCTCCGAGCGAGAATATGGGGTGGGTGAATGTGTAGCCCAGCTCATAGTCGAACATGCGTTCGGCCTTGGGGTCGTGGCGGCGGTCGCCGTCGGTGAAGTTGTCGCGCACGGGCTCGCGGTGGGCCACGCTCCACGACGCAAAGGCTCTGTGGCGGCTGCCGTCGGTGAAGTTGACGCCTACCTTGGGGTTGAAGAATCCCCACCTGCGGTGGATGTCGATGGGCGCCATCGCCGAGGTGTTCCAGTCATAATTGTCAGTGATCCCCTTGATGCTGTAGTTGATGAGGCGGTATTGCATGTCGGCAAAGGCCGAGAAGAGGCGCGACAGGGCCACGTTGGCGCGGGCATATATGTTGCTGTCCCACTTGCGGCCGGTGTTGTCATAATACTGCTGGAGGGGGTCGATGGGGCCCACATAGTTGCGCACCCACTTGATGCGGCCGAAGTGGCTGCCGTCGAAGTAGCTCACCGTGGCGCCGGCGGTGGCGTCGACGCGCCCGCGGCGGTAGTTGGCGGTGACGGTGGCGCCCCCGAAGTGGTTGTCGTTATATTTCAGACGGATGAGGTCGCTCTTGGTGACCGTCTCGCCGTCGGCTGTCAGGAATGGTGTGAGGCCATACTCCACCAGTGTCCTGCGGGTCTTGTACTGGTCATAGTGGCCATAGCCGCGGGTGTAGAACAGCGCCGACGACAGATGCCACGCCTCGGAGAGGCGCCGGCTGAAGTGGAGCTGCACATGATGCTGCTCGAAATAGTCTTTCTGATCGGGATAATAGGCTGTCTGCCCCTTGTCGTCGGTATACTCGCCGCAGGGGTTGTAGCGGCGCCCGAACTCGCGCATCTGCTCGGGCGAGGCATAGTCCCACGCCATATAGGTCTCCTCCTTGCCCCCGAAGGCTATCAGCCTCAGGTTGGTGCCTGCGTGGCTGTATCCCACCTGTCCGAAGTAGCTGCGGAGCTTGGATGAGGCGCGGCGTATGTAGCCGTCCGAGCCTATGTCGCTCAGGCGGGCGTCGACACTCCATCGGTCACCGAGCAGGCCGGTGCCGGCGCGCAGGGTCTCCTTGTGGGTGTTGAAGCTGCCATAGCTCCCGGAGAGTTCACCGTAGGGGGTCTCCTCGGGTGCCTCGGTGACCATGTTGATCGAGGCGCCAAACGCCCCGCCGCCGTTGGCGCTGGTGCCGGCGCCACGCTGTATCTGCACATCGCGCAGCGAGGATGCGAGGTCGGGCATGTTGACCCAGTAGACCACATGGCTCTCGCCGTCGTTGACGGGCACACCGTTGGCCATGACGTTGATGCGCGTGGCGTCGGTGCCGCGCACACGCAGGCTGCTGTATCCCACACCGGCTCCGGCGTCGGAGGTGGCCACCACCGAGGGGGTCATGCCGAGAAGGAACGGCAGGTCGCGCCCGTCGTTCTGGCGCTCGAGTTGCTGTCGGGTGATTGTGGTCTGCGCCACGGGGGTGTTCTTCCCGGCTCTGTTGGCCGTCACCTCGATGGTGCGGAGATCGATTGTTGTCAGGGCCGTGTCCGCGGCCTCCTGTGCACTTGCCGAGAGCGCGCCCGCGAGGGCACACGCTCCCATGATGAGATGTCTGCTCATAATCTTTTTTCTCTACGCCGGTATTACCCGGATCAGGTTCGAAGGGTATGTTCTCAGCTTGGGGGGAGGACGGGCCTCCCTTTGGGCACCCCTAAAAATTATTTGTCGGGCGCAAAAGTACGCAAAAAATCCGAAAGTCGGGACAGTGAGCATCAAAAAAAATCGTGAAACAACCGATGGCACATGACAAATTCGTATCTTTGCGGTCTCACACCATCCGAGATCTGAAAAACCTGTCAACAATAGAATAGCATGAAAAATATCGAGTCGTTGCCTCTGAGGGCTTCACTGCTGGCGGCCGTCATGACCGTCGTGTCCGCATCTGCGATCCATGGCGC
Source organism: uncultured Staphylococcus sp. (assembly GCA_964488595.1). Classification (GTDB taxonomy): domain Bacteria; phylum Bacteroidota; class Bacteroidia; order Bacteroidales; family Muribaculaceae; genus Duncaniella. The sequence goes on along the minus strand of CAZAWC010000048.1, from coordinate 4,328 downwards.
GCTGCCCGAGGTGTGGCCTCAGCCGGGTGCCACCGTGTCGCCCGACACCCGCCTCACCATCACGTTTCCGTCCGCGCCCACCGTGGGCCGGAGCGGGGTGATAAGGATATTTGATGCGGCCACCGACACTCAGGTCGATTCGCTCGACCTTTCCATCCCGGCAGGCCCCACCGCCAAGACCACTCTCCCCAAGGCACCCTACACGTTGGAGCCTTACAATTATCTCACGCCGAGGCTCACCAATGCCACCTGCCTCCCGGGCACACCCTCGGGCACCGCCGCGCGCGACACGTCGCTCTATCAGCTCACCATCATAGGCGGCTTCACGGACGGGTTTCATTTCCACCCCGTCATGGTGAGCGGCAACCGTGCCGAGATCTATCCCCACCACAATCTTCTGGAGTATGGCAAGGAGTATTATGTCACCATCCCCGCAGAGGCTTTTGCGCAGGCGAAGGGAAAATTCAAGGGTATATCCAAGAAAGACGGATGGCGATTCTCGACCCGCACGTCGGCGCCCGACGCGCAGCGGCGTGAGCTGACTGTGGCCCGCGACGGCTCGGGCGACTTCCTCACCGTGCAGGGCGCGCTCGACCATGTGCCCGATTTCAGCACCGAGCCGTGGCGCATATACCTCAAGAACGGCGACTATGAGGAGATAGTCTACTTCCGCAACAAGACCAATCTCACCATCGAGGGTGAGAGCCGCGAGGGGGTGTATGTGCACTATCCCAACAACGAGGTGTTCAATCCCCACCCGGCTGATGTGAGCACCAACGAGTGGGCCGGCACTTTCCCGTCGCGCCGTGCGGCATTCATGGCCGACAACTGCACCGACCTCACCATCCGCAACCTCACCGTGGCGACCACCCTGACAGGGCAGGCCGAGGGGCTGCTGGTCAACGGCAACCGCATCAAGCTCGAAGACCTCACCATCCTCGGGTCGGGCGACGCCCTGCAGGCCAACGGGCCCGTCTATCTCAGCAACTGCCGCATCGAGGGGCATGGCGACACCGTGCTGGGCCGCGGTCCGGCATACTTCAAGGACTGTACGATCGTGTCGCAGAATGCCTTCGCGTGGATCCGCAACGGCTCTGCCACGCATGGCGATGTGCTGGTAGACTGCACGCTGATAGGCAAGGGCGACCGTTCATATTTCGCCCGCACCAACGGCACTTATCCTCACGCCGAGTTTGTGCTGATAGACTGCCGCATCGACGGCATTCCCGCCGAGGGTTGGGGAGGTCTGGATAAGGGCGACAACACGTATGTGCGCTATTGGGAGAGCGGCACCCGCAATCTGTCGGACGGCACGCCGGCCGACACCTCTCGCCGCGCCCCCGGCTCGCGTGTGCTTGACCCGGCTAAAGACAAGGCTCTCATCGACCTCTACCGCACTCCGTCGTGGGTGCTCGGCGGGTGGGATCCCGAAAAGTGACCCACAATGCTCCGCCTCAGGACACGACTCATATTCTCGGCCGTCACAGCCCTACTTGCCGGTGCTCACCTCTGTGAGGCACGGGAGGCAACGGACACCATCGCCGACCGGCAGCTGGACGCCGTCACCGTCACCACCCGGTCTGCCCGCCGGCGCATGGAGCGGATCGGTCTCGGGGTGGAAAATATCGAGCTTTCCGCCATGGCCAAGATGCCGATGCTGTTCGGCGAGAACGACATCATCAAGTCTATAGCCCTGTTGCCCGGGGTGCGCTCAGAGGGGGACGGTGCCGGAGGATATGAGGTGAGGGGCGGAAGCTCGGCTCAGAATCTCATAATGCTCGACGGCATGACGCTCTACAACCCGGCGCATGTCTTGGGCATATTCTCCACATTCAACGACCGTTCTCTCTCACGCGCCACCCTATACAAGGGGCCGATACCGGCCTCCTTCGGGGGCGCGACCTCGTCGGTGCTCGACACCTCGCTCGCGCCCGGCGATATGGGCACATGGCAGGGGTCTGCCACCATAGGGCTGCTCGCGGCCAAGGTCATGGCCGGGGGGCCGATAGTCAAGGACCGTCTGTCGCTGGCCGTCTCGGCGCGACGGTCATACGTAGATGCTTTTCTGCAGATGGTGCCCAAATACCGTGGCACCGTGATGAACTTCTATGACATTACGGCCAAGGTGCGCTACACTCCGCGTGCGGGCGACTATCTGGACCTGTCCCTCGACATCGGACGCGACAATATGGCGATCAAACGGCTCATGGGGCTCTACTGGGGCAACACAGGGGCTTCGCTCAACTGGCTCACCCGTCGGGGCGACAACGTGACGCTCATCACCACGGCAGCCTATACGGACTATGCTCCCAAGATGACGATGAGCGTGATGAATCTTGACCGGACGCTCAAGGAGTACATACACAATCTGTCCGTCAACGAGAGGGTGCAGATAGCTACCGGCGATGCCGGGCGTCTGGAGCTCGGAGTGCGCTCCGAGCTGCTGAGGGTGAAGTCTGCCGAGGTCGAAGTGGCCGGCAACCTCGAGAGGGAGATACGCTCGGGTTGGCAGAACGACGTGTGGGCTGAGTATGAGGGTGAATTTGCCTCCCGATTCGGCATATCGGCCGGTGTGAGGCTCAGCCTGTTCTCGGCACTCCCGGGAGGCTCATTCCATGAATTTGTGTCCTCGAGCGAGACATCACCCCTTTTCGGAGCCCGCACCTATGTCACCCCCGAGCCCCGCATCAGCCTGAAATATAACTTCACGCCATGCCACAACATGAGATTGGGGTATGGTATCACCACCCGCAATCTCCACTCCATACGCTCCGGCTCCACCAGCTTCCCGTTTGACCGCTATGCCGTCACATCCGCCTCCGTCAGGCCCGAGAGGGTCAGCGAGTGGGGCATGGGCTATGCCGGGATGACAGCCGACGGCGCATATGATTGGTCGGCCGAGGGATACTATAAGTCCATGGCCCATGTCTATGATTATGCCGACGGGCGCACGATGTTCTCGCGCATCAATCTCGAGAGCATCATCCTCGGAGGCAAGGGGAGGAGCTGTGGCGTGGAGCTGATGGTGCGCAAGAACACCGGCCCTCTGACGGGATGGATAGCCTACACCCTCTCGAAGACTCAGACCAAGATTGCCGGCATCAACGGCGGCAGATGGTATGACGCCACCAACGACCGCCGCCACGACCTTGCCGTGACGGCCATCTACACGCCCCATGACCGCTGGTCCTTCTCCGGCTCGTGGATATTCTCCTCCGGCCAGCCCCTCACAGCCCCCGATGTCAAATATCAGCTCGACGGCATCACTTGCTACTACTATTCGGAGCGCAACGGCTATCGCACCCCTCCCATCCACCGCCTCGACCTCTCGGCTATATATACCCGCACCGGGCGGCGATTCACCACCCGGTGGGCATTCGGAGTCTACAACGCATATTGCCGGTATAATCCGTATGTGATATTTTTCGAAGACGATCCCACCTCGCCGTCAGGCACGCGCGCCGTGCAGCAGGCTCTGTTCGGGCTCATACCCTTCGTGTCATACACCATTGAATTCTGACCCCCATTCTGAGATGAACACACTCACACGCTCGGTGCTCGTCGGCACCCTCGCACTGGCCCTGCAGGCATGCGAGAAAGACCTCGACATCAGATACAAGGATATCTCACCGATCACCGTCATTGAGGGACAGCTCTCCCTGCATGGCGCGGAGGTGAGGATCACCATGACCACACCCATGGACGAGCCGATGGACCGCACGCTGCTCACCGACGCCACCGTCACCCTCGCCGACCTCACCGACGGCAGCCTCGAGACACTCGTAGCCGATCAGAACGGCGTGTTCACCGCCCCGGGCGCGGGCGTCACGGGCCATGAGTATGAACTCCGGGTGAAGCGCGACGGCAGGAGCTATAGCGCCCGCTGTGTAATGCCCGCCCCCTCCGACCTTGTGGCCCTTGAGTTCAACTGGATCCAGATGCCCTATGACCAAGTAGCAGTGCTTCAGGTCACGTTTACCGACAATACCCCGCTCGACGGCGACTGCTACTGGGTGCGTCTCTATCGCAACGGTGAGGCCTATATGTGGAACATCACCACCGACCTGTCTGCAAATGAGGGTATAATCAACGACGTCTTCATGACCTCGCGCCGCGACCTCGACGAAGAAGACGACGACACCGCTCTGCGCGACGGCGACATAGTGACGGCCTCAGTCTCCCCGATCAGCCGGCAGATGTATGACTATCTCGAGGCGATCTCGGCCGACAGCAACGGCCCCGCCCTCTACACCGGCGACTTCTGCCTCGGCTACTTCCTCGCCTCCCCCACAGTGAGCGGCTCCATCACCTTCCACCCCGACGAGATA
>CAZAWC010000047.1:0-17547 GCA_964488595.1 uncultured Staphylococcus sp. | reverse complement strand
AGCACTTCGAGGTCATCGTGCGCCAGATGATGCGCAAGGTCAACATCCTCGATCCCGGCGACACCGGATTCCTCGAGCAGCAGATCGTCGACAAGCGCGACTTCATGGAGGAGAACGACCGCATCTGGGGCAAGAAAGTGGTGCTCGACGCCGGCGACAGCGAGAATGTCAAGAAGGGCCAGATCATCACCGCCCGCAAGCTCCGCGACGAGAACTCGCAGCTCAAGCGCAAGGACCTGAAGCCCGTCGTGGTGCGCGACGCACAGCCCGCCACCTCCGAGCAGATCCTTCAGGGCATCACCCGCGCCGCCCTCCAGACATCGTCGTTCATGTCGGCCGCATCGTTCCAAGAGACCACCAAGGTGCTCAACGAGGCTGCCATCAACGGCAAGGTCGACTATCTGCAGGGCATGAAGGAGAACGTCATCTGCGGTCACCTCATCCCCGCCGGTACAGGCCTCCGCTCCTATGAGCGCATCGTGGTGAGCGGCAAGGATGACTATGACTCCTTTGCCGAGACCGACGACGAGCTCACCGCCGCTCCCGTAGTGGAGGATGTGGCCCATACCGAACTCTGATCCCCACGCCACCCGGGGGCTGTAGCTCTATAGCCCCCGCGGCAAGCATAGCAATCACACCGGCCGGTCGTCACGCACACAGCGCGACGACCGGCTGTCTGTTATGTCATTTTACATGTTTATTATTAGGAAGTTTCGTGGAAAATTTGTAATTTTGCAGTAATTTGGACACACTTAATCTGTGCTTTAGCCTTCACCCTGCCGCTCCGCGGCGGGGCCGCAACTTGTCTAAACCAATCTAACTCTCTCAATAATAAACTATTACATAGGATAATATGTGTGGAATAGTAGGATACATCGGCTCGCAGGGAGCCTACGATATACTCATCAACGGACTCAAGCGCCTCGAATATCGCGGATATGACAGTGCGGGTGTGGCCCTCATCGACACCGACGGGTGTCTCAACATCCATAAGGCCAAGGGCAAGGTGGCCAATCTGGAGCAGACCGCCGCTGCAGGCAACACCACGGGCAATATCGGTATAGCCCACACACGCTGGGCCACACACGGCGAGCCGGGCGACAAGAACGCACATCCGCATGTGAGCCAGAGCGGCAACATCGCACTGGTCCACAACGGCACCATCGAGAACTACGCCGTGCTCAAGCAGCTCCTCGCCGACCACGGCTTCACCTTCCGGTCCGAGACCGACACGGAGGTGCTGGTGCAGCTCATCGAGTATATCCGCACCACATCGGGGTGCTCGCTCCCCGAGGCTGTGCGTCAGGCTCTGCTTCAGGTGGAGGGCGCCTATGCCATCGCCGTCATCGAGAACGGCAACCCCGACATGCTCATCGCGGCCCGCAAGAGCTCGCCCCTCGTCATCGGTGTGGGCGACGGCGAGACGTTTATCGCATCGGACGGCACCCCTATCGTGGAGTATACCGACAAGGTGATCTATCTCAACGACAATGAGATGGCCGTGATAGAGCGCGACAAGCCGGTCAACATCATCTCCATCGACTCCAACACGGCTGTGCACCCCGATGTGAAGAGGCTCCAGTTCTCGCTGGCACAGCTCGAGAAGGGGGGATATGACACATTCATGCTCAAGGAGATATTCGAGCAGCCCAACACCCTGCGCGACTGTCTGCGCGGGCGCATCACCGACGATGGCTCACGCGTCACCCTCTCGGGTGTGGAGCTAAACAAGGATGTGTTTCTCAACGCCAAGCGCATCACCCTCGTGGCGTGCGGCACCTCGTGGCACGCAGCCCTCATCGGCAAGCGTCTCATTCAGGACTTCTGCCGTGTGCCCGTGCAGGTGGAGTATGCCTCCGAGTTCCGCTACTCCAATCCTGTCCTCGGCCCCGATGATGTGGTGATCTCCATCTCACAGTCGGGCGAGACCGCCGACACGCTCGCAGCCATCCAGATAGCCCGCGACAAGGGTGCATTCGTCTATGGCGTCTGCAACGTGGTGGGCGCCTCCATCCCCCGCAACACTGATTCGGGCACATACATCCATGTGGGCCCCGAGATAGGTGTGGCCTCCACCAAGGCCTTCACTGGTCAGGTCACCGTCCTCACCCTGCTGGCCCTCGCCATAGGGCAGCTGCGCGGCACCGTCGACAAGGCCACCGTCAGCGAAGTGTGTCACTCGCTGGCCCAGCTCCCGGAGATCCTTGAGGAGACCCTCAAGTGCGACCCCGAGGTGCAGACCCTCTCGCGCATCTTCACCTATGCCCACAACTTCCTCTATCTCGGCCGCGGCTACAACTATCCCACCGCTCTCGAGGGGGCCCTCAAGCTCAAGGAGATCTCCTATATCCATGCCGAGGGCTATCCTGCCGCCGAGATGAAGCATGGCCCCATCGCCCTCATCGACCACGAGATGCCCAGCGTCATCATCGCTCCCAGCGATTCGCTCTATGACAAGATTATCTCCAACGTGCAGCAGGTGAAGAGCCGCGGCGGCGCCGTGGTGGCTATCGTCAGCAAGGGCAACACCGCCATGAACGACATAGCCGACTTCTGTATCGAGATCCCCGAGGTGCCCGAGTGTCTCACCCCCATCGTGGCCTCCATCCCCCTCCAGCTCCTCGCCTACTATATCGCCGTGGGCAAGGGCAAGAACGTGGACCAGCCGCGCAATCTGGCCAAGTCTGTCACCGTGGAGTGATCCCCCCGTCTCACCATCAGTCTCCGGCCCCGGCCGTGGACCGGATTACCGAAAAAACAAACAGGGCTGTCATCGCGACAGCCCTGTTTGTTTCTTAACCTTAAATCTAATACCATGAAAACACAGTGCAAATAATAGTAACTACATCAATAGAACATCCCGCCGCGCCGAAAGGTTCACACGGGGGAAGATTTTTTTCGGGATTTAGTTATGTTTTTTTCAGCCTTGGGTGGCGCGGAGGGCGTGGATGAGGTCGCGGAGGGTAGGGAAGTGGCTGGAGCCCAGCGTGTAACCTGTCCCCGTGGCTGTGATGGCTGGACCGGTGCCGGCGGGGATGAAGCCTGCGCGGCGCAATCCTCTGGAGGCTATTTTCACTGCCGCGGGGTCGCCCGTCAGGGCTACGGGCTCTCCTTCAGAGTCCGTGAGGATGGTGAAGATCCCCTCTGAGGGGAGGAATTCTATCCCCGGGCGCTCGATATAGCGGGCTATCGACCCGTCTACGGCCAGATCCTCGGGGGTGCCCGATGTCACCCCTTGCGTCCTGTCGATGAGCCACACGGTGTCGGCTATGCGCAGGGCCAGCTCCACGTCGTGGGTCGACAGGAAGATAGTCTTCCCCTCCCGCCGTGCCAGCGAGTGGAGCAGGCGCATTATCTCCACCTTGCTGGGATAGTCGAGAAACGCTGTCGGCTCGTCGAGGAGTATGACGGGAGTCTGCTGGGCCAGAGCCTTGGCTATCATCACTTTCTGCCGCTCGCCGTCGCTGAGGGTGCGTATCGGTCTGTCGGCCATCGCGTCGACGCCCACCAGTTGGAGCGCGCTCCTCACGATGCGGCGGTCGTCACCCTTGAGGCTCCCCCAGAATCCCGTGTAGGGTGCGCGGCCCATCCCCACGAGCTCCTCCACCGACATCCCTGCGAGCTTGACACGCTCGGTGAGCACCACGCTCACCATCCGGGCCAGCTCGGAGGGGCGATAGGAGCCTATCTCGCGCCCCATCATCGTCACCGTGCCCCCAAGCGGGGGATTGAAGCCGGTGAGGGTGCGCAGCAGTGTCGACTTGCCCGCTCCGTTGGGGCCCAACAGGCATGTCAGCTCGCCCGCGTGCAGGCGGGCGCTGATGCCGCTGCTCACCACTCTCACGGTGCGTCCCGTGCGATAGCCGGTGGTGAGATTGTCGAGTGTCACGGTGTCGCGGTCGGTCATGCGGCTGAGTGTTTATGTTTGCGGAACAGCACCCACATCACGACGGGCGCACCGATGAGGGCCGTCACCGAATTGACCGGCAGGGCCCCTTCGAATCCCGGCAGGCGGGCTATGAGGTTGCACAGCAGGGCCAGACCGGCTCCGGCCAGCAGCGTGGCCGGGAGCAGCACGGCATGGGCCGAGGTGCGGAACAGGCCGCGGCACAGATGGGGCACGGCCAGCCCGAGGAAAACGATGGGGCCGCAGTAGGCCGTGACCACCGCCACGAGCACTCCGGCACAGACTATCACCTGTATGCGCGCGCGCCTGATGTCGAGTCCTAAGTTGCGGGCATATTCATCGCCCAGCAACATCAGGTCAAGGGTCTTCACCAGCAGGAAAGGCACCGGCAGCAGGCAGAGCATGAGGATGACAAACAGAGTGGTCTCCCCGCCCGACACGCGGGCGAAGCTCCCCAGACCCCACACCACATAGGCGCGGACATCCTCCTCGGCACTGAAGAATTTGAGCACCCCTATCACGGCATTGGCTATATAGCCCGTCATCACGCCCATGATCAGGAGGGTGACGTTGCCCCTCACTCTCGTGGCCGTGAACGCGATGAGGGCCATCACCAGCAGTGAGCCCCCTATGGCCGCCAGCGTAACGGCGACGCTCCCCACGGCTCCGAGACGGCTCAGGGCCACCCCGCCGAGGCTGCCCGACATGAGCACCACGAAGGCCACCCCGAGGCTGGCTCCCGAGCTGATGCCGAGCACCGAGGGGCCCGCGAGGGGATTGTGGAACACCGTCTGCATCAGCAGGCCGCTCACCGCAAGTCCCGCCCCGGCCACGATGGCCGTCAGGGCCTGCGGCAGACGTGAGCGCAGCACGATGGTCTCGGCCACGTGGCCCACCTCGTCGCCCCGGCCCGTGAGGGCCTTGATCACGTCACAGGCGGGTATGTCGACGCTGCCCAGCGTGAGATTGAGCACGAGGAGCAGCAGTATCGCGGCCACTATCAGTATGATCCTGAGCGCGTTCACTTGGGCAGCAGTCTATAGTATGAGGGCTTGTGGCCCGGAAGCAGCGACGGGTGGAACACGCTCACGAAGTCGGCGAGAATCAGATGAGGCTCCACGGGCATCCGCTCGTAGAAGGGTTGTTGCGTCATGTTGCAGTATATCACGCCTCCGTCGCGCCACGCCTTGAAGTCGGCATAGCGGGCATCCGAAGCCTTGAGCACATCATAGTCGTAAGTCCCCTCGTGGCTGTTGACGATGCGCCAGTAGTCGGCATCGCTCGCCGCCGCAAAGACGGTCTCATAGTCGAGCGTCACACCGCCCGACTCGGTGTTGTCCTTGAGAAAATAGTCGGCCCCGGCGTCGCGCATCAGCTCGGCGAGGAAGCTGCGGCCGCCGACGGCATACCAGTTGCCGCCGCGCATCTCGCCGCTGAACACCTCGGGCCTCACCGCTCCCTCCACGGCCATGGCCGAGTCGACGCGGGCTTTGAGCCCGTTGTAGGCAGCGGCTATGGAGTCGAACGCCGCCGCGGCCTCCTCCTCATGGCCTGTCAGCAGGCCCACCACCTTGATCCACTCGGCCTGTCCGAGCGGCGTCAGCTCCTTATATCCGAGATGAGGCACAGTGGGGGCTCCGGCGTCGCGCAGGGCCTCGAAGCCGCCGCGTTTGAAGGGGCTCACCAGTATCACGTCGGGCTGCAGGGCCATGATCACCTCGCGGTCAAAGTTGCCCTCGATGCCGATCTTCGACGTGGAGCCATCCTTGAGCTGAGCGCGCATCACCGGGTCCTTGAGATGGCGTGTGCTGGTGATACCCGTCACCAAGGGCTGCAGCCCCAGACGGATGAAATTGGAGAGCTGGAGCGATGTCATGCACACCACCGAGCGCACCGGCACCTCCACGGGGATATATCCCTCGGGGGCCGTGGCGGCACTGCCGCGCGGCATCAGGGCATAGTGAAACGTCTCTGTCTGCACCCCCTCGGGGTCGGCAATGTCGAGCAGCCTGATCCCGGAGGGGAGGGTGGTCACAGCAAATCCGCGGGCATATTCATTGTCCACGTCGGCACCTGCGTCCGCGCCCGTATGCTCCCTGCTGCGGCACGCTGTGGCCAGCGCCACGACAGCGCTCAGGGCGACGAGGAGGACAAATGTAAAATTCTTCATTTTCACCGGTATTGGGGAACAGATAAGATATTATTGAGTCTCCAATCCACTTGTTTTCCGAGTGCAAATTTACGACAAAATCGTGAGATTCCGACACCCTCGCGGCTAAATAGCTCGATTTACATATCCTCCAGCGTAAACACCCGCGTCTCTATCCGGTATTTGGACAAGATGCCGTTTTTTATGCAGCCCACTTTTTCCATGAATGCCTTGTGGTCATAGTTGCGCTGCTGTCGCTTTACCTCGGCCACTATCGCCGTCGTCCCGTCGACAGAGAGGGCTACGATGTCTATCTCGTTCGCTTCCTTCCCCTTCTTGCGTTCCCACCACGAGCCTATATCTGTATACTGATGACTTTCCATCATCTTCAGGCGGAACCATTTCTCGAGTGTGAGGCCTGAGAAGGTCGGGTAGTCCGAGCAGACTATATGCCGGAGGTGCTCGAAGTTGTTCAGCTCGACCAGTGTCTGATTCCGGTCAAAATAGTTGAACCAGAAGCGCAGGAAGTTGTCGGTGATTTCATACTGGACGTTCTGTGAACGGGGCTTGGCCATGATAGGGCGCACCCGGCGGATGAGCGAATAATCCTCGATCAGTCTTTTCAGATGTCCGGCCACAGTCACTCCGCCCAGTGCGCTTTCTATCGCGCCCTGAGTGTTGATGCCTGATGCTATGCAGCTCAGCACCGAGAAATACAGTCCATAGTCTTTGCCAAATTCCTCGATGAGCAGATTGCGGCCCTCGTTGACGAATGGAGAGTTCTCACGCACCACATAGTCAAACATTCCTTCGATCGACAGATCGGTGTCCTCACAAAGCAACTCGATGTATTTTGGCACACCTCCTGTGATGGTGTAGAATGCCAGCAGCTCGTCGTTGGTATAGCCCGGACGATAGTCGTGCATGATCTCCTTCATCGTCTCCGTGCCCAGCCCTGAGAGGCAGATCATGGCGTCGGCCCGCCCAAAGAGCGGCTCGTGGTAGCTCTCGAAGATCTTGTGCATCATGGAATATACCGATCCCATCAGCAGAAGATTGACCCGCGTGTCATTGCGATATGTGTCCCATATGTTCTGCATGTCGCTGAATACCGAGGGATTGATATTGAAAAACTCCTGAAATTCATCAATGATCAGGTTAAATCTGCGGGTCTTGGCCAGCTCCATCAGCAGCCGGAACAGTGACGTGAACGACTTTACCTCAGGCGGAACATAGCAGCCGAGGGTCGTCGAGATGAGCCCGGCAAACTCCTCGCACAGCGCAGCTTCGTTCTTTCTGCTGACGAACAGATATACCGTCGGCCACTCACCCTGCGTGGCTCGCAGAGCAAGCGATGTCTTGCCGATGCGCCGTCGGCCCGTTATCACTGTCATTCTCGACCGTGAGTCGAATGCTCGTCCCTGAATGCGTCTCAGTTCGTCTAATTCCTTTGTGCGATTATAGAATTTCATGTTTTGTCACCGTCGTAATTATTACCGTGGTGACAAAGCTACGAAATATCTTCCGTTTCTCCAAATTGAGGCGCGGAGAAGTGTGGGCTGATTTTGAGAAGCGGAAATATTCGGCCATTAATTTTTGTTTTTCAAAATTTATTGTTTAACTTTGTGATAATAAACAGGTATACATATAATCTCACATAGGAAACTGAGAGAGTTCTATCTGAGGAAGAAAATATGGAAATATCCAAGCAGCAATATGAGTATGCACTCAGCCGCATTGAAGAACTTTTGCCAATGGTGACGGATGAAACGCCAGCAAACGATAAGAATGCTGTTGAGCTTACCATAGTTTCAGACGTGGTTGAGGCATATGAAAAAGATCACTATCCCCTTATCATGTCCATCTGTCTTATTCTCGGCATTGCTCCGGCGGCAATGTTAGGGATATAATTTATTTTACCTTCCGGTAAAGATCAACCTGCAGATATGCACCCTACCAATCTCCCTGCGCCGCTGCCTGCCGACCCGCTGGTCTGCGTGCGGGTGGCTGCGTTCAATCAGGCCTCCTTCATCCGCCAGTGTTTTGACGGCATCGTGAGCCAGCAGACCGGCTTCCCGTTTGTCGCCGTGGTCCACGACGATGCCTCGACCGACGGGACTGCCGAGATCATCAAGGAATATGCCGCACGCTATCCTCAGATAATACTCCCGCTCTATGAGGAACATAATCTATACTCGCGCCGCGACGGGTCGCTGGGCCGGCTGTTGGACAGTCACACCTATGGCAAGTATCTCGCCATGTGTGAGGGCGATGACTATTGGATCGACCCCCGCAAGCTGCAGCGTCAGGTGGACTATCTCGAGGCTCACCCCGACTGTGTCATGGTCTATACCCGTGTCAGGAATTATGACAACGAGGCGGGTCAGTTCGCCGGCGAGGCCGGAAGTGCGACCGAGGGGTTTGACTCTCTGATGGAGAGCAATGTGGTGCCTACGCTCAGCGTCGTGATGAGGTGCGACACCTATCGCGGCTATCGCGAGTGGATAGGCAGCGACAACAAGGGGTGGCTGATGGGCGACTATCCCCTGTGGCTCTACTGCTCGATGGTGGGGCGCATACACTTCATGCCCGAGGTCACAGCCGTTTATCGTATTCTCCCCGAGAGCGCTTCCCACTCCAAGTCGTGGGTCAAGCGGCTGGCCTTCGTGAAATCCTTTGTCGAGATACAGCAATATTTCTCCACCTGCAGCGGGTGGGGCTCGCGCCGTCCCGTGTCGGACTACACCCAGAAGCTCCTCCTCGCCACCATGGAGCTGCGCTTGGCGGCCCGCGGGAATGACGGCCGCCGGCTGCGCGAATGTCGCGCCACGCTGCGCCGGCTGGTGGACGCGCCCGTCGAGGGGGTCTCGCCCCTGTTGCTGCGCCGTGCGCGGCTGCTTGTCTCATGGCCGAGGCTGGGTGCCCTTGTCCTCAACCTGCGCAAGGTGGTGCCATGACGGTGGGAGAGTTTGCGGGGAGTGTGCGCGAGGCGCTGCCCTACACCCCCAACGAGCAGCAGTCGCTGCTCATCGATGCCCTCGCTCGGTTTTGCGGCGGACATTCCGACATTGGGTCGGTGTTTATCGTCAACGGATATGCCGGCACGGGCAAGACGTCGCTCACCGGCGCGCTGGTCAAGGCTCTCAAGGCCGCCGGCCGCGAGGTGGTGCTCATGGCTCCGACCGGGAGGGCCGCCAAGGTGTTTGCGGGCCATGCCGGACATCCGGCCTACACCATCCACCGCAAGATCTATTGCGGCCCGTCGGGCGACCTCACCGGGGGCACTTCCATGCTGCGCCGCAACACACTGAGCAATGCCGTGTTTATCGTCGACGAGGCCTCGATGATCGGCGACAGTCAGGCCGAAGGGGGCGGGAGCCTGCTCGAGGACCTGACGGAGTATGTCTTCACCCCCGACAACAACCGCCTGATATTGCTGGGCGATGTGGCCCAGCTGCCACCGGTGGGCTCCGTGGAGTCGCCGGCCATGCAGCCGCAGACATTCAAGCGGCTGGGGCTCAAGGTGGGACGCGCCACGCTCACCGACACCGTGCGTCAGGGCAAGCGCTCGGGCATCCTGCGCAATGCCACATGGCTGCGCCGCGCCATGCTGGTGGATCCCCTTCCGGCCCCGCGGCTGGTGACGGAGGGGTATGACGACGTGAGGGTGACCGACGGCAATGATGTGGCCGACGTGGTGGGCGACTGCTATCGCCGCGACGGTGCGGGCGAGACCATCATCGTGACCCGTTCAAACAAGCGCGCCACGGCCTTCAACCTCGGCATCCGCAGCGCCATCCTCGACCTCGAGGAGGAGCTGTGCAAGGGTGAGCGTCTGCTCGTGGCCAAGAACAACTATACGTGGAGCGCCGGGGTGAAGAATCTCGACTTCATTGCCAACGGCGACGTGGCCATCGTCGAGGCCATTCATGCCACCGAGGAGCGCTATGGACTGCGCTTTGCCATCGTCACCCTACGTCTGCCCGACAGGGATGTGGAGGTGAAGTGCCGCATATTTCTCGACACGCTCACCGACGAGAATGCCTCGCTGCCGCGCGAGCGGATTCAGGCCCTTGCCGAGGCGCGCATGGCCGATCCGGAGGCCAACCGCCCCGACGACAGCTATGAGACGCGTCTGCGCCGCCTGCGCAAGGACGAGTATTTCAACGCCCTGCAGGTCAAGTATGCCTATGCCGTCACCTGCCACAAGGCTCAGGGAGCCCAGTGGCGCAATGTGGTGGTGGATCTGGGCGGGATACCTCCCGAGTCGCAGGGGCTTGATTTCTATCGCTGGCTCTACACGGCCGTGTCGCGTGCCACGAAGCGGCTCTATCTGCTCAATCCGGGCGACATGGAGGCCTGAGAGGGGTCAGTTCCAAGGCAGAATGGTGATGTCGTAGAGCCACACCTTGAGCTTGCCACCCGTGCAGGCCACGCTGCCGCACACCTCGTCGGGCCAGCGGGGATCGGTGAGCACCAGCACACCCGGCTCCACCCTGGTGGCGTTGAGGGTGCCCCAGTTCTCGTCCGTCACGTTGAACGAGCCATCATCCTCGCCGGGGGCGAATTCAAGGGGACGCGAATAGTCTTCATACTCAAATTTATAGGTGCCCGGCTTGAAGTCGAGCGCCTCAGGGGCGGCACATGCTGTCTTGGGCACCCACACACCTTTCCATCCGGGTATGTCGATGCTCCAGAAGTCGCCCTTCTCGCCATTGACGGCAAACACCATGCCCGGCAGAAGGTCTATGACGTCGTCAAACTGATTCACCATCGGGTAGCCCTGTGTGGGCTCGGTGTAGATATTTGTGGTACGGCCTATCATCAGATAGTTCTGCGCCGAGGCTATGAGGCCGGTCAGGGCCATGAGCAGGAAGATTGCTGTATGTTTCATCGCTTGTAGTGAGGTGATTGAAGTTGATTTACTTGAGTGTTGAATTGATGATTTGGGGGGTTATGGTGTCATAATATCGTGATCGCGGGGGTCTGTGCGCCGGGCTGCGACTCGATGATAAACTGTGCGTGGCCGTTGAACGCCGGAAATTGAAATTCGCCCGGCACCGTGCCGGGAGCCGGACGCTCGGGTGCCTGAATGGCCGGGTCGCCGTTGCCACACCCCAAGAGGCGCGTCCCCTCGGGGAGGCTGATGGCGAGCATGGGGCAGGCGCGGGGAGAGAAACGCCCCTTGCGGTCGCGCAGGGTCACGTTGATGATCTTCACCCCGTCCTGTTCGTAGGCCACCTCGGCATCGGCCCTCACGGCCTCGCCGGCGGTCTCCACGACGGTGGTGGCCACCTTGCGTCCGTCCCTGTATCCCTTGGCCACCACGCGGCCGGGGGCATAGACGGCGTCAAATGCCGCATACTCGCCCGGCTCCACCTTGCGGCGCCCCAGCGAGCGGCCGCCTGCGATGAGCTCCACCTCGTCGAGGTTGGTGTAGACCCACACGGGGATGGTCTCACCCTCGTGCCCCTCGAGATTCCAGTGGGGGAGGATGTGGAGCACCGGCTCGTCGGTCCATTGCGCTTTGATATAGTAGGCCTCGTCCTTGGGAAATCCGCAGTAGTCCAGCAGTCCGAACTGGCTCCCTGTGGCGGGAAACTCGAGCGGGTTGGGCTCGCCTCTGTAGTCAAATCCCGTCCAGTAGCAGAGCCCCATGAGCCATGGGCGGTCGCGGTAGAATTTCCATCCGCGCCCTATGCGGTTGAGACACGAGTCGCGCTCCGTCTCGGGGCGGCGGTTGAGCGAGGCCATGTGGCCGAGAAGGGTGTCGGTGTCAAAGTATATGCCGCGCGTGCCGCAGCCCGTCGTTTCCTCCGACCCGAAGGCCACGCGGGCCGGATAGCGGCTACGGTGGCCCTCCACGGGATTCTGCATGATATAGTTGTATCCGGCCACGTCTGCCGTCTCCACCACCGTGGGGCCCGACGATGTGGCCACCGTCATGAGGCGGGTGGGGTCGAGGCGGTGCATGATGTCGCGCAGGTCGGCCACTATATCGGCCCCGCGTGGATCCCACTCCACGCCCCACTCCTCATTGCCCACGCTCCAGAGGATCACCGACGGGTGGTTGAAGTCGCGCTCCACCATGGCGGCGAGCAGGTCGGTGTGGAAGTCGTTGATGCCCAGCAGGCGCCCCTCCTCCACCACCATGAATCCCATCGAGTCGGCAGCGGCGAGCATCTCGGGGGTGGCGGGGTTGTGTGAGGTGCGGATGGTGTTGACGCCATATTTGCGCAGCTCGCGCAGGCGATACACGTTGACCGCGTCAGGGATGCCGGCGCCCACGCCGGGATGGTCCTGATGCTGGTCCACGCCCAGTATCTTCACGTGCCGCCCGTTGATCAGCAGCCCCTTGTCGGGGTCCATCTCTACGGACCTGAATCCCGTTCGCACCCTCTCGGTGTCGGTGTCCGGACCCTCGAGCGTGGCGGTGACATCATAGAGGGCCGGCGAGCCGGGGGCCCACAGGCTCACGCTGTCGGGGCGCAGCTCCACGCGCCATTCATACTCCTGACGCGGCGCCAGCTCCACGGGCACCGACACCGCCGTGCGGGTCAGTCCGCCGGGCAGGGAGGCGCCCGAGGCGGGGTCGAGGGCCACGCTCACGGTGAGCCCTTGGTCGCGCAGCGAGTGGGAGTGGTTGGCAACCCGTCCCGTCACTTCGACCACAGGATTCTTGGGGTCGTCCGGGGCTGAGGGACGGTAGGTCACCCTCACCGAGCCGGGCACTATATGGATGGCCGGGCTGCTCTCGAGCCATGTGTGGCGATAGATGCCGCCACCCTCATAAAACCATCCCTCCTCGAGGGTGGCATCGGCCCTCACGGTCACCACATTGTCGGCATCATAGCGCAGATAGGGGGTGATGTCGTAGGTGCGGCCTATGTAGCCCGACGGCTCGCCGCCGAGATAGAATCCGTTGATCCACACGCGCGAGTCGCGAAACACGCCGTCGAGCCTCAGGCGGTGACGCCGCCCCTTGTCGGCGGGGTCGAGAGCGAAGCGCTTGCGATACCACCCCACCGAGGTGGCGGGATAGCGATGGCCCACGGTCTTGTAGCCGTGGCTGTGGCTTGCCTCGCGCGCGTAGGGGAGATCGACGGCGAAGTCAAACGGCAGGTCGACGCTCACCCATGCCGAGTCGTTGAAGTCCACGGCATAGGGACCGGCGTTGTGGATGGAGGCTGCCTTGGTGAGGTAGTTGAAATACTCTGTGCCGCAGCCGAAGTCGCGCGCCGGATCGGTGTGGCCGAAGGCAAATCGCCAGCCGTCGTCAAACGGCACCGTCTCACGGGCCTCAGTGGCCGGTGAGCAGATGAGACCCGCCGCGATGACAGCGGGTAGGAGAGCAAGTTTCATGGTATGGAAGGTGAAGGGGTGTAAGCAGTGGTCAGGACTCCTCGTAGGTCACCGGGAGCACCCGCGAGATGGAGTGGTCGAGCGAGATGAGTGTCTCCGTGCCCACCACGCCGGGGATTATCTGCAGCTTGTTGTTGAGCAGCTCCATCAGGTGCTCGTTGTCGCGGGCAAAGAGCTTGATGAGCATGGTGTAGGGGCCGGTGGTGAAGTGACACTCCACCACCTCGGGTATCTTCTCGAGCTCGGGCACCACCTCGCGATACATGGCGCCGCGCTCCAGATTCACACCTATGAAGGTGCATGTGCGGTAGCCGAGTATCTTGGGATCCACATTGTAGCCTGAGCCGGTGATGACGTTGAGGTCCACCATGCGCTGTATGCGCTGATGGATGGCCGCGCGCGACACTCCACACTCCTGTGCCACGTCTTTGGATGCGATGCGGGCGTTGCGCATCACTATTTCGAGGATTTTCCTGTCGAGATTGTCTATCTTTTCCATAACCTTCGTGGGGATGGTTATTGCACTGTATGTTGATTTGGGATGGCAAATATACAAAAAATTGGCCGAAAAAAGAACATTTTGCTATAAAATGACTCATTCCCGCTACAACGGCATGCAAAAAAGAATGTCCACCGGCCGCTGTGCGGGGTGGACATTGTCCTAAAAGTGTGTGTGTTTATCCGAAGGAGAGCGGCGACATCGAGGTCGCACGGAATATTTTTTTCTTACTTGCGCTTGCCGGCGAAGGTGGTCATGGTGCCTGCGTTGTTCAGGAAGGTGAAGGTCATGTTCTTGCCCTGAACAGTGAGGTTCATGTTGTCGTGGTTGGTGCTCGAGAGAGTATAGACGCTACCGTTCTTGGTGACGTTGAAACGGGCATAGCCGTCGGAGAAGAGGGGAGCGGTGACGCTGACCACGGTGTTGGAGATCTCGGTAACCTCTACGATATAGGTGTCGTCGATCACATAGCCGCCTGAGGTCATCTCGCCGATATAGGTACCTGCGATTGCTTTAGCATAGTTTGCGGGCTCGTCGTCGTCGTCGTCGCCGCCACATGCGGTCATGGCGCTCATGGCCAGAACTGCCATCATCACCATGAGGAATCTTTTCCATTTTTTTATGTGTGTGGGTTTAAAATTATAATTTCGTCGCAAAGTTATGCCAAAATTTATAAATATCTCTTAATTTGCTGTTTCTATAATGGAGACAAAATGTCGCCTAAAAGGCGACTGATTTGTTTGTACCCGTTGCGTGGGGCGATAATTAACGGCATGATATGTAGAATGTTGCCGAAAAGTGTTAATTGTTGTAAAAATTATATAACATAGTTTTGAGGGAATGTAGAAATTAACTTATTTTGTAATTGAATTCAAGGAAAGCACCACACACTTCCTCCCCCTCCTCCTGTGGCGGCGGTCCGCCGGCGTCGCAGGCACACACACCACACACACTCGAGAAAATGCACATCGGACATAGAATTCGTGAGGAGCTCGAACTCCAGCGGCGGACCGCCTCGTGGTTGGCCAAGGAGATATTTGTGTCGCGCTCGCATATCTACAAGATATTCGACAAGGAGAGTGTCGACTGTCAGTTGCTGATGAGGATCTCGCGGGCGTTGTGTCACGACTTTTTCAGTGAGCTGAGCGATGAATACAATCAACGTGCCACCTGAGTATGATCTGATTTTTTTTAGTTTCTATTGAGAACAAGGCAAATGAAATATCAACTTATGGCGCGCCGCTTCATGGCCGGAGCGGTGTGCGTCTGTGCGCTCGCCTCGTGTGGCGGAGATGGCGATGAGCCCGATGACATCATCCCCGATCCCGTCACTCCCTCCGTGCCCTCCCGCCAGCGGCTGGCCTCGATATGGATCATCGACCTCAACGAGACCACCAGCTATGAGGGGTTTGTCTACGACGGCGAGGGGCGTGTGACAGGTTTCCGCTACACCAACCAGAGCTCGGGCTTCACCGACCTCTATAAGATAGACTATAGCGGAGAGGCGCCGGCCGTGATGGTGCAACGCGAGGGATCGCAGCGCCTTATCCCCTTCACAGTGTCACACGGGTTGGTCACCGGGATGGGCGACGGCGATGTGACCTACTTCTATGCCGGGACGCGCCTGTTGCAGGCACGTCCGTCGGCCTCCGAGCCTGTCGCCGTGGACTGGAAGGACGGTGTGTTCCGGTCCATGACTCAGGGGGATGCCGCCGACTCGTATCGCAACACATATTCCATCGCCGCTTATGACAGCGACGTGTGTCTCAATCCTCTGGTCTATCTCTGCTCGGGATTTGTGCAGGGGATGCTCGGGAGCATCGGGCCCGACGGCAGTGCCGAGGCAGTGTTGGCCCTGACGCAGGCCGGGCTCTATGGCGAGCCGTTCTTCGGCCGTCTCATCGCCGAGGCCTCGCGCCGCGAGACTGACGGCGACACCCTTGTCTATGGCGAGGAGTATAGCTATGAATATCTCACCAGCATGGAGGGCTATGTGCTTCAGATCACCGAGACGGTGACCTACAGCGACACCGACAGTCCGACTGTGCGCATGGCACGCCTCAGGTGGAGCTGACCCCTGCGGGCCGCAGGCCCGGTGCTTAGCAGAGGTAATGGAACAAAAAAATCCGGCTCGGCCGCTGATGCGGTCGAGCCGGATTTCTTATGATAGGTGGATGTGTGCTGCGGGTGAGACTTGCGGTCGCCCCCGCAGCACGGGGGATGGGTCAATTACTTGCCTGCGAGCTTCTCCTTGAGCGAAGCGAGAGCCTCGAGGTCGCCGAGAGTTGTCTTCTCGAGCGGAGTGTTGAGAGCGGGAGTCTCCTCGGCCTGACGGCGGTTGCCGCCACGACGCTCGCGACGCTCCTTGCGGGGCTGCTCGGCGCGCTCGCCCTTCTGCTCGTCCTCGAAGATGCGCGAGTGCGAGAGGATGATGCGCTTGGAGTCCTTGTTAAACTCGATCACCTTGAAGTCGAGCTTCTCGTCGAGCTGTGCACGCGAGCCGTCGGCCTTGACGAGGTGCTTGGGAGTGGCAAAGCCCTCTACGCCGTAGGGGAGAGCGATGACTGCGCCCTTCTCTACCATCTCGATGATGGTGCCCTCGTGAACGGAGCCCACGGTGAAGATGGTCTCGAACACATCCCAAGGATTCTCCTCGAGCTGCTTGTGGCCGAGCGAGAGGCGACGCTGGTCCTTGTCGATCTCGAGCACCTGAACGTCGATGTTGGCACCTACCTGAGTGAACTCGCTGGGGTGCTTCACCTTCTTGGTCCAAGAGAGGTCTGAGATGTGGATGAGGCCGTCTACGCCCTCCTCGATCTCGACAAAGACACCAAAGTTGGTGAAGTTGCGCACGCGTGCCGTGTGCTTCGAGCCCACGGGATAGCGCACCTCGATATCCTCCCAGGGATCCTTGCGGAGCTGCTTGAGGCCGAGGCTCATCTTGCGGTCCTCGCGGTCGAGGGTGAGGATGACGGCTTCGATCTCGTCGCCCACCTTGAGGAAGTCCTGAGCGGAGCGCAGGTGCTGGCTCCACGACATCTCGCTGACGTGGATGAGACCCTCTACGCCGGGGGCGATCTCTACGAATGCGCCATAGTCGGCCATGACCACTACGCGGCCCTTGACCTTGTCGCCCACCTTGAGGTTGGGATCGAGAGCGTCCCAGGGATGGGGCATGAGCTGCTTGAGGCCCAGAGCGATGCGCTTCTTCTCGTCGTCAAAGTCGAGGATAACGACATTGAGCTTCTGGTCGAGCTGCACCACCTCCTCGGGGTGGCTGACGCGGCCCCAAGAGAGATCGGTGATGTGGATGAGGCCGTCGACGCCGCCGAGGTCGATGAACACGCCATAGCTGGTGATGTTCTTGACCGAGCCCTCGAGCACCTGACCCTTCTCGAGCTTGGCGATGATCTCGCGCTTCTGCTGCTCGAGCTCGGCCTCGATGAGGGCCTTGTGGCTGACGACCACGTTCTTGAATTCCTGATTGATCTTCACGACCTTGAACTCCATGGTCTTGCCCACGAAGATGTCATAGTCGCGGATGGGCTTCACGTCGATCTGCGAGCCGGGGAGGAAGGCCTCGATGCCGAACACGTCGACGATCATGCCGCCCTTGGTGCGGCACTTGAT
>CAZAWC010000046.1:0-17702 GCA_964488595.1 uncultured Staphylococcus sp. | reverse complement strand
GGTGTTATATAGGGAAGTTAACACCTCAGACAAACGTTATGAAAAAATTTGTTTTATCTCTTGCGGTACTCGCAGCCATGACTGCCGTATCGTGTTCCACCTCCGACAAGAAAGCCGAGGACGAAGGAGCTGCCATCAAAGCTAAGATCGAGAATTGTCAGAATCCCGACAGCCTCGCCATTTATATCCAGCAGGCCAAGGACTATGCCACCAAGCTCGAGGCTGAGGGCAATGCCGATGCCGCCAAGGCTTATCTCGACGAGGTAGCCCCCGCCATTCAGGCCAAGGATCCCTCGGCTGCAGGGTTTGTGGACAAGCTCATCAACGAGGCCGACAGCACCATCGATAAGGCCGGTGAAGCTGTCAAGGACGGTGCCGACGCCGTGGCCGACAAGGCCGAGGAGGCTAAGGACAAGGCCGTTGAGGCCGGCAAAGAAGCTGTAGATGCAGGAAAACAAGCCGGTAAAGATGCTGTCGATGCCGGCAAGCAGGCCGTGGAGCAGGGCAAGGAGAAGGCTGCCGGTGCCATCCAGCAGGGTGCCGACAAGCTCAAAGGTGCCTTAGGCAAGTAATCACGACACATCTGCGACTCCCTTGCCTCGGGAGTCGTCTGTCACCCCAACTAAAATACAGGCTTGTCACCCTCCCCGCGCTCATGCGGGCTCGAGTGACAAGCCTGTGATTGTGTGTCCGGTTGACAGCAGCGGTCAGAACGACACTGCCTTCATGGTGAGTCCGGTGGTCTCCTGAAGCCCGAAAAGCAGATTCATGGTGTGGACGGCATTGCCGGCCGCGCCCTTCAGGAGATTGTCGATGACGGCGGTGATGAGGAGGCGGTTGTCTATCTTGTCAAGATGGATGATACACTTGTTGGTGTTGACCACATCTTTCAGGTCGGGTATCTTGGAGGTGATGAACGTGAAATTGTGGTCTGAGAAATACTCCTGATACAGGCGTATCACCTCCGTGAGCTCCAGCGGACAGTCGAGATAGGTCACAGCCATGATGCCGCGCGAGAACGGCCCGCGCACAGGCACCATGTGGAGGCGCGAGTTGAAGCTGGCCTGCATGGCGCGCAGCGTCTCCACGATCTCAGCCTCCTGCGAGTGGCGGAAGGGGCGATAGACCACGGCGTTGTCATTGCGCCACGAGTAGTGGGTGGTGGGGCGGCGTTCGGCCCCCTCGCTGGTGGCGCCGGTGAAGACGGTGGTGTGGATGTCGGAGTTGAGCAGCAGATTCTTGGCCAGCGGTATCAGCGACAGCTCGACGGCCATGGCGAGACAACCGGGATTGGCCACACGCATGGCCCCGCGCACCATAGGCTTGCGGTTGAGTTCGGAGAGGCCATAGATGAACTGGTTGTCGTCCGAAGCCAGACGGAAGTCGCGCGACAGGTCGATGATGCGAAGCCCCTCCGGGATGGGTGTCGAGGCCAGAAACTCGCGCGTCTTGCCGGCGGGACGGCAGCAGAAGAGCACATCTATCGAGCCGAGATCAACCGTCGAGGCAAATGTCATGTCTATCTCGCCATAGAGGCCCTGATGCACATCGACTATGCGCTGCCCGGCCACCGAGCGGGAGTGGACCCACTGGAGCACGACATCGGGGTGATTGATGAGGATGCGGATCAGCTCGCCGGCTGCATAGCCCGAGCCGCCTATGATGCCCACCCGTATCATGCCTCCTGTGTTTGGGGATGTATACGGTCTATGCCCGCCTCGATGCGGCGGATGGTCTCGTCCGGACCCAGCAGCTCGGTGATGTCAAAGATGTGCGGACCCTTGCACTCGCCCACGAGGCAGAGGCGGAAGGCGTTCATCACATTGCCGAGGTGATAGCCGTTGGCGGCCACCCACTCGAGGATCGGGGGCTCGGCCTCCTTGCTCTTCCACGAGGGGAGGGCGCGCAGCTGCTCGATGAGCTCGCGCATGATGGCGGGAGTGTCCTCCTTCCATCGCTTGCGTATGTCCTTCTCGGCATACGTGTCGGGCGCCGTGAAGAAGAAGCGAGCCTGATCCCACAGGTCGGCCACAAAGTTGATGCGTCCTTTGACCAGACCCACCACGCGGGTGATATACTCGTCGGAATACGCCTCAGGGTCTACGCTGTGGGCGCGGAGCACCGGTTTGAACAGCTCGGCTATGCGCTCGTCGGGCACCATTTGGAGATACTCGTGGTTGAACCACCGGCCCTTCTCGTAGGCAAACTTGGCGCCCGAACGCGAGCAGTGGTCAAACGAGAATTTGGACGTCAGCTCGTCGATGTTCATTATCTCAGTGTCGTCGCCGGGATTCCACCCCAGCAGCGCGAGAAAGTTTATCACCGCTTCGGGCAGGTAGCCGCTCTCGCGATATCCGGCCGACACGGCCCCGGTCTTGGGATCGGTCCACTCGAGGGGGAACACGGGGAATCCCAGACGGTCGCCGTCGCGCTTGGAGAGCTTGCCTTTGCCGTCGGGCTTGAGCAGCAGCGGCAGGTGCACGAAGTCGGGACGGGTATCGGCCCATCCGAATGCCTCGTAGAGAAGCACATGGAGCGGGGCCGACGGCAGCCACTCCTCGCCGCGGATCACGTGGGTCACCTCCATGAGATGATCGTCCACGATATTGGCCAGATGATATGTGGGGAGATCGTCGGCACTCTTGTAGAGCACCTTGTCGTCGAGAATCGACGAGTTGATGCGCACCTTGCCGCGCAGCAGGTCGTTGACCTCCACATCGCGTCCCGGCTCCACGAGGAAACGCACCACATAGGGTGTCCCTGCGTCGAGCAGAGCCTTCACCTCGTCGGCGGGGAGAGAGAGCGAGTTGCGCATCGACATGCGGGTGGAGGCGTCATACTGGAAGTTGGGCGTGGCGGCACGCGCGGCCTCGAGCTCGGCCGGGGTGTCAAAGGCATAATAAGCCTTGCCGGCATCGAGCAGACGGCCCACATAGTCGCGATAGATGTCGCGGCGCTCGCTCTGCTTGTAGGGACCATATGCTCCCCCCTCGCGCACACCCTCGTCGATCTTGATCCCGAGCCACGCCAGCGACTCGTTGATATAATCCTCGGCGCCCGGCACGAAGCGCTGCGAATCCGTATCCTCAATGCGCAGGATCATGTCGCCACCATGCCGGCGTGCAAAAAGATAGTTGTAGAGGGCAGTGCGCACACCGCCTATATGAAGGGGCCCTGTGGGTGAAGGGGCAAATCTCACTCTGACTTTACGGTCCATATTTAATATTAGCAATAAATCTTCAGATACTGTTTTCGGCAAAATTACTCATTTTTCACGGCATATTTAAATTTTCGGAAAAAAAGTTGTACTTTTGTTTTTCCAAACCGATTTTGAGCCGATGACCCAAGATGACAGACATCCCTACGTCCCCGAGCCGGCCATAGGCCGCCTCCCTTGGTATCTGGCCTGTGTCTCCAAGATGCGGGCCGATGGGGTGGAGTATGCCTCGTCCACGGCCATCTCCCACCAGCTTAATGTCGACGCCTCGCAGATAGCCAAGGATCTGAGCTATCTCAACATCAAGGGCAAGACACGCATCGGCTATGATGTGGCCCGGCTGGAGGAGGGGCTCAACGACTTCCTCGGCTTCCACCGTTGTCACCGCGCGGTGATGATGGGGGTGGGATCGCTGGGGCGTGCCCTCATCACCGACTCAGGCCTGTCGCGCTACGGGCTCGACATCGTGGCCGGATTCGACATCGACCCTGACGTGACGGGCACTGACATCAACGGCATCCCAGTCTACGACATATCACGGCTCACCGACATGCGCTCCGAGCTCGGGGCCGAGATAGCCATCATAGCGGTGCCTGCCTCCGAGGCTCCCGAAGTGGCCCGCCTGTGCATAGAATCAGGCATCAAAGCCCTTTGGAACTTCACTCCTTTCCACATCAAGGCGTCGCCCGACATCACCATACAGAACACGTCGATCTATGCACATCTGGCCGTGATGTACAACCGCATGAACTCGCGATGAAGATTATCCTAATAGAGAGTCTCACCCCACGGCCCGTCGCCACATTCCTGCCCGACTCTGCCCTTCTGCGCCCCGGCACGCCGCTGTTCTATCCCGAGACAGACACCGACTGGACGCTGCGTCCGCTGCTCGCCGTCAGGCTCAACCGTCTTGGCAAAGGGGTGGCCCCCCGGTTTGCCGCGCGCTACTATGACAGCATCGCTCCCGCCCTGATGCTCAACCGACCCGGAGGCTTCCCATCCCCGCTACAGGCTGGCACTGACGGCTCGCTCGCCATTGGTGCCTACATCCCCGCCGCCGACATGCCGGCCACCATCACCCTCGCCACTCCCGGCTATGAGGCGGAGCTCCATCCCGATGCCGACCTCATAGCCAAGGCCATAGCCGCCGTCAGCTCATACGTCATCATCAAGATGGGCGACATCCTCCTTCTCTCGCCCGCGCTCGGCTCCGAAGTCGGCCCGGACCCCATTCCCGACATTCCCCTCACGCCCCACACCCGTCTCACCCTCCCCCCGCACATCGACTTCAAGATCGTCTGACCACCACGACCTCACCCTCACCGGAGGTCAGAATTGCCTCAGCTTTTTCTTGATATAAAATATGGCGATAGAACGGTATGGCTGATATGCCCTGAACTCTTCCTCTGTTTTAGTGGCCGGGTTAATGTAACGCGCCTTTGCACTCATTGTAGAGAATTTCGTCAGTAATTTTTCCCACCATACCCGTTGGCTACCGTTTTTCTTTGCTCCGGTCTGAATGGCTTTTATGACCGAAATGCGATTTTGCATCAAGGTCTTATGGTTGAGATTCAACACATTGTCGTTTTCGTCCATTTTTATCGGCGCTACCTCATTCTGTCGGATCACCAGCATCTGCCCGGGATGACCCTTGTCCCACCCGGGGCGGTGTGTGTCAAGCCACTCTTTTTCATCGTTCTTGGGAGTGTGAAGAAATTGGCCGTCTATCATCATTTTGCCTGCTTCCTGCGACTTAATATTGGTGTCATACCTGAATTGATCGCCAAGATTTGGCTGGAATATATTGAGGTGCAGCACGCGCGCTCCTTTGCGGTGATCACAATGTGAGGAGTGGTGGGCGGCTTTGCGGTCAGAGCCTATCTTTGAGATAAATCCGGGACAACAGGCAATGAGGTTTCGATAATCCATCTTTTCGGCAGCGGTATGAAGGAGTTCGCGTGGCCAAAAATGCTCCACGTGCATAGTGTCGGGCCGATGGGTTGCCGCGTGGATGTCTCCGTCATTAGCAGGCTGAGAATTAGAGGGCGGATCGGAACATGGGATCCGTCGGCCGCAATATGCGCAGACGAATCCACCTTCACGCAGCAGTGCAAATTTCAGCTCCTCCGTGGCATCAAATTGCGCACCCGGAGTGGTGCGGTGGTCGCGCCAAGCTGTGGGTTCGGGGCCTTTATTGACAGTTTCCATCTGTTCAGGAGTTAATGGCGAGCAGCGTCTCGGCCTCAGTGATGTCAGGGAGCGCGTCGCCATATCTGCGGCGCATCTCTTCAATCTTATGTCGTGCTTCCTCGTTCTCACCGTCGTCGATCATACGGAACAGCTCCTCGAGCGCTTTCTGAGTCTCTGAGTCGCGGATAGTCAGTCCGAGCAGCTCCAGTATGGAGTTGACATCCAGTCCGAATGTCGGTAAATCTTGGCAGGAGACATTGCCTGTAGCATCCTTGCTGAATCTCACAACCCTATCCCTCGAAGAGTTTTCCAATCCGCTCATCACACGGGGGGCGTGGGTGGTGATGATAAACTGCAGCTTGGGGAACGCCTGAGTCAATCCTTTGACGACGGATGCCTGCAGCGACGGATGCAGATGCAGGTCTATCTCGTCGATGAGCACCACACCGCGGGTGTGGAGCGGGGCCTCCTGTCCATACAGTTCTCCATTGAGCAGCAGACAGCGGAACGCAAGATTCACCACGATGTCTATCAGACGCAGATACCCGTCGGGGAGCAGAGGGTAGGTGATGGTGGTCCCGTCGGTGCAGTTGATGAAGATCTCGTTGAGGCTGACAATCGGCTTGATGCTGTCGATGATGTTGCAGCCGGTGGGTCCCAACGCCTTGTTGAGAGCGGTCTGCACACCATCTATCTCCCACTGCCTCTTGCCGGTCTCGGCGAGGACCTTGATGCGCTGCCACCAGTGCGATGACAGTCCGCCCCCGGTCAGACACCCGAGATAACCCAACGAAGGGGCCGTAGACGTGGAGAGAAACTTCCTTTTGTTGATCTTCTTGTCGGTGTGAGTGAAGACAGTAGAGATCGAGTCAAACAGCGGCAGGGGATACCGACGGCTGCGCTCGCCGTTTGCAGTCGAGTACAGATTGTCTTTCAAAGTCTGCCCGAGGTCGCGCAGCGGGATTATTCCACCCACGAGCGTTCGGCTATTCTTAGGCGAATTTTTTCTGACAAAGAGCTCCTTGTCCTTTATGCCGTCGATGCTGAACAGGTCATCATACAATGTAAACCCTATCTCAATCGGTTGGATAGGTTCGCTCCAGTCATCTTTAATGAATTTGCTGAAGTCCTCGTTATCCGGAGATAGCCAACGTGTGTTGTCATCGCTGTAGCCACTGAAGAAAGAGCTGAGAGCATATTTGACGGCTTTGAGCAGCGATGTCTTGCCTGATGAATTATCTCCGACCAGTAGTGTCACTCCGGAGGTAAAGTCCATCTCAAAATGGCGGAATCCACGAAAGTTATTGATAACGATTTTCTTCATGAGTTCATAAGCATATTCATTCGCAAAGATAATGAAAAAATCTCATCATTGCCTCCGCTGGCTTTGATATTTTGATAGTGACGCTATTGGCTCTCTGTTTCACAGAAAATACTAAACCTATCGGTTGCATTTCTTGAGGTTTTTGTGTAACTTTGCATATAGTAAATCCTGATCTGATATGAAATTCGTAAGAATTCTACCAAAATACAACCATCTTTGGGCCGTAAAAGCTCCCGATGAAGAAGCCGATGAGTTGACGTTGTTATTCCGTAAATGGAATAACGCCGAATTTCTTTTTGACTTCTTTATGGAGAATTATGAAGATTTGAAAAGTTATTTCAAGATAGAACGTATAGACAAGGCTGTTGAAGATACATTTGAAGATGCTGAGGCTTTGGAAGAGTTGATTCTGGAATTTCCTTATACCGAAAATCTCGATGAACTTTTCAGGCCGTTAGACGTTACAGATACACGGATTTCAGAGTTAACACGCCAGAAAGCCCGTAATTGGGACAGGGCTCGCCATGATAGTTGGCTTAGGGTTTATGCCATAAGGTTGGAGCCAAACGTCTATGTGGTGACAGGGGGCGCGATTAAGTTGAGCAGGAAGATGCAGGAACGTGAGCATACCGCCATCGAACTTGAAAAACTCAACAGGTGTAAGGCATATCTGAAATCCAATGGAGTGTTTGATCAGGATAGTTTTGTAGAATTGGCAAATGAGAAATAGTATGAGTAAGGCGATAAAATTCTTGGAGGCTCATGAGAGTGAGAGTCATTCTCGTTTTGTGGAGGAAGCAACTTGGCGTAAGGAAAATGCGAGTTGGCTAAGATGGTCACGGCAACTCGCTGTGACGCTTATCGCGTATATGCAGGATAATGGTCTGAAACGGGCTGAACTTGCGGCGCGGTTGGGAGTGAGTCCACAATATGTGAGCAAATTGCTGTCAGGCACAGAAAATCTTAGTTTCAAGAGCATTGCTAATATTGAGGATCGATTGGGGATCTCGTGCTTAGCTATCTATTAAAAACCTATTGGCATAGTCTGAGGAAAAACAAATTGAGAATCAGCATGGATGCTGATTCTCAATCGTGAAGTGTCGGGGTGACAGGATTCGAACCTGCGACCCCTTGGTCCCAAACCAAGTGCGCTACCGGCCTGCGCTACGCCCCGATTCTACGGCTGCAAAGTTAGTGATTTTTTTCGATGTCGCCAAGTTTTTGCCGCTAATGTTTTTCGACGTGTCGCTGCGGCACGTAGGATGCCTAAACCATCCTCATCTGCTCTAATCGTGTGCCGTGGAGAAACGCCGGGGTGTCCATGCGTCGTTTGCCCGGAGCCTGCAGCGAGAGAATCTCGAGCAGCCCGTCAGGTGTGGCCACGAACATGCGGTCACGTTCCACGATGACATCGCCGGGTGTTGTGTCGTCGGCAGAGGGCGCGTCTGTCGGGATACGTGTCTCAAAGATCTTGATCTGTCCCTGCGGTGTGTTGCCCGACATGAGGTCGGTCCATGCGCCGGGGTAGGGTGAGAGTCCGCGCACCTGATTGTGGGTCACGGTCCGAGGTGCTGACCAGTCTATATGACAGTCCTCCTTGAATATCTTGGGGGCCGGCGTGGGCTCGGTGTCGGCTATGAGGTGGTCCTGAGGGACGGGTGTGACGGTGTCGGCAGCCACATCGGCGATGGTCTGCAATGTGAGGCGTGCACCCAGCTCCATGAGTCGGTCGTGGACAGTCCCAGCATTATCCTCAGGGAGGATGGCCACACGTTCCTGAGCCAGAATGTCGCCGGTGTCTATCTCGTGCTTGAGGAAGAATGTGGTGACACCTGTCTCCGTGTCGCCGTTCATCACCGCACGGTTGATGGGGGCAGCCCCGCGATAGCGCGGCAGCAGGGAGGCGTGGAGGTTGAAGGTGCCCATCGGGGGCATCGACCACACCACCTCGGGGAGCATCCTGAAGGCTATGACCACAAAGAGGTCGGCCCCGATGGAGCGGAGCTCGTCGACGAACGCAGGGTCTTTGAGTCTGACCGGCTGTAGCACCTTGATGCCCCGTTCGAGAGCAAACAGCTTGACGGGCGACTGGTAGAGCCTGTGGCCGCGACCGGCAGGCTTGTCGGGCATCGTCACCACCGCGGCCACGTCATAGCCTGCGTCGACGATGGCCCGCAGGCTGGCTACGGCAAACTCGGGGGTGCCGAGGAATACGATACGGAGTTTTCGTGGAGTCATCGTTTCACGATTGTAAATTCTACTTCGGGTGTCGAGGCATAGCGTCCGTCCGACTTCAACAGGGCTGAGGCCCGATATGTGCCATCGGCTGCACGCGTCCCGTCGGGGAGGGTGAAGTCCCACGTATATGGGAGTGTGGCTCCCGCTATCCGCGTCACGGTGTCGCCGTTACTGTCGCGCACCAGCAGGGTGGTGCGTGTGTCGGGAGGGACGGTGCCTGTGAGCGTGAGGGTCACATCCTCGCGCACGATGCGGCCGTCAGCCTCGAGACCGACCTCGAACGGTGTGGTCTCGACGATGAAATCGAGGGTGGCCGTGGCGTGATTGCCAGCTATGTCAGAGGCGCGGACCTCTACCGTATGGGGACCGTCGGACAGCGGAGCGAGGGGGAACTCTACATCCAGCCATCCGTCAGCGTCGCCGTCAAAGGCCTGAGCTCCGAGTGCGGCAGGGGTGCCGTCGATCTTTATGGTGGGAATATTGCCTATGGCATTGCGAGCAAAGCAGATGCCCGACTCCTCGTCGCGCATGCTCACCCTGAGCATGGGGGTAGACCCTGTCATCACGGGGTCGGTCTCACCGTCGAGCGTCAGTCTGATCTCGGGCGCGTTGGTGTCTGAGAGGGCAGGGGCGTCGGTGTCGGTCAGCACGAACGACGTGCAGCTTCCTGCGGCCACGCGGCGGTCTGCCGAGAAGGCGCTGAGGGCTATGCGCACATTGCCGGGAGTCGCAGCCGGGGGTGTGAGGGTGAGTTTCCATCTGCCCGCTTTCACGTCGCACACGGCGATGGCCAGCTCCTCCTCGTCGGTGGTCACCGTCACGGGTGCCGCTGCCACGTCTGTCGGATCAGGCGACGCTGCCGCACGCTCCACGGGGGGAGCGAAGAGTATTGCGGTGAGTTGCCCGTCAAAGCTCGTGTCCGTCGCTCCGCCCGGGGTGGTGATGCGTCCCTCGATGGTGGTGGGGTTGAGGGCGGGCATGAGAGTGCCAGCGCTCACGCCGGTCACAGTTACACCCCCCGAGGGGGCATAGACCGGGAGGGCCGGATCGCCGAAGAAGTGGTAGGCAGCATTGTTTATCACCTGATCGCGCACGCTCGAGGTGGATGCCAACGAGTGAGAGCCGTTGATGGACGCCGTATAGATATCGCCGAGGGTCATGTCCGGAGTGGCTCCGAAGTATCGCTCGGCAAAGAGTTCGTTGAGCTTGTGATTGTTGTCGAGATACACCTCGCGCGTAGTGCCGATGAGGGCTATCGGGCCATGCTCTGCGACAGACATGCGGGCGATGAGCGAATTGCGCCCCGTGTCGAATGTGCCTGTCAGGCAGCCGGCTGTGAAAAACAGCGGAAGTGACCCGAACGAAGTGCGGTTGAGGAGGGCATTGTCAAACTCCGTGCCCAGTGTGGCCCATGTGGAGTGGCCCGAGAAGTTGATAAATCGCAGGTTGGTGCCCAGCACATCGTGCAGGTAATCCTCCTGACGAGGGGAGAAGTATGAGGCACCGCGTCTTTCCGACCCGAACAGGGCCTGACTGCCGTGGCGCACGGTGGCTCCGGGGAGATGGCTCTCGGCTATGTCGGCCACGCGCATCGAAGCCAGCAGGTGGGCGTTGGCATCGCCGAGGCCCGAGAACACGAGCGTCTCCCCCGGGTGTCCGGCGCGGCGCGGATCGCTGAGATAGGCTATGCACTTGTCTGTGAACGCACGGGCCTCGGCGCGGTTTCTCACCGGCGCGCGCCCCACGTTGATGCTGTAGAGCACCGAGGGCTCGGTGACGCGGGCCCCCACACGCTGCAGGGGATATACGAAATAGAGGTCGGTACAATGATTGCGGGCCGATGAGCGGTCCTCGTCGGTATACTCGGTGTGATATGTCACCATGGCGTCGGGCGGAAAAGCCTCGCCGGCACTCAGCGGCATGCCCCAGCCGTTGCCCATCAGCAGCAGGTGGCGCAGCCCGCGTGTGGCCATCATCCTCACCATGCGGCGGACAGCCGAGGGATGCCACGCTCCCGATGAAAACTCGTTGGCCACGTCTGTAATGCGTGCCACAGCCACCTCAAGGCCCTGCATGGAGCGGTGAGCCTCGGCCAGACGCAGAGCCTCGGGATATGCCTGCTCGGTGGTCACGATTAGCATATCGGCCTCAGGTATGGCGTGGAGGTCCTGAGTGGCCACAGGGCCTTCTACCACAGGCTCTGGCACCTCGTCGCCGGGCACAAAGAGCGCCACCCGGCTCGTGATCTCGCCGCGCGGATTGGCGGCAAAGAGGGCCGTGCCGTCTGCCTCGGCCTCGGTCACGAGGCGCAGAGGCTCGGATGGTAGGGACACGTCCCACACCACAGCATCGGCGGGGAGACCGGTCACCTCGACGGGGGCGCCGTGCGAGGCATAGTATAACTGCCATATGCCCCCTCCGGTCCTGTAGCGGTTGGCGGCCTCATATCTCAGCGTGGCATGGTCGAGAGCCAGCATGTCAAACTCATCCGCGGGGTCGGACAGCGTGAATGTCACCCTGTGGCCGGCGGCTCCGCTCAGCGACAGCCGCTGCTGGTCGGAGGGGACATAGATGGTCTTGTCGCTAGATGTGCCGCGAATCCCTTTGACCGATACCTGTGTGGCCGTGCCCCCGGTGACTTTCCACATAGGCGACACGGTGCCGCTCGTCTCAGAGGGGAGTCCGATGTAGGCATAGGACAGCATCATGGGGGTGTTGGTGGCATCCGGGGTATCCCATGCCACGGTGACGTCGCCCGAGGGGCCCTTGATGTCGTGCGAGAATGTGAAAGCTCCGGCCGAGTAGGGGTGGTACTCGAAGAATCTGTGCCGAAGGGTGACAATGTGGGTGGTCACTGTATCCGGCTCCTCTTCCTCCTCTTCCTCCTCTTCGTCGTCGCTGACATAGTCGTCGGGCACAGGCTCCCTCACCTCGGGCGAGGGGAAGTCGTCGCGGTCGGTGATAAAATAGTAGGACGAGCGCGAGTAGTAGTTGCGGTGCTCCACCGGCTGGCTCATTGAGCCCCGGTCTGTAAGACGGTCTGGCCCCTCGGCAAAGAAGTAGATGTCGTCTCCCACACGCATCACAGGCACCGCAGGCAGATCGTCGGCTCCGGTGTCGAGCGTATGCGCACGCTCCACACTGCCATAGCCGGCCACCTTGACATCTTCTGGCCGGTCAAATCCGAGGGTGCGCAGTGTGGCGGCTGAAAGTCTGTAGACCCCCGTGGAGTCTACACGCATCTTGACCCACCTGCCCTCGGCCAGAGCCGAAGTGGTGGCATAATCTGACGCTCCTGCAGCCGTCATGGACACTGCGAGTGTGGCGGCTGCCATCAGCAGCCTCAGGCGGGTATATACCGTAAAGGCTTGCTGCGGCATATCTTGTCTCTCTGCTTGGGGAAAATGTGATGTGTTGGCGATCTAAAGGAAAAAGTGGTGCTCGAAGCGGGACTCGAACCCGCACGGTCTCAATGACCAAAGGATTTTAAGTCCTTCGTGGCTACCATTACACCATTCGAGCAGCAGTCGCCGGAGTGGGTCTCCCGGCTATGACGTTGCAAAAGTAGCCACTTTTTTCGGTTTATGCAAATAATCGGGCTGCAAATCAAACCACCTGCCCCTGCCGGGCGTTTATATTGTAAAAAATATCAGTCACCATCAAATCCATCCGCCGTTATGACACTACAGCTCTCACACGACATCATGACATGGGGCGTCATCATAGCCCTCGTCCTCCTCACTACTATGACAGGAATGTGGCTCAACCGCTTCTTCACCTATCGTGCCCACCGTCGGGCTTTGGCCGAGTTGCGCCGCCGTGCGCTGGCGTCCGCACCGTCGCGCACTGACGCGCAGCCTGCCGTAGAGACCGGCACGGTGGTGTCAGACCATTGAGCGGAGCACCTCGAGCGACCGCAGTCCCCCCATGGGGGCCGCGTGGATTGAGAAATAGCGCAGGGCCGTGTCCATGGCCCGCCTCCGCCCGGTGGTGTCGAGGCGCAGGCGCGCAGAGCTGTCAAACGTCATACGCATCAACATAGCCGCCACAGCGGCCTCGCCCGGCTCGAGATAGTCGGCATGAACAGGAGGGGTGGCCCTCCACACTCCGTCGCGCATATCGAATACGCGGCCTTTTTTGTATGTAGACAGATCGGGCTCTATCCCCGCCGCCTCGGCCAGCTTCATCAGGAAACAGACCCCGAAGTTGGCCAGCTCCCTCTCGGTGGCCTCGTCGAGCCTCATCACGGTGGCCGCTATGAAGTCAAACATCGTGGTGTCGGCGCTCCCCTGACGCACCACACGGTCGGTCACCTCAGCCATGAACATGGCCATCATCTGTTTGACGGGATGGGAGTGGAGCGCCGGCGTGATGCACAGCGGGGCAGCCTGCCGCATGGACAGGATCTCGTGGCCTCCGCGCGGCTCGGGAGTGTCGCACGTCAGCATGGCCATGGGCATGGTCAGCGCCCTGAGGCGCGCAGCTCCGCGTCCGCTCCCGGCTGGCACACCGATGGCCAGCCTTCCGGCCTCGCGCGAGTAGACGGTGAGTATCGAGCGGGTGTCGGAGTGGCGTGTGGTGTGCAGGCAGATGAGGGTCAGCTTCATGACTTGCGGCGTGTGGCCCTGTGGATGAGATAGTAGACTATGATGCAGAGCGATGTGAGACCCTCGCTCAGGGCGAGTGCCAGCCACAACCCCTCGATCGAGACCTGCGGCAGGAGGATGAACGAGGGCACCAGAAACAGCACTCCGCGCATCAGTGCGAACCACACCGACGGCGCCACGCGCTCCACGCTCTGGAAGTAGCCTATGGCCGTGATGTTGAATATGTAGAAGATGATACATCCCGCAAAGAGTGGGAGCCCGGCGATGGCATATCCGGCCGCCGGCGTGGATGGTGAGATGAACAGCCCCACCATGATCCGCGGGAAGATGATGAATGTGGCCGTGACGGCGATGCCGAAGCCGAGGGCGGTGAGGATGGCCAGACGCAGTGTGGCGCGCACGCGGTCGTAGTGGCGCAGACCGTAGTTGTAGCTGATGATGGGCTGGGCCGACTGGGCCACGGCGTTGCCGATCATGAAGAAGAATGGACAGTAATAGCACGCTATGCCGAAGGCCGCCACGCCGTCGGGGCCCAGCCAGTGCATGAACACGAGATTGCCGGTGAACATGAGGACACCCATGGTAGACTCGCCGAGGAATGCCGACACTCCGATGCGTGTCTGGTAGAGGAGTGTGCGCCACGTGTCGGCCAGTCCTTCGCGGTCCATCGGGAGGCGGATGAGTCGCAGACGCTCCGCCCTCCGCCACAGATACCACACCGCCATGAGGCCGCCGGTGAGGATGGACAGGGAGGTGGCTATGCCAGCCCCCTTGAGTCCCATGCCGAGAGGGAAGATGAACAGCCAGTCGAGGATGATGTTCATAGCGCCGGGCACCACGTTGCACCACATGGCATATCGCGGCGAGCCGTCGAGCCTCACCACAAACAGCCCGATGAGGCTCCACATGTTGGCTATGAGGGCCGGAGCCAGCCACACCAGATAGTCTATGGCGAGAGGCTCGAGGCTCCCCTCGGCCCCGAGGAGGCGCACCGTGGCGCCGGGCCTGACGATCATGGCGAGGATGATGGCGGTGGTCAGCAGGGTGGCGGCCGTGAGGGCGCGCGTCACGCCGAGGCGGGCGCGGACATCCTCGCCGCGCGAGAGCCTGATAGAGGCCATCACCGAACACCCTATGCCGAGCATCAGTCCGAGCCCGATGAGCAGCATCAGCGGGGCGAAGACGATATTGACCGCCGCCACACCTTCGGGCCCCACTCCCTGTCCCACGAAGATGCCGTCGGCCATCGTGACGACGCACAGACTCACCATCCCGAGCAGAGTGGGGATGAAGTATATGCGGAACAGGCGATGGACGGGGGTGTTGCCTAAGTCTAAATCCGGGGTCATGACTGCGGTGGCGATGGATGGTGGTTTGCTTAAAACTATCGCTGTATAAAATCGGGCACAAAATTAGTAATTATGCCCGAGATATGAAAACACAAACCGCCTCCCCCGGTGAGGCTGTGGCCTGTGGGGGGAGGCGGAAGGGTATATATGTCAGGTTAAAGATGCGGGGATCAGTTGCCCGAAATCGTAACCTCGGGGGTCACGGTACCCGAGCCTGAGTCAGGATTGTCGGTGGCAGGGGTGATCATGAGGGTGACGCCATAGAGAGCGAAACCGGGCTCACGGTCCACCTGAAATACCTGAGACATGAAGCTGAGCGAGTGCTCGCCCTCGGGGATGTTGGTGGTGTCGATCTCACCGCTGTAGGGGGCTACACCGATGGTATAGAAGGGCACACCGTCGAGATAGTAGGTAGTGTTGCCGAGGACGGCCTTGCCGGTGCCGCTGACAGGGGTGATGTCGATGGCATCGATGGAGAGGGTCTCGCCCTGAGCCACGCTGATGACACCGTCCTGCTCGGTGGCACCCGAGTACTGTACGGAGATGTTGACCTTGGGAAGGTCCTTGTCGTCGTCGCTACAGGAGGCCATCACGGCCAGCAGAGGGAGGACGAGGAGAAGATAATAGAGTCGTTTCATTTTGTTTCTTAGTCGGTTTTGAAAAGTTAGTAATTAATGGGAGAGATATTGTAAAGTCAGTTATTGTGTCTCAGTTGCGGAACACGATGTCCGATCCGTCATAGTCGATGACTATGGGACGCTCGCGGTCCACCTTCTGGGCGAGGATGTCCTTGGAGAGCTGGTTGAGCACCATGCGGTGGATAACCCTCTTGACGGGACGTGCGCCAAACTCGGGATCGTAGCCTTCCTCGGCGAGGAAACGCATGGCCTTGGGGGTCACCTCGAGAGTGATGCCGTTGGCCGACAGCATCTTCTGGATCGACTTGATCTGCAGTCCGACGATCTCTTCGATCTCGGCCTCATTGAGGGGCGTGAACATGATGATCTCGTCGATACGGTTGAGGAACTCGGGACGGATCTGCTGCTTGAGCAGCTCCACCACTTCGTTCTTGGTGCTCTCGATGGTCTCCTCGCGGTTCTCGCGCGTCATCTTGGCAAAGTTGTCGCGGATGAGGTGCGAGCCCATATTGGAGGTCATGATGATGATGGTGTTCTTGAAGTTGACCATGCGCCCCTTGTTGTCGGTGAGGCGGCCGTCGTCGAGCACCTGAAGGAGGATGTTGAACACATCGGGGTGAGCCTTCTCGATCTCGTCAAAGAGCACCACGGAGTAGGGCTTGCGGCGCACAGCCTCGGTGAGCTGTCCACCCTCGTCATAGCCTACATATCCCGGAGGCGCGCCGACCAGTCGGGAGACGGCGTGCTTCTCCTGATACTCGCTCATGTCGATACGGGTCATCATGTTCTCGTCGTCAAACAGATACTCGGCGAGAGCCTTGGCCAGCTCGGTCTTGCCGACACCGGTGGTGCCGAGGAAGATGAACGAGCCGATGGGCCTGCGGGGATCGTTGAGGCCTGCCCGCGAGCGGCGCACGGCATCGGCGATGGCACGGATGGCGTCGTTCTGACCCACCACGCGCCCGTGGAGTTCGTCCTCGAGGTGGAGCAGCTTCTCCTTCTCGCTCTGCACCATCTTGTTGACGGGGATGCCTGTCCAGCGCGACACGACGTCGGCTATATCCTCGGAGTCCACCTCCTCCTTGATGAAGGCTTTCTCGCCCTGCATCACGCGGAGTTGCTCCTGAAGGGCGGCGTTGTCCTTCTCCTTCTCGGAGATGCGCGAGTAGCGGATCTCGGCCACCTTGGCATAGTCGCCCTCACGCTCGGCGCGCTCGGCCTCGAAGTTGAGCTGCTCGATGTCTATCTTGTTCTGCTGGATCTTGTTGATGACATCCTTCTCCGCCTTCCATTTGGCGGTGAGTTCGTTCTGACGGTCGCGCATGTCGGCGAGCTCCTTGTCTATCTCGCTCACCTTGGGCTCGTCGCCCTCGCGCTTGATGGCCTCGCGCTCTATCTCCTTCTGGGCTATCATGCGTGTGATCTCGTCCAGAGCCTGGGGCACGGAGTCCATCTCGAGACGCAGCTTGGAGGCTGCCTCGTCCACAAGGTCGATGGCCTTGTCGGGGAGGAAACGGTCGGTGATGTAACGCTCCGAGAGGGTGACGGCGGCGATAATCGCCTCGTCGCGGATGCGGACCTTGTGGTGATTCTCGTAGCGTTCCTTCAGGCCACGGAGTATGGCGATGGCGGCTGCCTCGTCAGGCTCGTTGACCATCACTTTCTGGAATCTTCGCTCGAGAGCCTTGTCTTTCTCGAAATATTTCTGATACTCGTCGAGGGTGGTGGCGCCGATGGAGCGGAGCTCGCCACGTGCCAGCGCAGGCTTGAGGATATTGGCGGCATCCATGGCGCCTTCTCCCTTGCCGGCTCCGACGAGGGTGTGGATCTCGTCGATGAAGAGGATTATCTCGCCGTCGGCCGATGTCACTTCGTTGACTATGGCCTTGAGGCGCTCCTCAAACTCGCCTTTGTATTTGGCACCGGCCACAAGGGCGCCCATGTCGAGCGAATAGATCTGCTTCGACCGCAGATTCTCGGGGACGTCTCCGCGCACTATGCGCTGGGCCAGTCCCTCGGCGATGGCCGTCTTGCCCGTGCCAGGCTCACCGATGAGCATGGGGTTGTTCTTGGTGCGTCGGCTCAGGATCTGCAGCACGCGGCGTATCTCCTCGTCACGGCCGATGACCGGGTCGAGTT
>CAZAWC010000045.1:0-17854 GCA_964488595.1 uncultured Staphylococcus sp. | reverse complement strand
ACAAAGTTAATTCATCCTACCCGTATTTCCTCGCGGAGACGTAATAGCTTACATTCCAAATACAAAACACCAACAATATTGGATTATATCATTTATTCCAAACCATTGTAATTCTTTTATCGGGACATAAATTAGGTTTATAGCAACCATAATAACACAAACAAATCCCCATAATAAATACTTTTTTAAGTTTGGAAATAAAAATTTGTCAATAATATATACAATTCCACCTAATGAAAAAAATCATAGGAATAAACCAGAAATGTCCCCATATGTTCTCGCGTGGAACAAGAAAAGCTCTCACTATAGATTCTGTATCTAGATTAAGAGAATCATTTAATACAGATGAAAAGAAATACTTAGGCAATATCCCTATTAATGATAATGAGAGATAGGGAACAAGTAACTTCTTAGCCCTTTTTATTACAAAACACTTAAATGACTGTCGTTTTGTTTGCTCTGTATAAGAGAAAAGAAAACCGCTACAAAAAACAAACAGCGGCATATGAAACATATATAAGAACCCCTTCACATCCTTAACAAACGTAGGTATAACTGTAATGAATGGATAGGAATGACCCAATATCACAAGTAGACAACCCAATATTTGGGCAATTGTGATGTATTTAAGTTCCTTCATTCTATGCAGAGATTTCGTCTAACTTCGAAAGTTCGTCTCTTTGTAAACTCCATCCCATAGATTCTACGTTACGAAGCACTTGTTGTTTTCTTTTGGCTCCGACCAAAACAACTGATTCCTGAATTTGATCTAAAATAAATCTAAGAGCCACTGCACCAACTGATACATTATGGTTGCGAGATATTCCCTTCATAACATCCACAATATTTAGATTTTTCATCAATCTCTCGCCATGGAAGTTTACGTAAGCTTCTCTGCTTCTACGATCATCACTTTTGAATAAAACATCTTTTGAGTATTTACCTGTTAGAATACCCTGTCCTAAACTACCCCAAGTCAACGGAGAAATTCCGAATTCGTTTCTAAGTCTATTTAAGTCTGATTCATTTTTGCGACAAGCTAACGAATATTCGTCTTGACAACATACAAATTTTTCTTTATATGGCATCAGTTCTTTGATATCATCACCATGATAATTTGAAAGTCCAAAATAACGTATCTTCCCATCTGATTTTAACTGTTCAAGTTTCATAATCACATCTGCAATCGGAGTTTTTCCATCCCTATAGTGGATTGTATAAATATCAACATAATCAGTTTTAAGGTTCTTCAGGCTCTTCTCCAATGCTTCTTCAATATAAGCAGGTGAATTATCATAATTAGATTTTCCATTTTCATAGCGAACCCCAAACTTGGTCTGAATTATTACATCTTTACGTCTTGAGTCAAGAGCTTTAGCCAAAGTCCTTTCTGACTGTCCTAGTCCATATGTATCCGAAGTATCAAAAAAATTTATACCCTCATCTAAGCATGTGTGAACAGCACCGACTAATTCCTGTTCTTGAACATCCCCCCATCCGTATCCTCCCATGGGGCATCCTCCCATGCATAGTCTTGAAACTATTAGATCAGAATTTTTCAGTTGAACGTACTCCATAATTTACCTATGTTTCTTTAATAAGATAAACGAAAAAGATTTTTGTAACACTCGCCACACAGTACCGAAAAAAATATTGATATCGGTTCGAAAAGAAACTTCCTTTGCATATTTAATTCGTAATCCATTTTTTTTCTGCAATACATATTTCTCATACATTTCATCAGCATTTCCTTGTCCAACTATTTCATCTAAATTGATAAACTCCATTGAACTATAGTCTGTGATACCAGGTCGCACTTCAAATATCAATAAATCTTCATTTTTATAAAGATCGGTATATTTTATCAGTTCTGGTCTTGGTCCAATAAAACTCATGGAACCATTAATGATATTGAATAGTTGGGGAATTTCATCTAATTTTGTTTTCCTTAGAAAATTACCTATTTTGGTAATCCGAGGATCGTTTAGCGCGGTAGTCCCGCCTCCAACTTTATCAGCATCCTTTACCATCGTTCTAAACTTGAAAATATGAAAAGGTTTATTTTGGTATCCACCACGTAAGGGTCTATAAAAGATAGGTTTCCCATCTTGGATCAATATCAAAATTGCAATTATCAAGTATAAAGGCCATAATAAAATTAAAAGAACTATAGCAAAAATGAGCCCTATCACTCTCTTAACAAATCTATTGTATATCCCGTTAAATTTCATCTAATAATTTTATTTCATTAATGTACTTTTTGATTACTATATTCCTGTCAAACTCTTTCTCCATCTTCCTGCGTCCTGCACGCCCCATATCATTTTTCTCATCATCTGACAGATTAATCACTTTTATTACTTTATCAACTAATTCCGTGACATTTCCCTTAGGATACACATATCCAGTGAGTCCATCATCTACGGCATCTTCTGCTCCATTCGTGTTTGTAGTGATGCAGATTCTACCCATTGCTGCTGACTCCAATAATACATTTGGCATTCCTTCTCCGCCAAGAGAACAAAGGACTGTACAATGACATTGTCTTATAATATTATCAAGATCTTTCCTATATCCTAAATAATCAACGTATCCTTCTTTTTCAGCATCTTCTACCTTCTTCATGTATTCTTCTTGCTCATTCCATCCTGCAATATAGAAATATGCATTGCAATATTTATTTCTTACTATTCTTGCACATTCAAGGAAATCATCTATACCTTTCAACTTCATCACCCTTCCAATAAAAATGAAATTTATTTTATCCCCGGAGGGCAAAGGAAGGAACGGATGACTTTCAAGGTTGCAACCAGAACCAGGAAGGACTTCGTAATTATCGCCCACCATATTATTTTTCAAGAAGAATTCTTTATCTTTATTATTCTGAAAGAACACCTTATATGCATTTGTAATAGAATGCTTATAAAGGAACTTACAGATTCGCGATAATAGATTATTTTGTAAGAATGTACCCCCGGTTCCAGTTATATTACACACTTGGCGAATTCCAGACTTCTTATTGGCTATTGCTCCATAGACATTAGGTTTTATTGTAAATGAAAATATAATGTCTGGCGATAGTTCCTTAATTATTCTTCTGTATTTGAAGATTAATTTAATATCTGAAAACGGATTAAAGCCCTTTCTATCTACAGGAGTGTCTATGAAGTTACATCCTTGATCGGTGAAAAACACAATATCTTTATGATAAGGAAATGAAAGAAAAATCTCATCACCGCGAGAAATTAATTTAGCTATCAGTTCCTTTCTAAACTGAAAGACAGTGGAATAATCATTAGCAAGAAACAGTACTTTTGCCATATTTTTGAGTTGAACTTAAATTATAGATAATTTTTTTATGTCCCCAAAAAGATGAAATGAGAACTATGATAAACACAACTGATATTTGAATTATAGAAGATGATATTTGAACAGTTAATAGTCTTACAACAAGATACATTAAAAGTACCTTATAATGACATTTTTTTTCTGTATTCACGAACCTAAACAATTTAATAAATATCCATATTCCCAAAGCTA
The DNA here is from genome assembly GCA_964488595.1 of uncultured Staphylococcus sp. GTDB lineage: Bacteria > Bacteroidota > Bacteroidia > Bacteroidales > Muribaculaceae > Duncaniella. Next base: position 14,314 of record CAZAWC010000045.1, on the reverse strand, counting down.
AACCAAAATAAGATAACGAGTCGTATAAATCAGAAAAAATTGAACATGTTGTTGCCCATCCTGCATTTTCAAATGCCACATTATCCTGACCTACCAACGAAAGAGTCAGGTAATTAACAAATGGATATGGTTTCTCCCACCATAAGATTCTTGGAACAAAAAACGTCAATAAAAAAACAATGCCATCGAATTTGTTAATAGAAATATTACGATCAATCTTATCACAATAAAACTGATAAACCAGAGTATATTGTCGAGAAAAATCTACATTCAGATAATCCAAGAAAGATGTAACATTTTGTTTAAAGAATACTCCATATAAAAAGCCTCCGACTAATATAAAAAGAGAGCCAATGAATAGACTCTTTATCATTTTCTTTCCAGATATTCCTTTGGTCATACCTAATATACAGATTACCATAATCAAAGTTTCTGCAATTATATAACGCTTGCCAACAATCCAGAAGAAGCCAAAAACAAATATGGATAAAAATGCTATTCTAAACTTAGATACATAATCATGGCTCCCCAATACAACTAAGTATGATATTATTCCACATCCTATGATACCTTCATTTACACCTACAATTTCCTTATTAATGTAAGCATACCCATAACCTCCTAAAATAACTTGAACCCCACTCAATGCCAACGTTAAACAAAAACAAATAATCACCGTCCAGGTACATACATTTGTAACAAGAACATTAATAATTAATTTATCAGTTAAAAATTTGTAATCTTTTGTTTCTGATTTCCGAATATAATATGAGAAAACCCAAATAAAAACGAGATATATTATATTGGAGGAGGCATCCCTCATTGCATCGTCAGCCCTATAAAAAATTATATAATGATAGTCTGGAATTAATAATTGTGAAATAATTGGAACAACGAAGAAAAAATAGAAGAGCAGATATATAAAATTCTGGATACACATCCTTCCTTTTCGTAGTTTCTTTAAGGCAACGAAGAAAGACAATGTTTCACTAATTACTGTAAAAAATGCAAATATAAAGTACAAAATCATAATTTAATCCTTCTTCAGTTCTTTCAAAATCGCTTTAAGATGGCTTCTTTGTAGATCTTCTTATCTGGAGAAATAATATAAACCAGAATAAAATAAACAACAAAAGAAATTATTGCCGATACTATATTCCATACCAAGGATAACGATGTAAAACCAAAGATAAATACAACAATTGCAACCAACACTGAGGATATTATTTGAGGGTATGAATTCTTAATGATTCCCCAAAAAGTTACGTCACAAACCTTTCTACCAACAATTACCTGAAGCAAGGGTTGAACAATTTTGATTAAACTAAAACTAATGCAAAACATTGTAAATGTAATACTCTTTGCACTGTATAGAAGGATTACTATAATGGAAAGATACACGGCATCAATAATTACAAGTTTTAAAGGGTATCCTTTGGCTCGAATCGCATCACTGTAAAAATTTCCAAAAGAAATTGAAAATGTAGATGTCAGACAAAAATAACCTATCAGGTTTGAGGCAGCCATCCATTCGTTTCCCAAAAGTAGAGATGTAACAAGATCACGGTATACAAAAACAAAGATTCCTAAGGGTAAACTGAATAATGAAGAATACTTTTGAAATGTGAGAAACATTTTCTTAAAACTTTCATTGTTATTTTGTTCCTTAGCAATTGCCGATTTATATACATTTGAATATAGTGCATAAATCGATGATGTTATTTGTGTAACCAGATTCACTCCGACTTTAAAAATACCAAGCTCAGCTATTCCATATATAGTTCCCAACACCAATATAGAAACATTTGCAATCAACCATTCTAAGATTGATTCCAGATATGCCCATATTGAAAATGAAAAAATTGATTTTAAATATATTATGGGATAAGAAAGAGAAGGGAAAAACCTGCCATAAAGCAGACTTAAAATAAGACCTACTAACTCCCCAATCAATGTTCCTATAACCAAAGCCCAATATCCAAAACTTAGAAGTGCAAGAGGAATTGTAACAACAAAAGGAATTATTTTAGAAGTAATTTTTATTATGCCAAGACTTTTAAAATTTAGATCTTTTTTCATAATCGCCATCTCAATTGAAGACACTGATACCATTGGTATCACAATCGCCATAATGGCAAGAACATTTCCATATCCGTCGGCACCAACCAATCGAGAAAAGTCGCTTCTAAACAGTTCTATAATTGAAAAAAAGACGACAGCAATAAAGACATTAGTCCAAAAGCAAATGTTTAGGGTTCCTTTTTTTTCTTCATCAGAATTAAATTGATGTTGTATTATATATGCATTAAATCCAGCATCTGCTAACATATCAGCCAAAGCTGTAATAGCAGTCAGGGATGCAATAATGCCGAATATTTCCTGAGATAATAATCTGGCTAAGACTATAGTAGTAAGTGGTGCTATGACTTTTGCTATTACCTCACATACAACCGAAACCTTAGTTGCACTCAATACGGCCTTATGATTTGAACTAGTCACTCCTTATAAATTTTTGTCAAATCTTTGACAGTTGACTTTATATCAAAAGCAGACCCTATAAATTGTTGATTATAATCAACCCTACTAATTCTTGTTTCGATGACTTTTTCAATTCTCTCACACCACTCCACAACGGAATCATTTAAATTCAAATAATGAACTAAATTTGTTAATTTTATTTCGGATGTAACCTCAGTTGATAAAACCATAGGCAGCCCTGTGGCCTGTGCTTCTATGCAAACAATTCCCATTCCTTCATAAAGGCTCGGCAAAAGAAAAACATCTGCCGCACAATAGTAATCCTCTGTATTTTGTATATTATGTAAGAAAATACATTTATCAATAATATTATATTCCTTACATTTTTCCCGAATATTTTCCTCGAGGGGACCACCACCGATCATAACTAAACGATAATCTTCAGAACTCTCTAATAATTGTTTAAATATCTTTATGATAAAAGAATGATTCTTTTGTTCAGCAAAACGTCCTACATTCAAAATTACTTTTTTATTAGTTATACCTAACTCTTCTCTAATCCTATTACGAGCAGCTTCGCGAAAAGTAAATCTATTTAGGTCTATTCCATTGTATAATACTTGATACTGAATATTTTCTCCAAATACATATTGTCCTGCAAGATCAGAACATGAAAGCCAATTTGTTGCATTAGCCTTAATCAATTTACGCATTACGTTTTCATATAGTTTGCGAATTAAAGTCTCTTTTCTCCCCTTCTTAGTTTCATGTGAATGTGATATTCTAATCTTTACTCCACACAACCTTGCAATAAGAAGAATAAATCCTGAGAAGTAATAAATATGACTATGTACAGCGGAATAAGGACCATGTTTTTTGATTATCCTTTTCAAGTTACGATAATAATTCAAAAAAGACTTTTTCTCAGAGTCAAAGAAATATATATTTGCCCCAAGAGAAATTGCCTCATCATCAAAATATCCCTTTTTATTAGTAGGGAATGCAAAATCAAACTGAATTTTCGATCTGTCTATATTTCTATAGACATTCATAACGAAATTTTCAATACCTCCTTGATTGAAATAGTTAAATATATGTAGCACCTTTATAGGTTTATTATATTCTGAATGAGATTCATAGTCATCTCTTTTATTTAAGGTGATTTCTTTCATAAAAGTTGTCATAGAATTGTTTCCTGAGATTATTAGTTATATTACTGCCATATTTTTTTGCTCTCCAAAAATTTTCAATGGCACATAATTTCATATATTCTTTATCGTTGATCATATTTTCAACAATACTACATATTGCATCAATATCTCTGGCAGGAGCTATACAATCACTACCAAGTTGTTCAGGTAAAGCTGTTTCTTTTGAACCTATTACAGGACAACCTCTACTCATAGCTTCGATTACAGCCCTTCCCAAGGTTTCTTGAAGTGTAGGCATAATCAAAATATCTATATCGTCAATCCATTCAAAAATTTCTTTATTATTTAAATAGCCATCGAAGTATACATATTCTTCTACATTTAATGATTTTGCCAAATTCATTCTTTTATTTTTTCCACTGTCACTTCCTGCGAATCGAACATTAACATTATATCCTTTTTTTCGCAATGCTGACATCACTGCAATTAAAGTATCATGGCCCCTGTACTCAACACTACTACTCCCAATTAATCCCAAATTATATCGTTTATTATTTTCAATTAAACGTATTCGTTTTTCTAAGACCTCCACTGATACTTCAGGAAGAACTGTATCAGAACAACCAAGTTGATGAGCTTTACTTGGATATTTATTTTGTAGAAAATACTTTGAGACATAAATAATATGTTTAGATTTAGAATGGTAATACTTCGTTAACCACTCATATGGCAATGCAAATAATTTATACTTAATAGCTCCTCCATGATACCATGAAGATGCAAACGCATCTGTTCCAGACTCTATAACATAAGGTTTATTGTATTTTCTTGCATAATGACAAGCTATAAAACTATCAATAAAACAAAATTTTATAGATAATGACTCAGCTTGTTTAACAATATCCTTAATTCGCTTAATCTTTTCTATTAAAGGAAGATCAATCGGAACTTCAATCACTTCCAAATTAGGAGATTTAATAAGAGGGACCAGTCCATCATTGCTTGAATTGGGGTCTTCTATTATCCAAGCAAGAGTAGAAATTTTTCCCATTTGATATATATGATTAAGATATAATTGATTGGAGGAAGACCCTTTTAAATACAGAATTCCATCTTTTTTGATGAATTGAATATCTCTGACTATCAGCATCGTTAATTATTTATATTATTATCTATTAAATTCAATGCATTTCTTGTACCATTTCCATATTCGGTTGCATATTTTTCCTTAAATGGAATTACCCAGTCACTTACATTTTTTTTCAAATCAGCGTTTTTAATCATATCTAACAATTGTGTTTCTTCAGATGCATAAGGTAACTCTTTACGAATATCGAAATATAACCCTCTGATACTATTATAACTATCGTAATCATAGGTCCATAAAAAAATAGGTTTATCCATGATACAGTAATCAAAAATTATCCCAGAATAATCTGAAACAAGAATATCAGCTGCTATCATTATATCTTCAACCATTTCATAATTAGTGGTATCTATAAAGAAGTCATCTCTTGTTTTTTGCTTAGATGAGACTATCGGATGGGCACGATATAATAGTACGTAATCGTCCCCTAAGATTTCTCTCCATAGTTTCACATTTACATCAAATCGCTCTAAGAAATTATCCTCTTCTCTAAATGTCGGTGCGTATAAAATAGCCTTTTTGTTCGGAGAAATACCTAACTTTTGTCTAATATGTTCTCTCATTTCAGTTGTATGTTTAATCAGAATATCATTTTTTGCCACCCCCACAACCTTTACAACCTCTGGACTAATCCCTAACATTCCCGCATATATTCTACGTTCTATCTCTGATTGTACTGTACAACAGTCAAAACTATATTTTGCAAAAGATTTAAAATTTTTTGAATCCTTTGCATCTAATCCATCCAATTTACAAAGAACCCCATGTGTAGTATGAAAATAATATGTGTGTTTCCCTGTGAATTTTAAAGCCCGTTCAACAATAACATTAGTTATCCAACACCTTGCTTTAAGAGCTACTTTAAAATATTCCAAAGAATCAATATTTATTTTATTTGGAATAAATGGGTATTTCTCTGGATTAGTAAAAGCCCATACCTTTTTATAACGACTAAATCTATCATCTTTGAGCATAGCCTCATATATAACTCGTGTACTATCTGAATAATGCCTACCCCCATAACATACAAATAATATTAACTTATCATCAGTATGTAAAAATAACTTATAAACATTAACAATAAAAGAGGCAAGGTAATAATAAATACCATATGCAACCTTATTACGTTTAAAAAAAGTCTTAATATTCATAATTATTACATAGTTTAATACACCAATGCATAAGTGTAGTTTAGATTTATAGGTTAACCGTAGGATTTATCAAATTTTGAATAATGAAATCAGCAGTCAGATTTGACGCAGTTAGTTTGACTTCTTTATTTAACTTAACTTTGAATTCCTTATAAACCTTTTCTATAAGATTATCAGAATAGATAAGTTTTCCATTTTCAACATTATCTATCCCATCAAGATATATTGATTCCCGATTGGCATTCCTCATGGCTTCAAGAGTAAAAACGGATTCATCAATATACCCTTTTACCTCATTTCTTCCATCTATAATGAAAGGATATCCTCCGATTTCTCCATTGACTCCTGGGGTGTGAATCTTGATAACCTTATGGTCCCATATCGCAGTTAAGATTGAGTTGATGATGTCGAAATTGCTTGATGCATTCATCATATTTCTCTTTTGGTCAACGGGCATCGCTATCTTGCACGCTGAAAGCAATTCCTCCTTGTTAAAGTCTAACGATTTACCCTGATATTTGACATTGAGTAGAATATCCTGTCCTTCGGCATGACCCTCCTTGCTGATCACTACATCATGGAAATGGCTTACAGCCAAAGTAATGTCAATGTCATTTAGATTGTCTATGCCATACTTATCTCCAATATAGAATTTCATACGGGGGATGAGATGGTTCAGGTTCCCGCTTCCGAAGTCGAAGTATGCCATTCCAGCTGATTTTAGCCAAGGAATCACCGCATCTGAATATGATGTGTTAATTGATATGGCATGCGAATTAGCTTTCTCATAAGCTATCATTATATTCTTGGCAAACTTTACCGAGAGTGGAGTCCAAATACCGTAAGCCCTTAAGTGCGACCATGAGATACTTCCATATTTCAAACCAGAATATACCCGGCTGCTGTTGACAATGAAATCTGGGTTCCATTTTTCCAGGACTGAAGCTATATTGTCTACATCTTCGAGATTACAGTTGCCTTCTATATGGATTGTTGCACGCATCTGTCGACGTATGGTGGCTGCTGTGCGCACGATATTTACGTCAGACTGCATCTTGTCCTGGTTTCGTCCTACAACAATAATCTCCATCCTTGGATCAGCTGTACTTACGAGGTAGTCAAGAAGATAAAGTCCTACGCTTCCAAGTCCAATTATCATTATACGGATTTTATCATCTGTGTTTAGGATCTTATCCTGAAGCATCCGAAGTTTTTCGTCAAGTGTTTTCATTGCTTGATTTTTGAATATACGGTTTCGTAATCTTTAACAGTGTTGCAGTTATGCCATGTGGAGAATTCCACCATCTCATACTCCGAAGGAGTAAGATCGCCAAAATATCCTTGTATAATTTCCAAGTTCGTTCCTCTCGTTTGTTCAGGAGTCAGGGCATCCAAGCCATTGGCAAGTTTATTTAAGTTAGTGAATTTCCATATTTGGCCGGAGTTATACACTGCAAGGAAAGGTTCTGGGATTCTTAGATCCCTATGGTTGGTGTCATAAAGATATCTGAGAAAATTCCTGTCGTTTTCATAGACTACGACTGCTTTTTTCGATGTTATCAAATCATGATTGACGGTAAAAATACTTTTAGATGAATCCTTTATCGTCTTAAAGGCTTTGTCATCGAAATATAAGTCTCCTTCTACAAAAATAATCTCATTAGCCTGTGGATTGGCATTCTGAATACCTAATATCAAACTGTACCCAGATCCAAACGTCGAGTATTCGGGATTATAGACAAGCTTTATCTTATCCTTGAACTCTGCTAAACTTGTCTTTACAAATTCTTCTAATTGCTCAAACAGATAACCTCCAACAATTACATACTCCTCTATTTCGCGGGCCTTGTCAAGAATCTGGTACAAGAGTGTATTCTTTGCGCCTCCTATATTGTAAAGGCATTTAAGGGTAGGCTTTTCTGTATCCCGGTTGAAACGTGTGGCTGTACCTGCCACTGTTATTATCAGACTTTTCATATCAAATGCTTGCCACACAAAGGTCAAGACCCTTATCCAAAGTTACCTGTGGTTTCCAGTTGGTCCTTGTGCGAAGCTTATCAGTATTGAGAAGTCTTCTTTCTGGATCGGAGTCTCTGTGACCTTCAAATACTATATCAGGATTTTCTATTCCCATCTTTTCTGCTATCTTCTTTGTAAGGTCAACGATAGATATTTCTTCATCTGTTGCGACATTGTATACCGTTCCGTCAAGAGCTTCCGGATGCGACAAGAGTTCAAGCACAGCATTGCAACTGTCGAGATTGTGGAGGAACGTGCGTTTGTTTTTCTTTGAGTTATCAAGCAACTTTACAGTTTTTCCACTCAGCAGCTGGTTGATGATATGAGGGATGATGTGCTTGGCAAAGCGCTCATGCTTGCTGTAGACATTCGCAAACCTGATGGAACAGCCTTTGATCTTGCCCTTATCCACTGCGTCCTTCATGAAAAATTCAGTTAGAAGTTTGCCCACAGCATAGCTTGTACGCTGGCTGTGTTCGGCTGTTGCAAGCACTAAGAAACTATCTTCGCTTACACCTCCGTTCTCATTCCATGACTGCATGGAGTACACCTCGGAAGTGGAGCAGTTGATATAAGCGGCAGCCCCAACCTCAATTGCTTGCTCAAGGAAAGAACGCATGGACACCACATTTGTGGTGAAGGTATGCTCAACCTCATAGAAATGTTCTGTGTGTACTACAGCCGCGCAATTAATATAGATTATACTGTCAAAGGAAGGTTTCAATTCAAGAACAAGGCGTTTCAATTCATCCATTTGTTGCGGATTGTTGATGTCCCACTCTTGGAAGATGAATGATGGATTATCAAGGATATCCTTGACCGTATCTATGGAGCTTGCAAAGAAATTGTCAAATCCAATAACCGTATTTCCCTTGGCCAGAAGTTGATGGGACAGTTCACTGCCTGTCATTCCCGTGGCACCGCTTATTACATATAGATTGTTCATATTTTTTATATTCCGTTTGTTAGTCTTTCTGAATAGAACTTATCAATTTCGTTTGTATACAATGCCTGCTCAGTTTTTATATCATATTCCACAGAATTAAAATGAAATGTCTCAGTTACAAAGTCAATGTATAGATACTGCGCATGGGGATTGTGATTTCTCGGCTGTCCAACAGACCCTGGATTCAGAAATATTGTCCGCTTTTTATTGCGAAATTCAGGTCGGTCTGCGGGATAGAAATTCTCAATCAGATGAGGTATATGGGAATGACCTGAGATTACATAGTCGAACTTGGAGTATCTAGTATCCCTGACTGAGTCTTCTTTTAGCTTACCCCAGAAGGGATCTTCACCAGATCCATGGACGAATAATATATTCTTGCCCGAAATTTCCAGATCCTCATAGCCGTTAGAATTTAGTATATGCAGATAATCAATGGAGTCTGCCGTAAGCATATTTCTGGTCACGCCAAGAACCTGTCTACCTCTGTCGGTCGAGAATCTTCTTGTATCTCCATCAAGAAGAGCCTTCTCGTGATTTCCATATAAGTTAACAAGGATTTTGTATTTATCTGCAAGTTCACGTAATCTGTCTATTACCGCATTGGGCCTCATACCATAGTTGATGATGTCTCCTAATACTGCAATTCGGTTTATCTGAGGATATCTGCATTCAAAATCTGAAATCACTGCATTTAATGCAGATAAGTTACCATGAATGTCCGACAACACAACTAAGCTATCTTTCATGTGTTATTCCTATCTTTTTTAGTGATGCTGGATTACCAGCGAGTAAAGAGGCGGATGGAATATTATATCTTTTATTGAGTAGGGAGCAGGAACCTACTATCACGTCATCTGGGATTTCTGTTCCTTTCAGTATTTGAACATTATTGCATATCCAACAATGGTTACCTATTTGGATAGGTTTCGTCATAGGATGATAATGACCGGTTGAGGTATCCTTTACTTTATGGAAATCTGTATCCATTATCAAAGTATCCCATCCTACGGTGCAATCATTTCCGAATGTTATTCTATCATGTGCGATAATTTGTGAATTAAGGCTTAGATAGAAATTATCCCCAATTATGAGATCACCCTTTGTATAAATTCTTGCACCTGCTCCAATTGAGGCACTTCCTTCAAATGTAACAGATGAGCCGGCTCGAAGATCAAGTATAGTTTTTCTATCCCTTTCATTTTGGATACCCATATCTCTGAATCCCAATCTGATACGTTTTAATTTATCCCCCGAATTGTTAAAATTTTTAATAATTACTTTTCCGCTCAGATTCCTAAAAATCACATTATTTCCAATCAAGACAGGAAATTGGATAGCAGTGCCAAGATTAAATTTCCTGAAATTGAATATGAGCGTCTTGATTGGATTAATCCGATAGCGCCACTGAGTAAATAGTTTATATAGACTGGGCATCTTTTATAAATTTCATAAAGGCTTCCTTGTTTTCAATAGGTGTAGTCTTTGGACGCCCCAAGTCTTCACGCGATTTGATTCCAACTTTTATCTCTAACAGAGATGGACCTTCGGTAATTAGGATGTCTTTAAGTTTTTCTTTAATTTCCTCCATAGAAGATACTGTCACAGCATTATTATACCCACAAGCTTTTGCTATTGCTGGTACATCGATGTTGAATCCAAGGGTTGGTTGACCGCCTACAGATTCATGAGCTCCATTGTTGAACAGGATATGAATATAGTTCTTCGGTGCAAGATTGCCTATGTTGCTTATCGCACCCATATGCATTATGAACGCTCCGTCACCATCAAAGCAGAATACCTTGCGGGTGGGTTTTGCAAGTGCTATACCAAGGGCAATTGATGAGGAGTGACCCATCGAGCCTACAGTCAGGAAATCAGACTCATGAGCCTGTCCTTTTTCATCGCGGTATTCATACAGTTCCCTTGACAGTTTTCCTGTCGTGGAAACGATGATAGAATCGGAAGGAATATTGTCAACCACACATTTCATCGATTCTTCACGGCAAACTGGATTTTCATTTGGTATCTTTTTCTGAAGTTTATAAGAACCGAATGTGCCTTTTTTGATTACGATTGCATGTGGTTTGCTTGTTTTCTTGCAGTTATCAATGATGGAATCTATAGCAGATTTTGCTTCCTCGTCATTTTCTGGCAACATAAGCCAAGGAATTTCCATCGCATCAAGCAATGACAATGTCACAGCCCCTTGCTTGACATGCTGAGGTTCGTCATGTACCCCTGGTTCTCCGCGCCAGCCTATCATCACGAGCATTGGAATGGAATATACCTTTTCATCTGCAAGTGACAGCAAAGGATTTACGGCGTTACCTATTCCAGAATTCTGCATGTAAACCATAGGAATCTCGCCCGTTGCAAGATAATGACCAGCTGCAACTCCAACAGCTGAGCCTTCGTTGGCTGTGATGATATTATGGTCGGCATTCACATTGTCTGTGATGTATGCACAAACATTCTTAAGCAAAGAGTCGGGAACTCCTGCAAAGAATGAGACTCCGTTTGATTGGAGCGTCTTTATAAATATTTCGGGTGATACCACTTAATTCAATGATTAATTATAAACTATAAATGATCAATTTATTTGGCAAAAATAAATGAAATCTTTATTTAGTGCCAGGAATGAGTTCGAGTATTTCCTTGATTGGCATGCAGAGAGGGCTTGCTTCCTTTGCTCTTTCATTGATAAGGATTGTCTCTGCAGCTTTCTTCATCGCTGGATATGCAGCTCTGAGCATGTGGTTAGCATAGATGACGACATTGGCACCCCATTCAGCGAGTTCCTTCTCGTAAATCTGATTGTATGTAGTAGGAACTACCACAATAGGCACCTTTGGATGCTTCTTACGGAACTCGATTATGAATTCCTTTATGTCTTCTCCACTCTTGTCCTTGCTGTGTATCATAATACCGTCTGCTCCGGCATCAACATAAGCGAAACCTCTTTCGAGGGCATCAGACACCGGCTTACCTGCGATAAGGCTTTCTATACGAGCAATAATCATAAAATCCTTAGTCACTTGTGCATTCTTCCCTGCGCGAATCTTCTCGCAGAAATGCTCTATGGAATCCTGTGTCTGGATTGCATCTGTCCCGAAAAGGGAATTCTTCTTTAAGCCAATCTTGTCCTCAATTATGATTGCCGATACTCCATGACGTTCAAGAGTACGGACTGTGAACACGAAATGCTCGATCTTTCCTCCTGTGTCGCCATCGAATATGATTGGCTTGGTGGTACATTCAAGAATGTTGTTGAGGTCCTGGAGACGAGTTGTGAGATCGACCGCCTCGATATCTGGTTTGCCCTTGCTTGTGGAATCAGTAAGAGAGCTTGACCACATACCATCGAAAGCCTTGCGCTTACCCCCTTCCTCAACTTCAAGATTCTCTATAATCAATCCACAAAGGCCATCATGGGCTTCCATGATTCTAACTATGGGCTTAGAGGCTATCAGTCGACGGAGACGCTTCATCCGGACTTCGGGAGTAGTGCCAAGTGACTTTTCTTCGTCAACCAGACCTGTGGAGTTGATACCCTTTGTATAAGGAATCTCTATTACCTCTCCACCAAGCTCCTTCATGACTTTGTAGACTTCTTCACGGAGCTCCATATCCATGCCGGTCTTCCAGTCATCACCATGGATTATATAGTCAGGTTTGATTTTCTTGAGATTGGGAATGTAGCTCCATTCATCCTGTGGCACCACCTCTGACACGCCTTTGATGTTCTCTACCACAGCCTTGCGCTGTTCGTAGGTGAGGAAAGGGAGTCTCTTTCGCTCTGCGACAGCTTTGTCAGTGTAAAGACCGATGATAACATCGCCATACTTGGCTCCTTCATTAATGATGTTGATGAGCCCTGGGTGCATGATGTCTGCCACCATACCCAGATAAACTTTTTTATTTGCCATATATGTTTTGAGTTTTAATAATTTGATTTAAGCAATGTGACGTGAATTGAAAAAAGCGATGGCTGAGCAGATGCAAATACGTTTGGAATGCTTGATATGAAGTTCCTCCGGCTTGCCCGTCGCTGTGGTTTAATGATGAGTTTTTTTCAATGATGAATGATTAATGATGAATTGAGGAGAGGAGGATAATGTTAGAAGAGATGATATTTGAGGATTGAAGGGGTTGCTTCTTAATTGCTCCTTGAAGCTGAGCTTCATTGGTATGGTTACGCTTCTCAATTCCAAATGTCCTGTCCTGTAACTAAATGAGCTAATTGATGAGTTATGTTATAGAGTTAATTGTATCAGCAATAAGCCCTACTATCCAATCTGTCAACAAAAAACATAATTTATACCCATAAACAAACACAATTAGTCCCACTACTAATCCCACTACTCCCAATAGGAGACTAATGGCAAAATGAAAATCTTCATCTGCCCCCAACATTCTTTCTGAATATGCTCTATATCCTAATACAAATAGCCACCCAGTCACCCCTATGGTCATAATCAACGCTCCGATAATGACAATCATCTTGGTCAATTGCAATTCGGCACATAACACTATCAGGAGAGCTATTATGGAACATAGAGATCCAAAAATATTGAATAACTCCATCACTGACTTATTTGGGCGATTCCGAGTGTCGTACATATTTGCTATCAAGTGACGTGAACTATGATATTTCTGTGAGTGCGGCTTTCAACTTCAATCGTAGAAATTGCTGATTAAGGCTCTTAATGAGTTGTGGAAGACTTAACGAATAGTAAGTTAGAATGCGAAAATCTCGATTTCGCCAAACAACCAAAAAAAATATTTATTACTTTGAGATGCATCTGAAGAGGAGATAGCCGTGAGAGTCTGTGGCGCATCGAGTGAGATAGCCGACTGATTTTCGCTCGTAGTTGTTTCTTTGCTTTTGAAAGTTTAGATTCTTAAGAATCAGGTCTTTTTCTTTGGCGGAGACTCTGGAGAGGACTTCTACTATGGGATATTTCTCGTCTGTTGTAAGTTGATACCGTATCAGAGAGCCGTTAGGGTGAGTAAATATAGAGTATCCTTCTTTTTGTGATTCCAGTTTATAGCCATAGTAATCGAGAGTAGATACCATCTTGGCTGTGTCAGTTTCTTGTGTAAGCATTACTGCTATATTTATAGGATTGGCTTCTATTTTTTTTACGGCTCCTGCAGAAAAAGCCTGAATAATGATGAATGATAAAAGATAAATGATAAATTGCTTTTTCATTGGTTTATAGTAAAAAAGCGATGACAAGCCAGAGGCGAATATGTGTGGAATGTGTAGATATGAAGAACCTCCGGCTTGCCAGTCGCAGTTTATTATAATTTTGAATTTGGAATTTAGAATTTTGAATTGCTTTAGCTTGGGCGTTGCCATATTGAAGAGAGAAAAGTAGTTGTCGGCGTTGTCAGTTTTGATCGTTACTGCAAAATT
>CAZAWC010000044.1:0-18085 GCA_964488595.1 uncultured Staphylococcus sp. | reverse complement strand
GTTAGTGATTATTTTTGATTCCTCCAAATAATCGGGCCAAATTTAACATTGGTTAACAATGTGATTCCCTCCTTATTTGAATTAAAGGGCTGGGGAATAGATGATTGCATGTTATTGAGGAGGCGGTCGAAAATAATTGCCTTTGTACCGTTGTCATGACGTAGTGGGACACGGTCCTATCCAGACAAGGGGGTAAACGGAATTTTTTGCAGTGAAGGTTGAAATTTTTCGCAGGGTGTTGCGTCATATAGATGTGCAATCACAACATAGAACGCTTTTAAGGAATGATAATCGAACTCAAGAACGTCAATAAGTCTTATCCCGGGGTGGTGCCTCTGCATGTGCTCAAGGATGTCAACCTCTCCATAGAGAAGGGGGAGCTGGTCTCCATCATGGGCGCTTCGGGGTCGGGCAAGTCTACGCTTCTTAATATACTGGGTATCCTTGACAATTATGACTCGGGTGACTATTGGCTGGACGGAGTGCTGATAAAGAATCTGACAGAGAACAAGGCAGCCGATCTGCGCAACTATATGATAGGGTTCGTCTTTCAGTCGTTTAACCTCATCGGCTATAAGAACGCTCTTGAGAACGTGGCCCTGCCGCTCTTCTACCGTGGCATCTCGCGCCGCAAGCGCAACGCGCTGGCCATGCAGCAGCTCGAGCGCATGGGCATGGCCGACCGTGCCACCCACCTGCCCTCCGAACTCTCGGGCGGTCAGCGCCAGAGGGTGGCCATAGCCCGCTCGCTCATCACCGACCCGTCCATCATACTTGCCGACGAGCCCACGGGTGCACTTGATTCCAAGACCTCTAAGGAGGTGATGCAGGTGTTTCGCGACCTCAATGCCGAGGGGCGCACCATCGTGATAGTGACTCATGACCCCGGGGTGGGGGAGCAGACCAACAGGATAATCCGCATCTCCGACGGCCATATCGTCACGCCCACGTCACAAATCATTACCGAGCCATGATGGACCTTATCGGCGAAATAGCGGCCACGCTGCGCCACAACAAGCTCCGCACGGCCCTCACGGGGTTTGCCGTGTCGTGGGGCATATTTCTGCTGATAGTGCTGCTGAGTGTGAGCAGCGGACTGGTCAACGGCATGGAACACATGTTTACGTCACGCGACTATGAGAGCATGAGTGTGAGCGGCGGATGGGCCCACAAGCCTTATCGCGGACTCAAGGACGACCGTGAGGTGGCTCTGCGTGTCAGTGACATAGCTGTGGTGGAGAGTCAGACGGCCGATCTCACATCCGGTGTCACGGGCGCTATGGGCAACGACACTGCCATCGTCTCCACCTCGCGCGACTATGTCGGCATGGGCTATCGCGGCGTCTATCCCTCGGGGCTGCGATCGGAGGGTGCCACCCTCGAGGAGGGGCGCTTTGTCAACGAGGCCGACATGAAAGACCATCGCCGTGTGATAGTGCTCCATAAGGATAATGCCGAGACTCTGTTCGGCGACGCCCCCGCCGTGGGGCAGAGAGTCACGATGTGCGGACTGTCGTTTACCGTGGTGGGGATATACTCGCATGAGTGGAATCGCAAGAGCTACATCCCGTTCACCACAGCCAAAAACCTCTCGGGCGGCAGTGACACGATAGTGGAGATGACGGTCGGCCTCCGCGGACTCACGGAGCAGAGTCAGGGTGAGGAGGCCGAGGAGGAGGTGCGCGCCACCCTCGGACGTCTGCGTCAGTTCGCTCCCGACGACCGCAATGCCGTGTGGATATGGAATCGCCTCAATCAATACTTCACCACGGCGGCCGCCATGGAGGTGCTCAGGATCGCCGTGTGGATCATCGGCCTGCTCACCATGCTGTCAGGGATAGTGGGTGTGAGCAACATTATGTTTGTCTCCGTGCGCGAGCGCACACACGAGATAGGGGTGAGGCGAGCCATCGGCGCCCGTCCCGCCGCCATCCTCAAGCAGATCATCCTTGAGAGTGTGGCCATAACCACCTTGTTCGGTTATGTCGGTGTGGTGGCCGGAGTGGCTCTGGCGGCATTGATCGACAAACTCACGTCGGGCATGGAGCCGAGGATACTGCTCAATCCCTCGATCGACCTTTCTGTCGCCCTCGAGGTGACGTGTGTGCTTGTGCTCTCAGGTGCATTGGCCGGTCTGTTTCCCGCTCTGAAATCCCTGAAGATAAAACCTGTGGAAGCCCTGCGCGACGAGTGACAGACTATATTATTCCAACACATGAAGCTCACAGTATTTGACATAGACAACTGGCGCGAGATCGGGACCACCCTGTCTCAGAACAAGACGCGCACCCTGATGACAGGCTTCGGCATCTTCTGGGGTACGGCCATCCTCGCCCTGCTCATGGGCGGTGCCGAGGGGCTCAAGCATTTCATGAGCCGCAATTTCGAGGGGTTTGCCACCAATGTGGGTGTCATATTTCCGGGCAAGACCTCAAAACCATATGCCGGATTCAACAAGGGGATGCCGCTGCAGCTCGACATAAAGGATGTGGACGACATCCGCCGTGCTATCCCCGAGATAGAGAGCTCGTCGGCCGTCAACACCAAGTGGATCAACGCTCTGTACGGGCGCAAGAAGTCTAACGCCCAGCTGACAGGGGTCGAGGAGGAGTACTCGAGCCTCTTCGCCCCGATCATCTACGAAGGGCGTTTTCTCAACGAGGCCGACAATGCGCGTGCACGCAAGGTGTGTGTGCTGGGGCTCGAGGTGGCCCGCGACCTCTTTGGCACCGGCTCGCCGCTGGGCTATGAAGTTGACCTCAACGGCATCTTCTATAAGGTAGTCGGGGTGGTGGGACAGACCTCGGAGGTAAACATCGGAGCCAAGATGGACAAGAGTGTCTTCATCCCCTACAACTCCATGCGTCTGTCCTACAATCTGGGCAAGAGCGTAGACTTCTTCATGATGGCCCTGCGCGAGGGGTATTCGCCGGGCGATTACGAGGACCTGTTGCGGCGCATCATCTCCAACAACCATCCCGTGGCGCCCGACGACAAAGCTGCGTTCTTCTATCTCAACATCTCCGAGCAGTTCAAGATGATCGAGAATCTCTTTGCCGGCATCACGTTTCTCTCGCTGTTTGTCGGCGTCGGCACGCTCCTGTCGGGCATCATCGGCGTAGGCAATATAATGTGGATCATAGTGCGCGAGCGCACCCACGAGATAGGCATAAGGCGCGCGCTGGGAGCCAAGCCTGTCGACATCATCGTGCAGATCCTCTCCGAGAGTATGGTGCTCACCATCGTGGGGGGCATGGCTGGCATCACGCTTGCGGTCCTCATCCTCGGGGGTGCCGAGATGCTCACTGCCGACCCGCAGGGGGGCATCCGCTTCCAGCTCACGTTCAGCCAGTCTATCGGGATTCTGGGCACATTTCTCCTCCTCGGGACCGCGGCCGGTATAGTGCCGGCCATCAAGGCCATGCAGATCAAACCCATCGAGGCCCTCAACGACAAATAATCACGACACAATAATTACCGTCAAAATAAATAAGAACAAACATACAATCTACAGAGATGAAAAAGTTTTTCAGAATACTGCTCTGGGTGCTGGTCGGGGCACTCTTCATCGGGACGTTCGTCTACCTCTACATGAAGTCGCGTCCGGCGCAGACTGTCTATGAGACCGTCACGCCGCAGGTCACCGACATCAGCCGCTCCACAGTGCTCACCGGCAAGATAGAGCCCCGCGATGAGATAGAGATCAAGCCTCAGGTGTCGGGCATCATCTCCGAGATCAATGTCGAGGCCGGCGATGTGGTGCATGAGGGGGATGTGGTGGCCCGCATCAAGATAGTGCCCGACGAGGGTCAGCTCTCTTCGGCCATAGCCCGTGTGGAGAGTGCCAAGATAGGCCTCGCCGATGCGCGCACGCGCCATGAGCGCAACTCGCTGCTGCTCGAAAAGAAGGTGATAAGCCGTGAGGAGTATGACAACACCGCCACACAGCTGGCTCAGGCCGAGGCCGAGCTCCGCGCTGCTGAAGACGCATGGTCGATAGTGCGCGAGGGCGTGTCGCGATCCAATGCCTCGGAGAGCAACACCCTTGTGCGTGCCACCATCACCGGGCTGGTGCTCGATGTCCCCGTCAAGGTGGGATCGTCGGTGATACAGGCCAACACCTTCAATGCCGGCACCACCATAGCCTCGGTGGCTGATATGAACAATCTTATCTTCAAGGGCAAGGTCGACGAGACCGAGGTGGGGCTCCTCTCGCCGGGACAGCCCATGGAGATCTCTGTCGGTGCCATCCCCGAGCAGGTGTTCATGGCCACCATCGAGACCATCGCGCCCAAGGGCACTGAGACGAACGGCGCCAATACGTTTGAGATCAAGGGCGCCGTCAGTGTGCCCGACGGTGTGCAGCTCAGGGCCGGCTACAGCGCCAACGCCTCGGTGCAGCTGAGCCGTGCCGAGAGTGTGGTGACCATCCCCGAGAGGGTGATAGAGTGGGCGGGCGACTCCACATTTGTCTATGTGCTTGTCGACTCCGTCTCCACGCCGCAGGCTTTCGACCGTGTCGCCGTGACCACCGGCATCTCCGACGGCATCAATATTGAGGTTAAGAGCGGCATATCGACTTCAGCCAAGCTGCGCGGGAGTGCCGTGAACCAGAAGTGACCATCCATCACGACTCCTCGAGTCTGAAGAAGAATAAACATTTTATTCAATTATCCGTAATGACACGTCTCATCACAACCCTTATACTGTGTGCGGCCGCGATTGCCGTTCATGCCGAAGCATGGAGTCTGGACAGCTGTATATCATATGCCCTCACACACAACCTCTCGGTGCGCTCAGCCATGCTCGACAGCCGCTCATCGTCGCTTGGCGTCACTGAGGCCAAAGACCGTTTCCTGCCCACTCTCAATGCCGGGGCACAGCAGAACTGGGACTTCGGCCGCTCGCTGACCTCGGCCAACACATATGCCAACAGCAACATCTCAAACTTCGGATGGAGCGTCCAGTTCTCGCTTCCCATCTTTCAGGGGCTCAGCGCCATCCGCCAGCTTCGTCAGGCCGAGGCCGGACTGCGTGCCTCCGAACTGCAGGCTGCCGCCGTGGCCGATGAGGTGACGCTCAGTGTGCTCGGTCTCTATCTTCAAGCGCTCTACAATCGTGAACTCCTCGCCGTGTCGCGCGAGCAGTTGCGCCTGTCCGCCACCCAGCTCAGCCGCCAAGAGTCTCTCCTTGAGGCCGGAAAGGTGCCCGAGGTTGACGTGATACAGGCCCGCTCGCAGGTGGCCAATGCCGAGGTCGATACTGTCAATGCCTCAAACAATCTGCGCCTTGCGCTGGTGGATCTCGCTCAGGCTCTCGAGCTCACGGATACACGCGGATTTGACATCCTCCCCCTCGCCGCCGACGAGGCAGAGGGGATACTCATTCCCCTTGCCGACGCCACCGAGAGGGCCCTCGGGAGCTATTCGAGCATCCGGGCTGCCCGCGCCGCTGTCACGGCCGCCGACCGCAGCGTCGATCTGGCCAAGTCAGGCTATCTGCCGAGGCTCTCGCTCAATGCCGGTCTGTCAGACAGTTACTATAACATGTCGGGTGTGGCAAACAATTCATTCTCGCGGCAGATGCGCGACAACTTCTCAAAAAACATCGGATTCACGCTTCAGATCCCCGTGTTTGATGCCTTCTCCACACGCAACAGTGTGCGCCGTGCACGCATAGCCCGCAGCAATGCCGATCTCGAACTCGAGCGCCGATGCAGCGAGCTCCGCAAGGCCGTAGAGCAGGCTTGGACTCAGGCCGACGGCGCACGGCGCAAGTATGAGGCTACGGGAATAGCAGCCTCAGCCTCCAAGGCAGCCCTCGACGCCATGACCGAGAAATATACCTATGGCAAAGCCAATGCCACCGAGTGGGAGCAGACCCGCTCGGCCTATATCACGGCCCTTGTGGAGCAGACCCGTGCCAAGTATGAGACCATCCTGCGCACCCGCATCCTCGACTTCTATGCCCGCTGAGCCATCGAAGGCGTGAGAAATCACTTCGGATTCTAAAAATAGGAGTTTAATAGTTGCAATTGTTGGATTATAATTGTTATTTTTTGCATCTGTAACCAACTCCTCAATTTTGCTAATATATGAATCCGCGAAAAACTTTAAGTAATTTCATACATAAATCTTTCACATTTCTTCTGTTTTTATCCATCTCTATCAATATTCTGGGGCAATGTCATGTCTCGGGTCGGTTTATTGATGCCAATAATTATGCCATCGCCGATGGCATAATTACATTTATACATGGCTATTCTAAGAATACGACTAAAATTATTACTGATAGTCTGGGACATTTCGGAGCTGAATTACCGGAGGGTACATATAGTTTCCTATTCGAAGCAAGCGGGTATAAGACATTGAAGGGTTCGATCCAATTTTTTTCCGGAGACAAAACTGAATTGGGCGATATCGTGATGCGGATTGACAACACTAAACCATTATTATCACAAGGCTTATGACGATATATAATTTCAGGAAAGGTGATAGACGGAACACACATGCCCATTGAATTTGCAGCTGTCAGATTCATGACCGGGGATACGACGTTTGTCGCGGGAGCTTCTACTGACAGCGCGGGAAAATTCTCTGCAACACTTTCATCAGCCGGAAATTACCAAGTTATCGTATCAGCATTAGGATCTACACCTGAAATCCTGAATATAGAGGTAGACAGGGACAGCATCTCCATACCCACCATCACATTGAACAACAGCAATGAGCTCGGAGAAGTAACTGTGTCTGCCGGCTACGTTAAACGCATTGATGGACATCTGCAGATCACGCCAGAAAAGATACTTGTCAAACATGCGACCACCGGCTATCAATTGCTGAACAATCTCATGCTTCCGGGCTTAGATGTAGATGCCTTTGAAGGAAGCGTGAGGCTCTATGGTCATGACGTGTCTCTATATATCAACGGACAGCCGGTCGATTACCATATGGTACAGAATCTCCGGCCCAAAGATGTGCAGAGGATCGAATATCATGATGCTCCTGTCGGAAGATATTCGACAGATTTTGCAGCAATAAATTTTATAACGAAGGAAAGAAAGTCCGGAGGTTATGTCACCATCGACGCCCAGCAGACCGTAGGGGGCTATCTTGACGGTAAATACAATGGGTTCAGCAAGATTAACAATGGAAATACCTCATATTATGTATTTGCGGGATACAATCTGAAAAGTGCGGCAACCGACACCGAGACCAGATGTGATGAGTTTTACTTAAGCCCGATGACTGTGGAGCGTAAAAATGACTCTCAAGGAGGCCGTAATCGCAACCATGGAGAATATGGTCAGATTACCATACAAAATGCCGATTCACGCCGTTTCTTAAGTGTCTCTGCCGGTATTGTTTCCGACCGTTCAAAAACGATGACGCAAGGGTTGACGCTCTACTCTGAGCCCCTTGACATTACCCAAAACGCTTTTTCCGAGAAGAAGAATAATGCAATAAGTCCGAAACTGAACTATTTCGGGCAGTTTAATATTCGAGAAAAAGATATTTTGATAACTACGCTGAACTCATCTTATTCACACAGCAATTACGATTACATCTATACAGCCGGTGGAGAGTCAGTATTGTCAGACACAAGGGATGATGTGCTCAATCTCTCGGCTCAACTTATATACCAGAAAGACCTCTGCCACCGCAATTCGCTGTCATTCATATTAATGAATACATTCAAAGACGCATCAACCAAATATTTAGGCACATATGGTTCGACGCAGAAGATGTGGAATTCCGAGACACTGGCCTTTGTGGAATATTCACACCGTGTCTCAGACAAATTCCGTTTTTCATCCCGTCCCGGAGTATCCATTGTAAATATGAATCTGCATGGCTATAACCAAAAGAATTTCTATTTCCCGAGATTCTTCACACAGTTTACTTACAATCCTACAAGCCGGCAACAAGTTAATCTCAGTGTATCGATTGGTAATGCTATGGCAAGTCTTTCAAGTCGTACGGCTGCGGAACAACCCATAGACCTGATTATGTCCCGAAGAGGAAATCCCGATTTGAAAGATGTGCAACTTTACGATGCGAATATCAATTATAGTATTCAGATAGGGAAGGTAAATCTCAATTCGATGCTGTCTGCGACTTATAATGCCGATGCGCTTACGGTAGCTTATGTCCCGGAAAATGACAGGCTTATCGTAAATGTGTATAATGGTAATTATAAAAAAGTCGGTTTTTCGACCAACGCCACGTGGAAGATTACCAATAACCTGCGATGTGAATTAGGCGGCATGCTGTCTCATCAGTCATACGAAAACGGTAATGAGACTCAGCGTCTGAACTGTGCTACGGCAAGTTTAGGTGTGATATATTTTATAAATGATTTTTCATTTAACTTGAAGGGTAATACCGTGACCCGTGGCCTCAATTCCGAATTCATCTACTTGTCAACTCCGGCCAATGCACAGCTTACGGCATCGTGGACACACGGAAATTGGCGAATTGATGTTTGGTCTAAAACACTCAGCCGGCAGACGGTCAAACGATATATCGACACCCCACACTACAAGATGCATCAGTTGTCTCACGGACGGTTTTGTGGAATGGTAAAGGTCGCATATACATTTGATTTCGGAGTCAAGACCCAACGTGAGCGAAAGAAGGCTGACACCTCAATTGACTCGAATATCCTGTAAATTCTTTAATCCATGCCGCAGCTTTGGGTGAAAAAACTTTTCAGAATCTCGGGGATAATTATTATTTTTGCGGAGCCAACAATCAATCCCGCACAGCAACCGTATGCACACCTCAACGCTTCGTGGTATGGGAGTGGCTCTCACCACCCCTTTCCGACAGGATGAAACGATAGATTATGCCGCCCTCGACGCCCACCTCGAGCGTCTCATCAGCGGTGGCACCGACTATATCGTCGCGCTCGGCACCACGGCCGAGACTCCGACCCTTGATGCGGGTGAGAGAGTGGAGCTGGCCCTGCATATCCTCGACCGCGTGGCCGGACGCATCCCTGTGGTGCTGGGCATGGGGGGCAACTGTACACGCGCGTTGGTGCACGACATCATGTCGATGCCACGCATTGAGGAGTTTGCCGGGATACTGAGCGTGGTGCCATACTACAACAAACCCACACAGGAGGGGATGTACCGCCACTTCAGCGAGGTGGCCCGCGTGAGTCCTGTCCCTGTGATTCTCTACAACATCCCCGGCCGCTCGGGCGTGAATATGAGCGTCGACACCATCATCCGTCTGGCCTCGGAATTCCCGGGCAAGATCGCCGGCATCAAGGAGGCTTCCGGCAACATGGAGCAGGCGGCACTCGTCATCACCCGCCGCCCGCAGGGATTTCTCGTCATCTCGGGCGACGACTCGTTGGCTCACACCATGATCGGCCTTGGAGGCGACGGAGTGATATCAGTGGTGGGCAATGCCTATCCGGCAGAGTTTGGCGAGATGATCCGCACCAGCCTCGACCCCGATCGTCACGACGAGGCCTCGCGGCTCCACCAGCGCTTCTCGGCCCTCTACTCTTTGCTGTTCAAGGATGGCAATCCCGCCGGTGTCAAGTCTCTGCTGCACGCCCTGTGGCCTGAGTATGGCGAGACACTTCGTCTCCCGCTCGTGCCTGTGTCCGAGCCGGTGCGCAGGGCCATACAGGCCGAGGCCGCAAAGGGGATCTGATGTTGACCCCCTGTGGGGTGGTCAACCCTTGTTCCTGAGCAGGAAGTCGCTGATGGCGAGAGCCACGCGCGGCAGGCCGTGGGGCATTTCGTCAGCGAGAGTCTCGTAGAGCTCGGTGGGGCGCTCCTTGGCCACCTCCATGACGCGCAGATACTGTTCGCGTGTGATAATAGTTGAGAAGTCCTTGAGCCGGTCGGCATTGATGAGTTGCACGAGATGTGAGTAGACCGTCGCTTCCTTGATCCCCTTGGTCTCGGCTATCCCCGGCACGTCATATCCGGCCTGAAGCAGCAGCAGAGTCTCGCTTTCGGACAGTCCTGAGCCCATACGGGACTTTATGCCCTTGAACTTGCGTATAGCTGTCACGAGCGGGCGCCAGTAGCGCACGGTCTTACGCTCGCCTATGCCCTCGACGGCGGCAAACTCCTCCATGGTCAGAGGCTCGAGGCGCACAAGTTCGAGCAGGGTCTTGTCCGTGAGCACGAGATATGGTGGCACTTTCTCCTCCCGAGCCAGCCGCAGGCGCACCTCCTTGAGCTGTTCGAGCATCCGCTCGGCGGGGTTGAGCTGAGTCTCGGCCGCCTCCGTGCTCTTGCGCCCTTTGGCACGTTTCTCGGCAGGGACAAACACGGCCAGTTCCACTGGGAGACGCCCGCGGAGCACCTCCATGCCATAGGGTGTGACGTGCAGATGATTGCTCTCGTCATAGGCTATGTCGATCAGCCCCAGCTGTATCATCTGTGTGATATAAGCGTTCCACTCTGCGAAGCTCATGTCGCGTCCGGCTCCGTAGGTCTTGATGCGGTCGAATCCGCGCTGTATCAGCTCCTGTCTCGAAGCTCCGCGCAGGATGTCGATCAGCATTGTGATCCCCGCCTTTCCTTCCACCCTCACGATGGCGCTCAGGGCCTTCTGTACGGCGATCGTGCCGTCAAATCTCGCCGGTGGATTGAGACACACGTCACAGTTGCCGCAGTCATGGTCCATGCTCTCGTTGAAGTAGCTCAGCAGTATGCGCCGACGGCAGAGAGATGCCTCGGCATACTCCTTCATGCGCTCGAGCTTCTCGGTGTTGAGGGCTTTCTGTCCGCTCTCCTCCACGAAGCTGCGCAGAGTGGCTATGTCGGCATAGGAGTAGAACATCATCGTCTCGGCCGGTGCGCCGTCGCGGCCCGCTCGCCCTATCTCCTGATAATAGCTCTCGATATTGCGCGGCATGTTGTTGTGGACCACCCAACGGATATTGCTCTTGTCGATGCCCATGCCGAAGGCGACCGTTGCGCAGATCACCTGTAGGTCGCCGTTGATGAAACGGTCCTGAGCCGAGTTGCGCTCGGTGACGGACAGTCCGGCATGATAGACTGCCGAACGGTAGCCCCGCTCACGCAGCTGGCGGTCCATATCCTCGGCACTCTTGCGCGATATGCAGTAGACTATGCCGGCGTCCGAGCTGTGGCGGTCGATGATCGAGCAGATATGGTTGAGCCGCTGCGACTTGCCAGGATTGACGAGCACTTTCAGCGACAGATTGGGGCGGTCAAATGACCCCACGAACAGCTGTGGGTCGCGCAGCCGCAGCTGGTGGGCGATGTCTTGGCGCGTCAGTTTGTCGGCGGTGGCTGTGAGTGCCATCACGGGGACGTGGGGGTAGAGCTCCTTGATGGAGGCCAGTTGAGTGTAGCCGGGCCTGAAATCATGACCCCACTGCGAGATGCAGTGTGCCTCGTCGATGGCAAACAGGGCTATGGGGAGGGTGCGCGACCATCGCTCTATCTCCATGAGCAGTCTCTCGGGCGAGATGTAGAGCAGTTTGATGCGTCCGGTGCCGAGTTGCGACAGTATGTGGCGATTCTCCTCGTCGGTCTGCATCGAATTGACTGCAGCCGCAGGGATGCCGTTGGCCGTCAGTGCATTCACCTGATCCTTCATGAGGGCTATGAGAGGCGACACCACTATCACGGTGCCCTCCGAGAGCAGAGCCGGGATCTGATAGCACACCGATTTGCCTCCGCCCGTGGGCATCAGCACCACCGAGTCGTGCCCGGTCACGGCGGCAGAAATAATCTCGAATTGTAGGGGGCGGAACGCGGAGTAGCCGTAGAACCTGTTCAACAGGGATGTGGCTTTGGATCTGAGAGATTCCATGACGTTCTAATAGGCGTTTTCCTCTTTTCTGAGCGCGTTGATGACGGTGCGTATGATTATCTTGATGTCGAGCAGGAAGCTCCAGTGTTCGATATACCAGATGTCGTGTTCCACACGTTTCTGCATCTGCCACAGCTCCTCGGTCTGTCCGCGATAGCCGCGCACCTGAGCCCAGCCTGTGATGCCGGGTTTGATGAAATGGCGCACCATGTAGTCGCCTATGAGGCGCGAATAGTCCTCGGTGTGTTTGAGCATGTGCGGGCGCGGACCCACCACCGACATGTCGCCGCGCAGCACGTTGAAGAACTGTGGCAGTTCGTCGATGCTCGATCGCCTCAGGAAGTCTCCCAGCCGGGTCTTGCGCGGGTCGTGCTTGCTGGCCTGAACGGTGTCGGCGTCAGTGTTGACGCGCATGGTGCGGAATTTGTAGCACCAGAATTCATTGCCCATATACCCGGTGCGCTTCTGCCTGAAAAACACCGGTCCGGGCGACGATACCTTGATGGCGATGGCCACGGGGATGAAGATGATGGGCGACACGAGGAGAAATGCCGACGAAAACAGTATGTCGAACGAGCGCTTGAGCATGGCGTTGAACGTGTAGCCCAGCGGATTGTTGAGGCCGCTCATCACCAGTACGCTCCCGATGTGGTCCTGCTTGAAGCCTCTGCGCAGATAGGGTGATATGCGGGGCACGAAGTAGAACTGCATCATCCTCGCGTCGCAGATCCCCACGGCCTGCTGTATCGTCTCGCTGTCGTCGCCCGACAGGGTATAGTAGAGCTCGTCGGGATTATTGGCGTTGACAAATGCCTCAAGCTCCTTGAAATTGCCTTTGTAGAGATGCTTGTAGGGGAAGTCGGGGGGACAGTAGAGGTCAAAGAACCCCTGCACGTCATAGCCGAAACCTGTGTCGGCCATCATCTCTGTGTAGAGGCGTATGGCGGTGCTGTCGCATCCGAGTATCACCACCTTCTTGAGATTGCCGCCACCGCGGCGGTAGTGCTTGAGCACCATCTGTCCCGACACGCGCCACAGGAGCAGCACGGTGGTGAATATGGCATAGAACTCGGCGAGCACCCACCACGGCATGTCGTCGATCTCCATGAGATAGAGCAGCGTGATGAAGCAGAGCAGATGGGATGCCACCGAGAGGAGTATACGTCGCATCAGGCGGTCCATCTGCAGGAACCGCTCCTGATTGAGGTCGCCGGTCCACATGGCGGCCGGCACGAAAGCCACGTTGAGCAGCAGCCACACGAGGCGAGAGTGAAATTCGCCTATGTCGGGGTTGAGGAGCCCGACTGCGAAAAAGACGCAGTTGAGCACCACGAAGTCCACTGCTGTGAACAGACTGTGGATGAATCGGCCGTATTTACCTTTCTGGAACATTATGGACCGTGATATTGACGGTGATACAATAACGCTGATCTCAGTGCGCAGACAGACCGGACTCCCGTCGGGGGGCAGAGCGTGGATGGGCTCTCACCTGCCCGCACAGAGTCCCGGTGTGTCTGTGGATGGTGTCAGAGTCGGCTGTCGATAGCCTTGATCTTCACCTCGAGGTCGGCGAGGTCGTCGCGCAGACGCTGCACACGGCGTTGCATCTCGCGCATCATCGAGTCGGCGTTCTTGGAGCGTGCGCTCAGGAATCCCATATTGTTCTCATAGGTCTGGAGTTCGCCCTTGCGCTGTTCATAGGCGCGCAGCAGCCTCTCGCGCTCGCGGTAGAGCCGCTGAGAGTCGCCCTGCATCTCGGTGATGGAGTTTTCAAAGGCTTCCATACGCGAGCCGCGGCGCCCTTTGCCGAGGGCGGCATATATGGAGTCGACCACGGCACGATACTTTGTAAAGATCTTGTCCTTGTCGGCAAACGGCACATGGCCCACGCTGCGCCACTCGTCCTGACTGTCCTTGAGCGTCTTTATGATGTCCTCGCGGTCGGGCGCGTTGCCGGCGCTGATGCTGTCGGCAATGGCTTTGAGACGCTGGATTATCTCCTGTTTCTGCTCGAGGTTGGCGCGCTCTGTGCGGCGGGTGCCTGAGTCGTTTTTCTTCTTGCGGTCAAAGAAGTAGTCGCAGGCATCGAGGAATCGGTGCCACACTTGGTCGGAGTGTTTTTTGGCCACAGGGCCGATGGTCTTCCACTCTTTCTGCAGCGCAGCCAGCTGCTCAGAGGTGCCTCGCCAGTCGTCGCTGTCCTTGAGGGCCTCGGCGCGCTCGCAGAGTGCTATCTTCTTCTCGAGATTGAGGGTCATGTCATCCTTCAGTTTCTTGAAGAAGGTTGTCTTGGCTGTGAAGAATTTGTCGCAGGCGCCACGGAAACGGTTGAACAGAGCGTTGTTGACCTTGCGCGAAGCAAATCCGATGGTTTTCCATTCCTCCTGAGCGTCGATAAACCGGCGTGTCATCGCCTCCCATGCGGAATAGCTTTTGAGGCCGGTCCAGTCGAGTGCCTCCACACGTTCGCAGATGGCCACCTTGGCCTCCTCGTTGGCCTGCTCGCGGGCCTTGCGCTCCAAGAAGAAGTCCTGATAACGCTTGTGGATCTCTGTGGAGATCTCCTTGAAGCGACCCCATATCTCGTCGCGCACCTCCTTGGGCACCGGGCCTATGGCGCGCCACTGATTCTGGAGCTCCTGAAGGTGGCGGAAGGCCAAGATCACATCCTCCTCGGCGCGCAGCTTGTCTGCCTCCGCGATGAGGGTCTCCTTCTCGGAAAGGTTTTTCTTGAAGTCATAGTCGCGGAGCTCCTTGTTGATCTTGAGCTGGTCATAGAAATTTTCTACGGCATCCTGATATGACTTCCACACCTCGCTGGCCACGGTCTGAGGCACCTCGCCTATCTCCTTGAACTCCGTCTGCAACTCGCGGACGGTGGGGAAGGCCTTGTTGACATTGTCGGTGTCTGCACTCAGCTCCACGAGCTTGGCGATGATCTCTTTCTTGCGGTCATAGTTGGCCTGCTCGCGGGCCTCGATGGCGGCGCGGTGAGCGGCTTTCTTATCCTTGATTATAGCGAGCAGGCCCTTGAATGCCTCCTCGGCGCTGTCGGGGGTGGCGACGAAATCCTCGGGCGAGCCTCCGGCCTCTATGAATGATTCGCGTTCCTGTCGCTGCTCCTCGTTGCGCAGGGCATAGAAGTGCTGTTTGAGACGGCCCACCTCGTCGTTTGATATCTGGGCGGCGTCACGCGACGACAGTTCGGCCAGCGTGGCGGTGAGTTCTTCTTTGGTCTGCGGGTGCGATGCCGTAGGCTGTTCAGGTTGTTCAGATGTTTTCACGGTTTCGGCCTCAGGGGCGGCTTCGGGATTCAGAGTCTCTTTAACCTCGGCGGGTTCGATGGACGGGTCGCGCTGTTCCATAACAGTCTGTGGGGGTGTGATGTGATGATATTGCTTCTGTCCCGCACGACTGTCGACAGACGCTGCACGGGACCGAAGGGGATCGGTGTAAAACAAAAAATGTGGAAAAGCCTCGGCGTTTCCGACGGCTAATTTAAGCACTTTTTGGCAGAATCACAAACAAAATGCTAAAAAACATGAAAAAAATCAATCCAATTCAAAATTGACATCGCAGTATGGCTTCTGTAAAAGTAAAATTCCGCCCCTCGGCAATGGCCGGAAATGAGGGCACGATATTCTATCAGATCATTCATGACAGGAAGCAACGTCAGTTGACTACGCGCCACCGTCTACTTGCCTCCGAGTGGGATGAGAAACGCTCGATGGTGGCCCCCTCAGGCGGCGGCGAGAGGGGAGCGGCGGTGGCTGAGGTGCACGCGGAGGTGCGTGCGGATATCGAACGATTTGCCAAGATAATACGCCGCCTCGATGGGAGAGCCCTGACTTATACGGCCGATGATGTGGTGGACGAATTCATCCGCATGACCGAAGAATGTTCGCTGTTCAGATATATGGAGGGGCTGATAACCTACTTCAGGCGCAACGGCAACGAGCGCACCGCAGAGACATACATGGCAACTCTGCGGAGTTTCCGCAAATTCCACATGGGAGAGGACATAATGCTCGACTGTCTCGACTCGGGAGCCGTGGAGGCTTATGCGGCATGGCTACGCCGCAGAGGACTCACTCCAAACACCATCTCCTTCTACAACCGCATCCTCAGGGCTGCCTACAATCGCGCCGTGGAGGATGGCCTGATTGAAAACCGTTACCCGTTCAGACACGTATATACGGGCGTGGACAAGACCGTCAAGCGTGCGCTCCCGCTCGCTATCATCAGGAGGATCAAGGATCTTGATCTGTCGATGGCCCACGAGCTCGACTTTGCCCGCGACATGTTCATGATGAGTTTCATGCTGCGCGGCATGAGTTTCATAGACATGGCTTTCCTGCTCAAAAAAAATATGGCCAACGGATACGTCTCCTACCGTCGCCGCAAGACGGGGCAGCGGCTGATCATCAAGTGGACCGTGGAGATGCAGGCTATACTCGACAAATATCCCGAGAATCAGAGTGTCTACCTTCTCCCGATCATACCCAATCCCGGCGTCAATCCACGGAGCCGATACAGGAATGTGGGCTATAATATCAACCGCAATCTGAAGCGTATCGGCGAGAGTCTTGGATTGGCACATCCGCTGACGCTCTACGTGGCGCGCCACAGCTGGGCCTCTGCGGCTAAGGCCAAAGGGATTCCGCTGCCGGTGATCAGCGAGGGGATGGGCCACGACAGTGAGGCGACGACACGGATTTATCTTGCCGAGCTCGACACCTCGGCCGTGGACCAAGCCAACCAACTCATCCTGCACAGCCTCTGACCCCCGGGCACGGCACTCCACCCTGTTGCAGCAATGTCTCGGGGTTGGAGTGCCGGATCATGGAAATGAAAAGAGTAGGGTGGGGACATCACTCGTTAGTTGTTGTACAATTTACTCGCTGCTCAACTCTGCTCAATAACTTTCATATATTATGAAAAATCATTACTTTTGCACGCAAGAAAAACTCGTGAAAATGAATGACAAAGTTATATATTGGGTTGAGATGTCAGATTACGACTTTGACACGGCTAAAGCTATGCTGGATACCAAGCGTTACCTGTATGTGGCGTTCATGTGTCATCAGGTAGTCGAGAAGCTCCTTAAGGCCTATTGGGAGTAGCGTCTCAGACGAACCCCCTTTAAAGATCCATTCATTGTCGAGGCTTGCAGAAAGGACTGGTCTATTGATGGAAATGCCGGAAGAATATGTTGATACCATTGATATCCTCGAACCAATGAATATTGAGGCACGTTATCCTTCATACAAGGAACGTCTTATGAAAAGCCTTGATGAAAAACGTTGTAAATATCTGATTGATAGAACTAACCAATTGCGCTTATGGATAAGGAGCAAGCTATAGAATTGGCAAGAAGATATAAGGCGGCTATTGCTGAACGACTCCCGGTAAAGGCGCTTTACCTATATGGGTCATTCAGTAAGGGGAATTTCAATGCCGACAGCGACATAGATGTAGCGGTTATTGTAGAGCGTCTGAGCGAGGATTATTTTGAGGATACTCCTTTGCTTTGGAAGATCAAACGCAAGATCAGCAATCTGATAGAACCGGTTTTATTGACAGAAGATTTGAACAATCCACTTTATTCTGACATAATAAAAACCGGTTTGGAGATATGAAGATACAGAGAAGGCAGTTGGATCCGGTGGGGATCGACTGCCTTCTCTGTATCTGACTATGTATCTGACGGGCGCTTTATCAGCGCTCTGCTCTCATGGGGTTGGTGAGGAAGTCTTCGTAGGCGAGGCGGATGCCGTCGGGGAGCTCGGTGCTGTATGTCCATCCGAGGCGTGTGGCTTTGCTCACGTCGAGGAGCTTGCGGGGCGTGCCGTTGGGTCGGGTGGTGTCCCAGAGGATCTTGCCCTCGTAGCCGATGATCGAGGCTACGAGCTCGGTCAGCTCCTTTATGGTCAATTCCTTGCCGGTGCCCGCGTTGACGGTCTCGTTGCCGCTGTAATTATTCATCAGGAACACGCACAGGTTGGCGAGATCATCCACATACAGAAACTCTCTCAGCGGTGATCCGTCGCCCCAGCAGGTCACTTCGGTGAGCCCCTGCTCCTTAGCCTCATGGAAGCGGCGGATGAGGGCCGGGAGCACATGTGAGTGCTCGGGGTGATAGTTGTCGTTGGGGCCGTAGAGATTGGTCGGCATCACAGAGATGTAGTCCGTGCCATACTGGCGGTTGAGATACTCGCAATATTTCAGGCCCGAGATTTTGGCCAGGGCATAGGCTTCGTTTGTTTTCT
>CAZAWC010000043.1:0-18371 GCA_964488595.1 uncultured Staphylococcus sp. | reverse complement strand
TAAAATTCATAATTGATTTTTCCAGAGCAATCCTTGGATAAACCACATTTTTACATTATCTTTGCTCAAACAATTAGGATATAAATAGGGAACTCATAACATCGAGCTACTTATTTTAACTTTTACACAACCAAGTTTATGGGTCAGTTAGCTTTCCTGAGGATGTTTCTTTTAGTGTCAATCCCAACAGATGTGAATGACAACAGACGCCATATCCATATTTTTCGCAAAGGAGGTAGACATCTCCATTCAAACGCAAAAATATGGATTGAAAAAAACGGTCAGAAAAACGTTGAAATCGCTTATTCAGATTTGTCGAAGAAAGAAAATGACCTTCTTATAGACGCGATAACCAAACATTGGGAATTCTTGAATGACCAGATTACCAAGTCATTCCAAGGAGAGAAAGTAAAAGTAAAAGATTTAGGCAAATAATAAATTATAACCAATAATCATCCAACTATGTGCAAAGACAACAAAATAAATATCGGAATCAAAAAGCTCAATTTTACAAAAGTAAAAGGGAAAATGATTGTGTATCTCACCGACGGCAGAGAACTGGTAGTTCCTGTATCCTTCTTTCCGGATATAAAGAAACTTCCGGTTGACAAACGAGAAGAATGGATGATCTTAGACGATCAATTCTTCACCTTCTCCCACCTCAGCACCGTCTACTCCCTATCCGATCTAATGAGAGTATAAATAAGTGAAATATTAGGCAAAGATAATACGCCTCAATCTGATATTCTCGGCATCCTGACGGATGTCATCCGTACTGATTTCCACCGGAGAAGATCCATTCTCTTTATTCTTGGCCTTACGCCAACAGGTCTCACCGTGCGAAATATTACTTAGGCTCCACGAATTCATTGGAGCGTACTGATTGAAAACAGCATCGAAAGCCTCCGCATACGCCTCCAACTCAGGGGTCGCCTCACGCACATCATAGTCTATATGCAACGACCTTGACCTAAGACAGGGCATAACAGGCCCATACTTCCATGCTTCAAACTGATTGGTAAATAACGGCTTATCAAACAACAACAGGCACTCCCTCTGAACGAAATAAAGCAGTTTATGCAACTTCATCTCATCCAAAGGCACCTTAAAAGTACGCTCATACCTCTGAGTAATATACTGTCCTATTGTAATGACATCCACCATAATACCCTCTCATTTATACCCTTACAACGCCAAAACCCCCAACATATTGCCACCTCCTCCGATAGTATACCCATCCATTTTTTAATCCAATCGCCCTAATTCAATATAGAGCTTCGTATTGTTTAGCGATTATTTCCCATTTATAACGTCTTTCGGCAATCTCTAACATCGCTTCTCCATTGTCGTACTCTTCCTTAGGACCGTTAAGAAGATTAACTAATTCATCGACACTCTTAAAATAAGCAGCCCTATTTTCAGTTGATTCACGATTATAAACGACATCGAAGGCAATTAAAGGTTTACCGAAAAACATCGCCTCAACCAAAGAGGGATTCGTGCCACCTGCACTATGGCCATGCAGGTAAACCGAGCAATTACTACGTATGACGTTCAAAACATTCAAATCATATACAGCCGGAGTAATCCTTACATACTTAGAATCCTGATATTTCTCCGCTAAACTCCTACCATACTCACTCTTTTGCCAGTTACCTATGAACACAAGCTTCTTCCCAGCCTTCTCGAAAGCCTCCAATATAAGATGCACATTGTTTTCAGGCTCTATCCGACATATTGCCAAGGCATAATCATTTTTCGCAAGCCCATAATCCTTAAGCACCTTGTCAGTCAATTCATCAGTAACCTCAGTCAGAACATGGTCTCCTCCATAAGCAATCAACTCAGAAGGTTTACCATACTCCTCAGTAACATAATCTGTAATACCCTTGTTATCTGTAACAATCACATCCCCATACTTCACCGCTTGTTTCTCCGAGAACTTAAGGAACTTCCTCACCCACTTGTTCCACTTATCACGACGATGTTCGAGCCCGTCAATATTGATAATCAACTTCTTCTTGGAAAAGAGACGGAATAGGGGTAAGAAAGCGCATCCCGATACCCCTAAAACCAAAATGACATCGCTCCTCCTTGATGCCTTGAGCAGAGAAACGATGTCATAAGGTATACTTTGAATACCGTTAGCATTCAGACCGATATATTCAGTTTTTGCTCCGTGATAAACCCAACGCTCATCAGAATAGGATTTATTACTGCAATATACTGCATATTGCAAGTCATCATTCTGATTATGGCGTACTAACTGTTCTACAAGTGTCTCAAACCCACCGTAATTAGCTGGCACACCAACGGTACCTATAATCGAAACCTTCATTTTACTCTAATTTTTTTATAAAGCGAGCTGGGTTACCACCCCACAGTTCTTTTGGCGGTATATCCCTGTTTACCACACTCCCCGCTCCAATTATGGCATTATCACCAATATCTACCGCATTCACGATTAAAGAATTCATTCCTATAAATACTTTCTTACCTATCCGAACCTTACCAGCATAGAAACGCCTGTCTTTGGTATTAAAGAAATGGGTAAGAATATGTACTCCCGATGTGATGACACACCCCTCACCAATTTCTATCAAATTGGGATATATTCCATCAAATTGCACATTAGATCCGATAAAACATCTTCCTTTTATATTTACCCCCCCCATTTTGTAGCAAAAAGTTCGTATATTCGGTGGTAATAACGGCATTTGTGCCATAACCATACAAACCTTTCTCCATACCCTTTTCAGATTATAGGGAGGCTTTGCAATAAGACTTGTAGCATTCATATACCTATGTAAATTAAACTAAATAAACTTAGATAAAAGTACCTTTCTGAAATCCTGAGCTATCACATCCCAGTTATACTTAGTTTTTACCATTTTTGATATGTTTTCCAATTGATCCTCATCTCTATTTGCTAAATTTCTCCTTATTGCCTTATCCAACAACTCGTGATTACCCATATCGATCAAATTTTGACCGAAGAAGGTAAAATCAGACATGGCTGTAGCATTGTTACAAACTACCGGAACCTTAGCAGCTGCTGCCTCAATGGGAGGGATACCAAAACCTTCGGCTATGGTCGGATATACAAACAAATCAGCATATTTATACCATAATTTTAGCTCCGAAAATGGACTTTGGGAAATCAGAATTATCTTATCCCTCACTTCTGGAGATAACTTGTCTATTGTTGAATGTAATTCCGGTGTTGGAACAGTTTCTCTACCAATGAAAACCAATTTATAACCGAGTTTGCCTAACCCAAGTCGATCAAACGACTCAATAATCATCTTATGATTTTTTCTTGGTTCTATACGACTCACATATAAGATATATTTCTCAGGAAACTCCTTTGGCTTTAATCCCTCTATATTGTAAAAATCTTCATCTACCGCATTGGGTGTGGTTATGATGCACTCTGAGTTAATTTTAAATAATTTAGATATACGTTCCTTTGAATACCTTGATACGGTACACAACAAGTCAGCTCTTTTAGCAGAAACCTTAAATGGTAATGTTTTTGAGAATCTATATAGGAAAGGGAAATATTGAGGATAATCTACAAATAAGATATCATGTAGGGTAACGATGGTCTTGCAATTTTTTACTAGTGGAGATACATACTGATAATGGGCCACATCTATTCCATAATCTTTTATGATTTTCGGTATTTCGAAAAACAGTCTATAGATTCTATTCTTCGACGTTAAAGGGATATATTTAATATTATCTTTCTTACCAAAGATACTTTTTATTCTATCTATGTCCTCTGCCACAAAATAAAATATGATTTCAGGACACAAATCCGGTAATCTTGTATAAAGTCCTTGGATATACGTGGTTATACCTTGACTCATCTTAAAATCAAAGCAATGACAATCAACCAATAGTTTCATACCCCTACTTGTTTTATTAATTGAAGATTATTCGTGCAAATTCCTTTGGATTACATCTAGTAACATAATCCTTAAAATTGTAATTGGGCTTACCTCCATTAGCCAAGATACGTCGTAAGACCCTAACTATACTGTCAGGACTCAACTCTTCCAAAGTATATCCGAGGTTATATTTTCGTATTAAATACCCAAGCAATCCTGATCCAGGACCAATTACTGGCTTTCCATAGGAAGCTGCATGTCCAAGATTACCACTACTTTGAAAATAATTATGATATGGAATTAATATAAAATCGGCATTAATATATAACTGATGTAAGAAGTCTTCCTTAACAAATCCGGGATAAAACTCTACTTCCATCATTTTTTCTAAATGTTCTATCTCCTTAGTAGCTCTCTCGAAATCTTCTTTTATTTCAGATCCGCCACATAATATGAACTTAAACTTTTCACGTTCCTCTGGCAAGAGCTTTTTTAAAGATTCTATTATATCGAAAGTACCCTTCTCTTTACGAAACCTACCGGCATGAAGAAGAACTATTTTGTCGTTAGCTTTAGCTTTACGTTTCACTGGTAAAGCTTCTATAGGATCTGGTAAGAAGTGAAACTTAGAACATTTATAAGTTTGATTGTATATCTTTGCACTCTCCTCATCATTGAGTAAGAATAACTTTCTTAATTGGGGGGTATGGGAGTAGAGCCATAATCTTACTCTATCCTCCAATTTTTTTGATAAAGGAATTGTAGTCGGTCTCCATCTTGGAATTATATATTCTATTGCAGAAATATTAGATTTCTTAGGAGTAAAAAGGGATATTCCAAATATATAATCTATCGAATTTAGTAGTATGGTCTTATCAATAGTATATTTGAGAATATATCGTGATAAAGTTTTACATCTATAATATGAATGTGTTAAAATAGATAGTTTTCCGGTTTTATTTATTAAACTCACTTCATCATCAGTGAGATAATGATATAAGAAGTTGTCGGATTGAGGTAGATTACTTTTTTTATACGAAGAAGAAAGAACTAAATGAATAATATCATCTGGCAAATAAGTTTTCGCATACGTCAGAAGATACCTTATATATTCTACATAGTGCCCTTCATATTTATATTCAAATATCAAATATCGCATATATAACTATTTAACTATAAAGTAATCTTATCATTCAATTTTTCAAGTTTTCAGATAATAGCATTGTTCTTATACCTATTATAAATTATTCCTTGCTCTTCTAAATGCTCATACACGGTACTATAAAACTACCCTTTTTCAGATGTGAGTTTTTTATTAGAAAAATTATACTTCAAGTTATCAGGAAACTTTGCCTTTCTTTTACCAAGTACTAAATAGGATAACGCAAAGAAAAAGAATAAGGACGTGCGGGCTATTGGTTCCCCAGTTAAAGAGCAAAAATAAACCGCATAAAAACACCAAGGAGTAATTTTATTCTTATTATTCCATATCAGAGGAGATCGAAGAGTATACCAATAGAGGATCAATCCAAGTATCACACCATAATCCAGAAAAACCCCCATTAATCCATTCGTATATCCCCCCGCAAAATATCCTTGTGTTAGAGTCCATGGAGAATTTATTCCCCAAATTTCATCTTCTAAAACCTGAGCTTCTGGATTAATATCTAAATTAGCGGTATCTACTCCTTTAATCGGATGACGCTTTGTCAGTTCGTATCCAACATAGAAGTCTCTTACTCGAATTATTCCTGAAGTATTTGCAACCTTATCATTGATATTATCTGATACTATTGAATATAAACCTAACCCAAAGACAAAAGAACCCACTAATATAATTTTAATAATATTTATCTTATTAACTCTTGCATAGAGTATCATGACCAAGATTAAGTTGATATATCCAGTTGTTGAACGAGTAGCCAAAATAAGAAGAGCTACAAGTATAATTTTATATTTTTTTTCTCTACATGTGACAAGAATAATTAAAAGAAAGTTTAAAATAAATTGACAACAACCTGGTTCCCATAATAATGAACTTAATCTCGGCAAGGAACCTTGAGCAGAGGAGATATTTATTAGTAAGTAATATAAAGTAGAATACTTAAGTCCCCATTCTACAGTTTGGAATAAACTGGGGATGAGCATAAACACACTCCAACTTATTAGTCCATAAATGGACAGGAACCATAATATAGGATATATATCTTTTATAAAATCTTCACTATTTTCATTATAATTTAATATAACACTTACCGCTGCTAGTAAGGTTACAATTAAATACATTATAGATGATACGGTGAAACCTTTAAATACACAAATCCCAATTATCGCACTTACAATTAAACACAATAATGTAGGATGACTAACCCTAATTTTTCTATAATTATGATAATTTATTAATAATATTATAAAGGTTAACAGAAAGCCAATGCCACTAAAAAATCGTATTCCAATAGATTGGATTATTACACACAATAAGGATATTCTACGAATTGTTATGGCATCTAATATATAGTATTTCTTCATTCGCTCGGGGATAGAAATCTTATTACTTTACAAGGATTACCTCCTGCTATGCAATCAGAAGGAATCGATTTCGTTACCACACTGCCGGCCGCAATAATTGAACGTGAGCCAATCTTGACACCCTTTAATATTATGCATCTGGCTCCTATCATTACATTATCTTCTATAACTACTGGTGCAGATGAGGCAGCCTCCCTATCGGTGATTATTTTACCTGAGGAAGTAGTTAATAGACCAGCTCTAATTCTCCAGTCTAAACTATGAGCATCCGTATCCATTATTAAGCAATCGGCACCGACAAGGACATTGTTCCCAATTGTTATCCTTTCTTTTGCCCTCAACGAAGAAGCGGATATTCCAGTATCATTACCTATTCTAATTATAGCATTCTCGGCTATATAGATTTTACCCCTTATGTTTCTACTTAATGGATTAATTCCATCCCCTGAAGTAAAAACAAAATTATTTCCAATACTCAACTTTGCACCCGACAACATCGTTAGATAAAACCTATCTACAATACATACGTTTTTACCATAATCCACACCATTTATTTTAAGAAATAGTCTATTAAAGTAGAGGTAAAAAAAGAATCTTATTTTAGGTCCTATTCTGAAAAGTTTACGAATTATCATCATCTATACCTATTTATCCTCTGACTGGTATATATCCTTATATATTTTAATTATGGTTTTGGCATTGATATCTCCATTATATCTTTCAAGATTTGTAGGTATTACCTTGTAATCTTTACCCTCTGAAAATATTTGGCAAATTTTCTTTGCTAACATCTCCTTTTCTTCAAAACGATATAAAGCTTTTTCATTTCCAGCAACGATATCTGGTATACCTCCTACATATGATGCCACATACGGTACCCCTACAACCTGAGCTTCACCAAGAGAATTTGGACTATTTTCAATTGAAGAAGGACAAACAAACACATTGGCTTTTAAAAAACAATCACACATTTCTTGTTCGGATAAAGCTCCTAAGAATACGAGTTTTCCCTCTAAATTTAATCGTTTGATTAATTTTTTAATATATTTTCCATAACCTGGAGTTTTCCACCAAGGTAGATTAGTGACATTCGCACCTGCAATATATAATCTTGTGTCTGGAAATTCTCTAAGAATCAACGGTAAAGACTGAAGGAGAATATGCAAGCCTTTTATGGAATAATTTGCCTGAGAAATAAATATTGAATGGGGTATACAATTCTTATAATTCCATTTATGCGCATAAAAGGAATCTCTTAAAGTTTCTCCACAAAAGAAATACTTCGCCTTTGGATTGATTGCCCATACCTGACTTTTATCCCATTCTGTACGCCCTATCACATAATCTACTCTTTTGATTAATTCAATCTCATATTTCCCCCTTTTAGTAAACGAAGTAGCCCCTCTAATAAAGAAATCTCTTAGTACAATATCTCTAAAAGTTAAGCACTTTCTTGCCAGCTTTACATCTATACCCAGAGTGTAGTACCTGCTAATTACGGACAATAAACCTTGAATAGACACCACAACATTATGGTTACCACAAGCCTTAACATAGGCTAAACCATAAGGGAATTCAGAACCATGAATATGCACTATATCGGGCTTAAAACTATTTGCTATCTTTTCCCAAACTTGTTCAAAATCTGAACAATATTTACTCTTATTTTTTCCGTTTAACGGTAACGCATAATACGTTACATCATCAATTTCTTTTTCAATTAAAGCATTCCCTGTATGCACAGTTGCAACTGCCAAGTGGATCGATTTATCCAAATCAATAATTCTTTTTAACGAAGAATACATCCATCCACCACTTACAGGTATAGACCATCCCATTGCATTACACAGAGGTGGCATAGCAATATTTGTTATCCAAAGAACTTTCATTTTACCAATAACTTATATGTAGCTATTTACTTATAGACTTCTTTAACTATTTTTGCAATCTGATTATCCCAACTTAGGGACTTAACAGACTCCCTTATTTCTTCAGATTTTAAAGTAATCGAACTAAATCTGTCTATGAGAGTTACTATATTAATTGGTCTTTCATCTGGATCCGCTTTTATTACATAAGGTTTATCGTCAAAATCCTCATTATTCTCAGAGTATACAAATGGTATACCCCTAGCTGCATACTCTACATTTTTGAGTGTTTTCAGTGAATAGATCTTATTTCTATGCCTCCCTAAACTTCCTACCGCTATTTGACACTTATTAAAAAGTAGATCCAACTCTTCTCCAACTACCTCTCCATGAAAAACAACATATTTTTCTAAGCTTAAAGTCTTAGTTAATTCTCTCAATTCTCTAACATCGTTATTTTCTTTTCCTGAAACAATATGGAAATAAACCTCAGGATGATTCTTTTCTTTTATATAGTTGGCCAATCCTCTTATAACCCTATCATAACCATGCCAGTATCTTAAATTCGCAACTCCTAAAATATTAAATGTTGAGGAATTTTGGAATTGCCTTATAGGTAACTTATTGAAATCAACGCCATTCGAAATATTTATCGTCCTTTGTCCAAAAATAACTTTCTTATCAGAAAAAGTTACAATGCTATGCATCTGTTTACTTAAAAAACCTCGTGTTAGTTTATCAAGATAATAGAATCGATCCTTTTTCAGTTCTCCCTCATAAGGGTATGTAGGGATTTCCATAACACTTACTATCCCCAGCTGCTTCAATTTATGAAAGAACCAAATCATTGCCGGTTCACTGCGGCAGTTGAATCTGAAATAAACAAATGAGATTTTATTTTCCTTTACAAAGTCAATTAGTTTAGAATAAAATCGCTTTTGAGGCCACCAATGAGAGATACTTTGTCTTTTAGCTATTGGAACATTGTCGATACAAAACCAATTATTCTCATTAAACATCCCCTTAAACACTTTATTAAACCCATTATTTTTTAGAGAATAAAGTTGTGAGGTGATTTTTTGATCAACTCCAGAATTTGAATCAAAAAAGGTTAGCGAAAGATGTAAAGCATTCTTAGTCATTATATTCTATTAACAATTATATTTTTTATTCTATAAATTTATTCCGCAATCAAATGACTTTGACCCAATCTAATTAAATTTTAGCTACGTAATTTACTTTCAATTTTCCTACATCCTTTCTTTAACCAATCAATTGGATTATATTGATGTAATATTAATCCCATTACACATGTACTCACAATAACCGTAAGTGATTTCAAAAGTAAAGAACTAATAGCATTTAATCTTGAGATATTACCGTATAGAACAAACATAAGTACTATTACTACTCCACTATTTATTATCTGAGGGATAAACTTAGATAGATATTGGAATATGTTTGCTTTGAATGTAAGAATATACATTACTATATAACTGGTAAAGAAATTTATTAGCAAAGTAATATCCCAAGCCCAAGCCATACTCTCAATTGTTTTGAAAAAAATTGCTGCTATAAAGAATCCTGCCACAGTAATGGAAGTATTTATTAAGCCAACATAGAACATATGGTTTGATTTTCCAGAAGCCAAAAAGATAGATCCTGATGTAGATAAGATTACTTGAAGGGGAACTGAAAAAGCTAAAATCTTAAATATTGGTATTGAGGGTTTC
Source organism: uncultured Staphylococcus sp. (assembly GCA_964488595.1). GTDB lineage: Bacteria > Bacteroidota > Bacteroidia > Bacteroidales > Muribaculaceae > Duncaniella. Next base: position 8,348 of record CAZAWC010000043.1, on the reverse strand, counting down.
CAAGCGGGACCGAAGATTATCTCAATTATGTCACCAGCGCAGAAATATAGGATAATACCCAAAGGAAAACTGATTTGACTAAGTAGCGTAGTTAATTTGGTATTCTTATTAGCCAGCTCTGCTTTATCATCCTGTAATGAGGACAATATGGGATGGAGTACTGGCGTTATGACAAAAGATATGTTCTGCAAGGGGAGTTGCATCAAGCGGTACGACTTGTCATAGTACCCCAAATCGCTCATCGAAAAATATTTACCTATTATTAGCTTGTCAATATTTCTTGAGAAATAGTTCATCACATTAAAAAGGAATTGAAACGAGGAGTATTTCCATACCCTTTTTACTGCTCCAAAGTCAATATTAAGCAGAAGACGTTGTGGATAATTATAAAAATTCACACAGAATACACCAATAGCAGTTGTAACAGGAGTGACAATAAGTGCATAGATACCCCAACCTCTTAATGCTCCCCACACCGCTATTCCACCACTAATAACCTGAAAACCTAAGGTACGGAGGGATACGACCTTAAACCGTTTATTCCTAAGCATCAGACCATTCGGAACAATATTGAAAGCGTAAAAAAGTAAGGCTAAGGATAACCACTGACTCACTGGAATTAATTGGCTATCTTTATAATATTCCGCTAAAGGTTTACTTAAAAAGAACAATCCCCCTGCAAGTAATACACCAGTAATACATCCAATCATAAAGAGAGAATTGATTTGCCTTTTGGTCAGATCCTTAAACTGTATAATAGCAGCGCCTATTCCCAAGTCAGTGAAGATGTCAAGGAAAGCCATAATCACCGTGGCCACAGCCATTGTACCGAAAGCCGCTGGCGATATATGTCTAGCTAGAATGGCCGTTATACCCAAAGATATGAAAATGCCTGAGTATTTAGCTAAGGCAATCCAAAAAACTCCTTTTGTAAGTTCAGCCTTTATTGACATAATTCAGATAAAATAATTATTATTCATCTACATTTTCCTTATCCTTTATATAGAGAATACGTGCAGGATTCCCAGCTACAACGGCATAGGCAGGAACATCTTTCACTACTACCGAACCTGCCCCAATTACGGCATGATGACCAATTCTAATACCTCCAATAAGTACTGAATTAACACCAACTGTAACATGATCCTCGATATAGGGACGTATATTAGTACCTTTAACTAATTTATTTCCCACTGTGGTATTATTCCTAAAATTTGTTCCTCGACCTACATAATCAGCATTTATGAAAATACTAAAAGCATGATGAAACACAATACCTCCAGGTTCAACCTGTCCTATATCCATATGACAATTAGGTGTAGGAGACCAAATTTTCTTTAGAAAACGTGAACATAGATTATTTCCTAAGCGATAATATACCATATCCCTAAAGCCATTTATATTTCTTCGAAAAAAAAGAAATGCGAGCTTCTTTTGGGCATAACTCGTCTTAGGATATTCATAATTAAGGTTATATACGTCATTTCTGTACTCAACATATCCCTTCAAATCAGTTAGGATAAGAGGCAAATCTTTTTCATGGAATCGTTTATAAAAGGATATTATACTCATAAGGATTTTCGATTTGGCCCTTTTTAAGAGGAAATATTAATTCATCTAATGAGGTTATATATATTATATTTGGAAAAAACGGCTTTAATCTGTTTATCATTATGCCCCTCCCCTCCTACATTTATATTGAATAGGCCTATATCCTGAACAGCATCATTTGACACGTAGTCCTCCCCTCTAGGGTTACGTGTCTCAACTTTTTTTATGTCAGTACCATTCAATTTTGCCATAGCCGTAAACCATACATCATCAGCTGACGGACTTAAGGACATAAAAATCTCCTCCTTATCTACATCCTCGTATAAAGAATGGGGTGGATATAATACACCTCCAACACCAGTCACGAGATGTTTAGATGGTTCAGAAGCACAGTTCCAATTCCACTCCATATAGGGCTTAAGATTACCTTTCTCATCAAAAGTCATTGAGTGAATGCGTCCAGCATATATGCTGTTCGGATCTTCCAAATGTGCTCTTATAAATTTTTCAAGAAAATCAAATTCATATATAACGTCATCATCAACTGTAATGATTACATCATTTGGAAACTCTTTAAGGGCAGGGATTAACTTTTTATATGACTTAATATCCTTTGTGAACTTTATTTCCAAACCTCGCTCTACCTGGCGCAATAAGGAAGTTGGTAACATTTTATTCTCAAAATTCTTATCCAACCACAGCACTATTTTATTAGCTTTCATAGTCTGCTGCATCAATGATTCTATGGTAAAACACACATCATTGATTCTTCTACCATAGGTTGTCAAGGAAACAATGATATTATTTTGAGTATAAGGAGTTGTTGTTATTCCACTTTCTTTGCTATTGAGGATTTTATCCTCAATATTAAGGCGATGTATATAAAATTTAATTCCTGACACCTCTCTTTCGACAGTAGCTACTTGAGTTCTTGTTTTTCGTATAGCTTTTAATATCCTATCAATTATTTTCATATAAGGTTAATTGCTAATACTATTAATAAAATGAAGTTATCCCTTGGCTGAAATCAGTAAGTAAAGCTAATTCTTTCACTCCAATTGTGACATCGTTCTTGCCTTCTCAATACCAAAGTATATCCAATTTACCGTCACGGACATACGTCTTTGATTTGTAGCAGGATTGGAGGATTGATTCAGTCAAGGGTATTTCTTCTAATTTGTTTTCTGAGCAGACGACCTCTTTATTATTCTGAAGTCTAATTCGTACTTGTCTACTACACTCCACAGTGCAAGATAAGAAGTTTACCAATTCACAAATCTGGTCTCGGTATCTATAATGACAATTGCAATATAACATGTACTGTTATATTTTATAATTGAAATACTATGTCCTACAGGAAAATAATAAAGATGGGAAATAAAATAAAGCCTGGTACCGCCCCAGGTCTTCTCACTAACAAGGTGAGCGTGCTACTTTTACACTACAATAGCATTATTTATTTCTTGCTTTCTCCAGTCTTCTCTTTAAGAAGCACTATTTTCTTAAGGTTTTCTTCTCTTCAAGAAGCTCTATCTTCTTAAAATAATGTGGCTGTGCCCCCTCCAACAGTTGTTGAGTGGTAACATCAACCCGTTCAAATTTATCGTTTCTCCATTCTATCTTAGCAAGTGCGGGAGTAAACGCATCCTCTTTGCCGGAGATAATCAGCTTTCCATCAGTCACTATCCCAAACACCCGGGCATTCCCACCCCTATAAAGTCCCACTACCTGCGGATAGCCTCCGGTAGCCCTATCTTCGTTATTTTTTATACTTTCTGAAAGTATATGATATATATTTCTGGATGTCTTTGAATTATCCGCTTTAGGGGCATCATATACTGTCCAATAATTTTCAAAGGTTTCTTTTCCGGTACCGGTTGTATGCACTATATTTGATTCTGCTGGAAATGTCTTTGAATTAACCTTTAATTCTTTATCTTTCTTTGAAAACTCATATGAAAGCAATGAGAACTGCTGACCTATCCGAGTTCCGTAAAGAATTTCAAAGTTAGTTAATATCGCAGATGGATAGGCAGCAATGGAAGTAGCTATAAAGTTCTTGATTTTTTCCTGCCTCTCTTCCAATTTGCTCGTTTCCTCAAATAAGGTGTTGCTGTCAATCCGATCCTTTATTTGCGGTATCACTGTCGTACAGAAAGTGACATCGCCACAGAATCCGAATATATTGGGAGAGGTGCTGCAAGCATACGTTTTCGGTCCGCAATCAAATCTTTTAGTCCCCGGCTGCCATGAATATCTGCTATCCGACCCAATATAAAGAGACGAGGTCTCCTTACCTTGAGGCTTATCATCCTTACCTATCCAAGCAACTAAAAGCGTCATACCAATGTCTTTATTTTGTCAATGAGTTGCTTGGTAGGTATAATCAACGGCTCGATTTCAGTCTGAGTCCAGTCAAACATATCGTCGTAGTCACCAGTATGTCTCATATTAAATAAAGAGGAAAGAAGCTTTCCATCCTCCTCACTCAGCAAACCGGTGCGCACATAGTCTTTCATAAGTATGCGCATGACTCCACTATGTGTTCTCGCGGTATATCCCGCTGATAATAGCAATGCCGAAGCTATATGAAATACAGAATAGTAGAGACGGTTCACCGCGAGATTCCAATGATTCAGCGAGGCGACATCAAGTGCCTCCTTATAAACCTCGTCTGCCTTAGCGATACGATAGTTTATCAAATCCTGTTTTGGTCTCTCGGTCAACCCCATAGGTGTACGCTGTCTGCGGTTGCGTTTTTATAGAAGGGGGTAAAATTTCTTTTCTCCCAATCTTCCTCGGTGTAAATTACGGGATTAATCTCTATGTCAAGTTCTGCCCCCAAGTCGTAGAAAGGGAAGGATAATTGCCCTAATTCGTCAACACTGACACTTCCGGGACGGTGGAGAAGCACCAATAAATCCCAGTCAGAGGTATCCGATTCGTCACCTCTGGCTCTCGACCCGAACAGCATTACCTTCGCATCCTGTGGCATAAAGCTGTCCATTCGAGCTTTCAATATTGTCAGTATCTCCTTTTTCGACATAGTTCCCTTATTTTCTGCAAAGTTAATCCTTTTTATAAAATTAACAATGAAACATGCCAAATAATTCGAATAAAATCACTTTTTATTCATAACCCGGGCTTTATTGATTCCAAGAGCTTTATACATATAAGAGTTCTGAACTCTACGATCTATAAGCTCCACAAGGATTTCTGCATCTATACCCTGCTGGTCTTTCCAGGTGAGAACTGACGGAAAGAGAGAGCTTACAAAACTGCGGTAGCTCTTAAGAAGCGGGGTGCTCAGTGTCGTGAGGTCATCTACGAGATTCGCTTCGTACCATTTCCTTTTCAGCTCTTTGTCAATGTCTTCGCGCATTACGATGGAGAGGCGACGGTAGTTCTCGTGTGTGGTGACGTTGGGGAAGCGATTGTGCTTCAACAAGGTCTTTATCCAGTTTTTGAGCATCATTTGGGCGAAGTGACGACCGTTTATGCTTCTCTTAAGCAAGGGGTAGACTTGACTCTCCTGAATGTTGAGGTTGCCTGAACGCCAAGCGGTATAGACTCGATTACGCTGGGTCGCGATGAAGCTTTGCGAAGGCTCCTTTGCATAGCCGATGCGATGGAGCAGCTCGTACATCTCTAACAGACCTGGAATCTCTTCCGGAGTGCACTCTATAAGAGCTTTTTCCAATCGCAAACAGAGGTTGCGACAACGGCTTTCGTTGTCGGTTTCCTCCGTCGTTTTGGTGTATCCGTCGAAGGTGAGGTTACCGTCAACTTGGCATTTCGCTACCATATAATGCGATTTTGCCAAGAGGTCTTCTACACTTTCACTTATGCGCTTGTAAGAGGTAGTCATTTCAAAAGCCGTTCGATTTGGTGGGGGTCGAGGTCAACACGCCACTCATAGCCCTGGTCGGTGGAGAGCTTGATGCGGAAGATAGCCGACCCGCTCTCGGTGTTAATCACCTCCTCTACCTCCCCCTTACGGTTGTTATAGCCTGCCTTGATTACGATTACCGACTCACCCGGTTTCGGAGTCAGTTCACCAAGCGGATGTATCTCAATGTCAGGGGTAAAGATACCGATAACCGACTGGAAACGGCTCATATCGCTCGAAGAGATAACAGCGTAAGGTGACCCCGAACCCCTCGTCACACGGTAGCACCACGCCTTGTCACCTATGCGCGTGAACATCGGAAGTATCTTCTCGGGGTAAGTCTTGAAGAATACAGTGCTGGTTATGAAAGGTTTGTCATCAATAACAGTACGACTGCCAATGCGCTTCTTGATAGTCTCACTCGGGTAAAAGAGCTCCGGTGCAGGGTGAAAACCCTCGGCAATCTCCTTCCGCAACTCGTCGTAGTTCACACCCTTACGCAGGTGCATCGCATACCAACGCGGAAGGTCACTCGTCAGCATCGTCGTCACTGACCGTTCCCAAAGCGACTTCTTCACATTTTCCACCGCTCCTTTATCTTCAACCACGTCCAAAGAAACCATCTTTCCATCCGCAGAAGAGGAGTCAGCATATATCTTCTCACAGAATTTCGGCAATGCATACGGTGCGTCGTCAGGTTGACACGCCAGCGCCTCAGACGCAGTAGCACCGCTCTTTATCGCCATGGCAACCCACATCGACCGCACCAACATATCACCGTCAAATTTATCGGCTACCGTGGCACATTTACCGTTGCCGGTAGTACCCTTTTCGCTACCAATGGCAAATTTACCGTATCTCTCTTTCAACTCCTTCTCTACGGACTTGTAAACCTGCTTCGGCGTCTGGTAAGACTGCTTGAGGTCGAACACATACTTCCGCTCACTGCTGCGGTTGCGCTCTGCCACATACCTTGATGCCTCGTTATAGTCAGCAACCTCATCTTTCCTCAGCATGGCAACCTCCTTCAACGGCATCGCCCCGTTAAGGAGCGAGAACAGTAGCATATCCACATAGACATCATGTTTCCCACTACCTCTAAGTTCCTTACGAAGTCCACTAAGCAGCGTATCAAACTCCGTCTCTCTCATCAAAGGGGGCAATGACAGTTTATCTGAACAAACAGCCATAGCTTTAGCGGAATCCTCCAAAATGCGCGCCATCTCCCGCGGAGCAGTTGACGGCAGCATCATACCATTCGAGGCACCCCACTTCACAAGGCTATTGAATATATTAAGGTGTCTGATGACAGTGTTCATAGCCAATCCACGGCGCAGAAGCTCAACCGTAAAGTCGCACACCATAACAAGGTTCAAATCAGAGAGCTGGAGACGGTGACCGGTGACGAAAAGGTCAATTTCAGAGATGGTGTTGCGGTACTTGTAAGCTGTCTCCGTGCGTAGCGTCAAAAGCCTCGATTGGAAATTCCGCAATATCTCCCGATTGCTATGTGGCTTAATATCACTCAATTGTGTTGATGTCGATTTTAACCTAAATCGAATTTTCCGACAATTCTTCTATTCCCCCTGTTTCTGAAGTGATATAGTCTTGAAACAGAGGTTCTAATGCAAGTATGTCTGTAAGCGTTGCCACCTATGAAAGCGTCTCACTGTTACGCAAAAATCACTATCTCTTGGTAAGAGATGTTGAAATTTGCTAAACAGCTGATTCATAACAGGTGGATAAAGGCGAAAAATGGCTTTTGCTAAATATATATCGGATTTCTCGGATATCCGTGTTAAAAAAGCTTTTCGTAATTTGGTTATTATTAGAATTTTTACTAATTTCGCATTACAAATAACCATCTCTTACCAAGAGATTTGGAAATTGCTAAACAATTTAACACCTCCTCCCCTCTCCTAACCAAAAATAATTAATCCCGACTCGCCGGAGCGAATCGGGATTTTTCAGCTCTTGCTGAATGTGTATCTCACACATTGGCCTCTGCCATCAACGTGGGGATTACGATGGTGAGAAATGCCATCGTACCCTCCACATCGAATTCATCAGTATGTGCCGGAAGAAGCAGCGACTCGCCCTGCTTCACTGACGTAGATATACCATCCACCTTCAGACTTCCATTACCCTCAATGCACACAAGCCCCATGAAAGAATCATCATTGTTTCTGATCCTGCGCTCTCCGTCTACCACCTCCTTGTGAACCCTGAAATGCTCACTCTTCACAAGGCTCTCCGTGGCGGCAGACGCTTCACTCCGGGCACCTGTCTTGCAGTCGGGACGATAAGTATAGTCGATGGCATCACTCGCAAAGTCATTGTGGAGATGTGACATCTGAATCGACAAATCATCTCGCGCATCTATAAACTTCACCAGCAGCGGAAATTCATCGCCATAACGGTTGTAGACATGCGTCCCTACCAGTTTATCCTTATATTTCTTCACCATATCGGCTAACGTCATCCCGCAGTCGTCACCGTCCATCACGATACTCTCGCATCCGGGCACAGCCGACAGTTCCCAGCTCTCCCCTATGTTCTTGCAGTTTATTCTGAGACCCTTGAAACGGGATATCTCCTCGCCGCCCCAGACTGTGCTCTTAAGATAGGGAAGGAATTTAATAGGTTGTCTCATAACATTCTTTAGAATAAGAGGGCGTTGCCGCAAAAATCTACTTTCACGGCAACACCCGGATTATGGAAATTTAAGGTATCAGCACCTCAAGAGGCTCGCTGTAATTGTAGCGATATACCTCGGCAGTGGAGTAATTGATACGGGCAGCTGCACGTATATACACCCTGCGCCCCGAAGGAATGTCGCCATTGCTGGTGACGGTCAGCTCCTGACCCAAGTTGGATTCAAAATCATTCCCCTGAAATGAGAGTGAAG